>DATJTX010000021.1 GCA_035502855.1 Candidatus Baltobacteraceae bacterium
GGGTTATGGCCGCGATGGCGCATCTCCATCGTCGTCGGCTCGGTCACAGAACACCCTGGCTATGCTCCCTCGCCGACTCCTCGGATCTGCGGCCATCGGGGCCATAACGATCGGTGCATGGACTTCTTCAGAGCTTCCCTAGGAGCGGGAGGGGACGTTGACGGCGGCGAGGAGGTCGCTCACGAGGAATGGTTTGGGCAGCGTCGCGTCCCAGCCGTCGCCGGTTGCGGCTCCCACCCCGATCAATCGTGCTCGAACGTTGCCGAGCACCGTCCGTATCTGATCGACGGCCGCGTGCTGAGCGTCGACTAGCAGCACGTCACCGCCGCGCGCGCCGCTTGCGGCTTCGGAGGCCGAACTCACTTCGCGTACGCGCAACCCGCGCGAGCGTAGCTCGAAGGCGGTGAAACGCGCGAGGCGCGTATCCGGCGTCACGATCGTGACGCGTCCCGGCCCGGCGTTCCCGGTTTCCAACGTCGGGAGCGTCACCGTAAACGTGCTGCCCTTGCTCAACTCACTGGCAGCCTCCACGCCGCCGCCGTGGCGATCCACGATCGTACGCGCGATGAACAGCCCGACGCCCGTACCGGCGATTTTGAGCTTGCGCGCGTTTGACGCGCGCGCGAAACGGTTGAAAAGCTTGGGCAATTCGTCGGGAGGAACGCCGATGCCGCGATCGCGGAACGAGAATACCGCCGCATCCCCTCGCACGCGCGCCTCCACGCGAACCGGCTCGCCGCCGGGAGAGTATTTGATCGCGTTGCGCAGCAGATTGTCGAAGACCTGACGCAACCGATCGGCGTCTCCGCGCACGAACGCATTGTCGATTTCGAATGCCGTTTCGATCTTGCGCTCGGCCTCGACCGCTTCGATCGCCGAACGGAGAACCGTGATCACGTCGACACGATCGTCGGCGATTTCGAGCTCGCCGTACTCGACGCGCGAGAGCGCGAGCATGTCGTTGGCCAGCGTCGCCAGCCGCTGCGCGTTCGTCCGAATCGTGCGCGCGGCATCGGTCGCTTCCTCCCCCTGGAGAAATCCCTCTTCCATCAGTTCGGCGAACCCGATGATCGACGTCAACGGCCCTTTGATGTCGTGGGCGAGCGTGGCAACGAGGTCGTGCTTGAGCTGGCTGATCTGCAACACGGCCGCGCGCTGCGCTTCCAATTCTTCCAGCGCGGCCGCGAGCGATGTGTTCAGGCGCGCACGGTCCGCCGCCATGAAGAGCTTGCGCGCGAACGATTCGTCGTCGCCGAGAACGACCACCGGCACCGGCGCAACGGTCTTTACCAGCTGCTGCACGAGATCGGCCTTGGTGGCCAGGCGCGAGCGGTCGAGCACGACGACGTCGGCCGAGATCGGATTGGCGAGTGCTTCTTCGACCGTCGCGGCCGTCTCGACCAGGAACGAATCTCCCTCGGGCAGCGACTGTAATCCGGCGGTGGCGGCGGCGTTGCCGATCACGAGGATGCGCAGCGGTGTCATGGCTGCAGCCTTTGCGCTTCGCGCTGCAGAATCGACCACGCCGCCTCGACGTCGCCGCGGGTCGTTCGCAAGTTGCCGATCGCCAAACGCAGCACGTAGCGAGCGTCGAGCTTCGTATGCGAGATGAACATCTCGCCGCTCGTATTGACCGCGTCGAGAATTGCGGCATTGAGACGCTCGAGGACCGCTTCGTCGTCGACACCTCGCGGATGGAAGCGGAAGCAGACCAGAGAGAGCGGATGCGGCGCCATCACCTCCCAGTTCGGATTCTCGTCGACCCACTGGGCGAAACGCTGCGCAAGCGCGATGTGCCCGCGGAGGCGCTCGCGAATCTGGGCCGCGCCCATCGCTCGCAGCGTGAACCACAGCTTGAGCGCGCGGAAGCGCCGGCCCAACTGGATCCCGTAGTCCATGTAATTGCGTACGTCGCCGTCGGTGGTGGTGAGGTACTCGGGCACCAAGCTGAACGCGCGGCGCACCGTCGCTTCGTCGCGCAGGAACAAGACCGAGAGATCCATGGGAATGAAAAGCCATTTGTGCGGGTTGACGACGAGCGAATCGGCGCGGTTTACCCCGTCCATCAGATACGCGAATTCCGGAAGGATCGAGGCGACGCCGGCGTAGGCGGCATCGACGTGCAGCCACACGTTCTCACGGGCCGCGATCGTTGCGATCGCCGGTACCGGATCGATCGAGGTCGTCGAGGTCGTGCCGACGGTTGCGACGATCGCCATCGGTACGAAGCCCTCGCTGCGATCGTCGGTGATCGCGCGCTCGAGCGCGCTCGGGTTCATCCGATACGCATCGTCGCACGGCACGGCGACGACGTTGCGTCGTCCCAAACCCAGTGCGATCGCGGCCTTTTCGATGTGCGAATGCGTTTGCGCGGTTGCATAGACCCGCAGCCGCGGAAGATCGCGTCCGCTCATGCCCGCCTCGCGGATGTCCAGCCCCAAGGATTCGCGGGCGGCGGCCAACGCGGTGAAACCCGCGACCGAGGCCGTGTCGTAGATGATGCCGGTCCAGTGGTCGGGCACGCCCATCAAGCGGCCGAGCCAGCGCATTACCACCGACTCGAGTTCCGCGGCCGAAGGCGAGGTGCGCCACAGCATCACTTTGACGTCGAGTGCGGCCGCCAGCGCCTCGGCGGCGATCGCGGCGGGCGCGGCGCTGGTTGCGAAGTACGCGAAGAAGCGCGGGTGATTCCAGTGCGTGATGCCCGGCACGATGATCCGCTCGAAGTCCGCCATGATCCGCTCGAACGGCTCGCTCTCCTCCGGGGCCCGGTCCGGCAGGGCTGCAGCGATCTCGCCCGGCGCGACCTTGGGCAAGACGGGATAGCGGGCCGGATCGCTCAGATACTCCTCGATCCAGCGGCCGACCCGCGCAAAGTCTTCTTCAAAGGTGCGCTGCTGTACCACAATGTGAGGGTTTGGCGCTCCGCGTCAGAGAAGCCCGCTTGCAGGAGTGGCAACGCATGAAGTACCGCACGTATCCAAACAGTAATCTTACCGTCAGCGAGATCGGCTTCGGGATGTGGACGACCTCGACCGGATGGTGGGGCGAGAAGACCGACGACGAGGCCGTGCAGATGTTGCACGAAGCCCGCGACCTGGGCATCACGCTCTTCGATGCAGCCGATACGTACGGAAACGGCCGCAGTGAAGAACAGTTGGCGCGTGCGTTCGGGAACCGGCGCAGCGACGTCGTGATCGCCACCAAGTTCGGCTACGACATCTATTCCAACCCGGGCGAGCGGCGCGGGCAGATGGAGCTGCCGCAGAACGTTTCACCGGCGTTCATCCGCAAGGCGCTCGACGAGTCGCTGCGCCGTTTGGGAACCGACTATATCGACATCTATCAACTGCACAACGCGAAGATGGAACACGTGCACGATCCGGCGATGTGGGCGACGCTGGAAGAACTGCGGGCCGAGGGCAAGATCCGGATGTACGGAATCGCACTCGGTCCGGCGATCGGCTTCCTTTGCGAAGGCGTCGACGCGGTCAAAGAGCGCAACGTCGCCACCTTGCAGATCATTTGGAACATGCTCGAACAATTTCCCGGCGATAAGCAAATCGCCGCGGCCGACGAGGTCGGTGCCGACACCGGGTTCATGATTCGCGTGCCGCATGCGAGCGGCATGCTCGAAGGACACTACACGGAGGAGACCGTCTTCCCGGAGAACGATCATCGCCGCCATCGTCCCCGCTCCTGGCTGATCAACGGCATTCAAAAAGTCAAACAGCTGCGGTTCCTCGAGAGCCCGTCACGCACGTTGGGCCAGGCCGCGATCCAGTGGCTCCTGCGCGAGCCGCGCGTCATGACCGTGCTTCCGAACATCTACGACTCGGCCCAGCTTCGCGAATTCGCGTTGGCAACGGAGTCGCCCGCACTGACCGCGGATGAGCTGGCAGCGATCGACGCGCTCTATCGACGCAACTTCGGGCTCGAAGAGGAGCCGATGAAATTCAAGGGCACGATGACGCGCGAATCGGTTTCCGCGTAGTGGCTGCGAACGAGACTGTTCGCAGCGACGGGGCGCCGGCGCCGATCGGCCCGTACAGTCAGGCCATTCGCAGCGGTAAGACCCTGTATTGCTCGGGACAGATCGCGCTCGATCCAACGAGCGGCGCGCTGATCGACGGCGACGTCGCGGCGCAGACCGAACAGGCAATGAAAAACCTCGGCGCGGTACTGCGGGCCGCCGGGTTCGACTACGACGACATCGTCAAAACGTCGATCTTCCTGATCGACATGAACGATTTCGCCGCGGTCAACGAGGTCTACGGCCGCTACGTGGACGCTGCCAAGCCGGCGCGCTCGACGGTCGCCGTCGCTGCCCTCCCACGCGGCGCGCGCGTCGAAATCGACTGCATCGCTCGAAAATAGCTCCCAACCAGTTCGGAGTCGGGGTGACGGTTTCCGAATTGCGCCTCAATAGAGTTTCAAATACGCCCGGTGTTCCCAGGGGTGCACGGCGCGGCGGTAGCTTTCGTATTCGGCGAGTTTCGCGTCGCGGAACGCATGATAGATGTGATCGCCGAGCGCGGCGCGTACGACCGGGTCTTTGTCGAGTTCGGAGATCGCCTGCCGCAACGATTTCGGTAAAAGACCGATTCCTCGTTCGTGCCGTTCGCGTTCGTCGAGGTCGTAGGTCGATCCGGCAAGTGCGCCGCCCGGCAGCAGACTTCGCGCGACGCCGTCACCCGCCGCGCCGAGC
This sequence comes from Candidatus Baltobacteraceae bacterium, assembly GCA_035502855.1. Classification (NCBI taxonomy): domain Bacteria; kingdom Bacillati; phylum Vulcanimicrobiota; class Vulcanimicrobiia; order Vulcanimicrobiales; family Vulcanimicrobiaceae; species Vulcanimicrobiaceae bacterium. Next base: position 4,709 of record DATJTX010000021.1, read on the forward strand.
AGTACGGCGAGCGCGAGATAGGGATTGCATGCCGGGTCGGGGCTGCGCATCTCGATCAGATGCGGCCGGCTCGCCGGCGGCACGCGTACCAGCGCGTTGACGCTGCGCTCGGACCACACCGTGTAAATCGGTGCGTCCCACGCGGCTACCAGCCGTTTATAGGAATTCACGGTTGGATTGCAGATCGCGGTGGCGGCGGATGCGTGCTCGAGCAACCCGCCGATGACGTAGAGCATCGTCTCTTCGTCGGACTGCTCGCCGAGCCGGAATTCGACGTGTAAGCCGTTTCCGGCGCGCTCTTCGAGCGGCTTGGGCATGAAGGTCGCATCGAGGCCAAAGCCGGCTGCCACGTGTTTGGCGATCGTCCGCAGCGTGAGCACGTTGTCGGCGGCGGCAAGCGGATCTTCGAATGCGAGATCGATTTCGTGCTGGCCCGGTCCGTGTTCGTGATGCGCCGAAGCCACCGCGATGCCCATGCTCTGCAGCGCCGCGACGATCGCGCTGCGCGCGTCTTCACCGCGGTCGTTGGCCGAGAAATCGAAATAGCTGCCGACGTCCGAGGTTTTCGTGCCGCCCTCGAACAGATAGAACTCGACCTCCAGGCCGATGCGCAGCGCCGGCAAGACGGCGTTCGCGCTCTCGATCGCGCGTGCGAGCGTGGTGCGGGGACAGCCTTCGAACGGCGAGCCGTCCGGCATCGCGATGTCGCAGAGCAGGCGCGCCTGCGCGCCCTCGGGGCTCGGCCACGGATAGACCGCGAACGTCGCCGGATCCGGGCGCAGCACCATGTCGAGTTCCTCGCCGCGCACGAATCCGTCGATCGACCCGCCGTCGAAGGTCACGCGGCCGTCGAGCGCGGCCTCGAGTTCGCTGGCGGGAATCGACACGTTCTTGCTCACGCCGAATATGTCGGCGAAGACCAGGCGCACGAAACGTACGTTGCGTTCCTTGGCGACCTTGACGACGTCGCGCTTATTGTTGGTTGTGGAGTGCATCGATCGCCAACGCGAGACGGAGGGTGAGCTGATCGTGCGCGCTCTCCAGCGAGCGCCCGGAGATCTCGTTGATTTGGCGCAGACGGTAGAAGACGGTGTGACGGTGGACATTGAGCTCGGATGCCGTTGTTTTCACGTTTTGCCCCGTTGCAAAGTAGAGCGCGAGCGTGCGCTCGAGTTCGGTTTGATGCTTCTCGTCGTAGGCGCGTAGCGGCGCCAGCACCGCGCGCGCGAGCGCGCGCAAATGCTCGACGTCCGCTCCGTCGTAGAGCAGTGCATACGCGCCCAGCTCGTCGTAGGCAGCGACTCGCCCGCCGCCGTAGATACGCCGGCCGATCGTGAGCGCCGCTTCGGCGTTCGCGACGCCGCGCTGCGCGCCCAGCGGTGCGACGACGGCCGAAACGCCGCCGGCAATGCGCAATCCCGATTTCCGTTTGGCGGCGCTTTTCGGCAAGAGCTGCGCGGCCGTCTTCGCATTTTCGGCGTCGACTTCGCGCCCGGCCGGAACGAGCACCGTCAGGGTTACGCCGCGCTCGAGGATGCCCACGTCGGCATCGCTCGCCCGGAACGTTTCGGCGGCGAGTGCGCGCAGTTCGGCTAAGGCGGGCGCGTGGTCCTCGTCCGGACCCGGCTCGGCTTCGAGCGCGATGCAGACGTACTGGGTCGCGAGGGTAACGCCGCGCGCGGCCGCGTCCTCGCGTGCCGAGCCGATCTCGTGGTACGCTCCGCCGATCAGGCGTTCCCAAAACGTGCGGCGCCGCGTGCGTCCGCCATCGGCCTCGCGCGCGAGCTCGAGCGCGATCGCCGCGGCAGCCAGACGGACGATGCGAACCAGTTCCTGGTCTACCTCCGGGGTGCCGGGAAAAACCGAGAGATAGCCGAGCTGATTCGTGCCTGAAGCGATGGCGACGGTGTGGACGCGGCCGTTGCCAAGACCGCGAGCCGTGGCCGGGAGACTGCCTTTACCGGCGGTCGCCACGTGACGCCACTCGGCGTCTTCCACCAGGACCCCCATTCCGGCCGCGTCGGAGAGGTGCGCTGCGAGCGCCTTCGGACCGCCGCCCGCGGCGGCGATCCGGGACAATTCTTCGGCAAATTCGATGATCCGGTCGGGGGTCATCCACAACTCTTTCGGCGAAATTGACGATAGTTCTTGGAGATGGACCCGCAAGTATTGCGTGAGGCGGTGGCCTCGCTGTACGAGGATACACCGGACGCGGTCGTCATGTACGACGCGACCGGGCATACCATTGCCGCCAACGAGGCCGCGCAGGCGCTCACCGGTTACAGCCCCGGCGAGTTCATCGGTTCGCCATACCGGCTGCACGTCGTCGAGACCGATTTCTCGCGACTGGAGCTCGCCCTCAAAACGGGGCTGGCCGGCGGGACCGATCATTTCGATACCAGCGTCAAGCATCGCGAAGGCACGCTGATCCCGGTCGAGTGTTACGTGTTTCCCGCGCGGTTCAACGGCGAAATCGTCGGGGTCTTTGCGCAGGCCCGCGACATCGTCGCGCTCCGCTCGGCCGAGTCCTCGCTCACGATCAATCAGGAAAAGTTTCGTTCGCTCTTCGAATATCACCCCGACGGCATCATGGAGCTCAAGAGTTCCGGCGCGATCTCGCGCGTCAACGTCGCGCTCGAAGGCGAGACCGGTTACTACGGCGAGCAGGTCGTCGGTAAGCCCTGGACGGAGCTGATCGCGCCGGAACGGCGCGACGCCGCGCTCGAATTGCTGCGCAACGCGATGCGCGGCGAAGCGGTCGAGGTCGATTCGCTCTTGCTCGATCGCCTCGGTAACCGGCTCGACGTGCAGCTCAAGCTCGTGCCGCTGCATGTCCACGGCGAGATTCACGGAGCCTATGCGATCTTCAAAAACGTGACCGCGCAACGCGAAGCGGAACGCGCGATCGCCGCGCAATCCGAACGCCTTCGCCGCCTGGTGATGGTCGCGGCATCGGGCCTCGAGTCGCTCGACGAACAGATCGATGGCGCGCTCAGCCTCGGTGTCGAGCTCTTCGGCTGGGACATCGGCTACGTCGCGCAATTCCAGCGCGATCGCGTGCTCGTGCGCAACGCCTCGGGCGAGGCGATGATGACCAAGGGAACGATCTTCCCGGCCCGAGCTTCCTTCTCGCACTACGTGATGGACCGTCACGCCCCGCACTTCATCCCCGACATGGATGCGCCGGAACTGCGCGAGGACCCGGTCCGTTCGACCGCACCGTGGCGTTCGTACTTCGGCGTGCCGCTCACCGTCTTCGGCGAACTCTACGGCGCCCTGGTCTTCGCCAGCCGCGCGTCGCACAGCGAAGGCATCGATCCGAGCGAGCGCGACCTGGTGCAGTTGATCGGACTCTTTGTCTCGGCCGCGCTCGAACGCGCCGCGCAGAACGAGCGCATCGAGCAGATGGCCTTCAACGACGCACTGACGGGCCTTCCCAACCGCGTACTCTTCACTGACCGTATCGAACAGACGATTGCGACCGCGCGGCGCTACGATCGCGGCTTCGCGGTGATGTACCTCGACGTCGACCACTTCAAAGCCGTCAACGACAAGTACGGGCACGCCGTCGGCGACGCCGCGCTGCAGGAAGTAGCGCACCGCTTGCGTCTAGCCACCCGCGAGAGCGATACGATCTCGCGCTTCGGCGGCGACGAGTTCGTGATCTTGCAGCCGATCGTCGACGGGCCGAGCGACGCGGCCGATCTCGCGCGCAAACTCAACGTCGCGATGCAGGATCCGGTCGTCATCGACGGTGCCCCGCACAAGATTCGGTTGAGCATCGGTATCGCGCTCTACCCCAGCGACGGCTCGACCATCGAAGCGCTGATGGAAGGCGCCGACCGCGCGCTCTACCGCGCCAAGAAAGAGGGGCGCAACCGCTGGTGCTTCGCCGACGTGGAGAACGCGCGCCGCACGCTGACGAAACCGCGCGTCATGAGCCGAGAAGCTGCGGAATAAACTGCCCCAACACGTAGACTAGCGAGAGCAGTCCGATCACGATCGCGGTCGTCCATGCGATCGCGTTCGCGAGCGGACCGTTCGTGTACGCGCCCATCACCGATTTGCGATTGATGATGATCAGCATCAGCACGAGCTCGAACGGAAGCAGCACGCCCTGCAAGAGCTGCGCGAAGAGAATGAATTGCAGCAGCGGGAGGCCGGGGATGAGCACGAACCCGGCGCCCAGCACCAAGCCCGCGGCAAAGAGCGTGAAAAAGAGCGGCGCCTCGGAAAAACGGCGGTCGATCGCAGCCTCGAAGCCGAGCGCTTCGCAGACGATGTAGCTGGTCGAGAGCGGCAATACGGTTGCGGTAAAGAGTCCCGCGTTGAGGATTCCAATCGCAAAAATCAGGGCCGCCGCTTCGCCCGCGAGCGGTTTGAGCGCGACGGCAAAGTCCATCGCGGTTTGCGGGTTGAGCCTGGCGCCGTGTTCGTTGGCGATGAAGATCGTTGCCGCGTTGGCGATGATCATGAAGCCGGCGAGCGCGATCGCGAGAATCGACCCGTTCGTCACGTCGATACGAGTGAACGTCAGATCCTCGGTACGCGATCCCTTTTCGACGACCTGCGACTGCAAGAAGAACTGCATGTAGGGCGAGATCGTCGTTCCGATGACCGTCACCACCATGGCGAGCCAGCCGGCCTGGTGGAAGGCGAAGTGCGGAATAAACGTGCCGGTTGCCACGCGGTGCCAATCAGGCTTGGCTAGGACGGCGGAGACGATGTAGCTCAGGTACATCAGCGAGAAGACGACGAAGACACGCTCGACGACTTTGCTGTTGAAGCGCAGGACGAAGAAGAAGACCGCCACCAGCGCGAGCGGAACTCCGACGTAGCGCGAGATGCCGAAATGTTCGGACGCGGCGGCGATGCCGGCGAATTCGGTCGACGTGATCAGCGTGTTGATGAGGAAGAGCACGAGCATGGCAAAGACCGAGATCCGCACGCCGAAGCCCTCGCGAATCAGCGCGGCGAGGCCCTTCCCGGTCACGCAGCCCATGCGCGCCGACATCTCCTGCACCACGATCAGCGCGACCGCGAGCGGAACCATCAGCCACAGGATGTCGTAGCCGAACTGTGCCCCCGCCGACGAATACGTCGCGATGCCGCCGACGTCGTTGCCGGCCGATGCCGTAACGAAGCCCGGGCCGAGAACCGCGAAGAGCAGAAGGAGGGTACGCCAGGGCGAACGGCGTCGCGGCGTTTCCGCCGCAGCGGCCGTGCTAGCCGGCGACGCTTGCATCCGGCTGACGCGAACGGCGGTGAGCGGTGAATTTGGGAAGTTTACGCGCGACGTCCTCGGGCATGATCGCGTCGATCGCGTCGTCGACGGTGACGATACCGAGCATCTTGTTCTTCGGATCGACCACCGGCACCGCGAGCAGGTCGTAGCGCGCGATCGTTGCGGCGACCTCTTCCGAAGGCATGTCGGGATGGATTACCACCAGATCCGTGTCCATGATCGTGTCGATCGATGCCAGCGGATCGGCCAGCAGCAGCGTACGCAGCGAGAGCGCGCCGAGCAGCGTGTCCTCCTTGTCGACTACGTAGAGGTAGTAGATGAATTCCGAGGTCGGTGCGATCTCGCGAATCTTACGGATCGTCGCCTCGGCGGTGCGGTGCGGATAGATCCAGGTGTAATCGGTGGTCATCAGGCCGCCGGCGCTATCTTCGGCATACTTGACCAGCTCGCGCAGCTCGCTCGCCGTGTACTCGTTCATCTCCGAAAGCAATTCGTGCTGCTGATCTTCGTCGAGCTCGGCGAGCAGATCGGCGGCGTCGTCGGAGTCCATCTCCTCGATGATGTCGGCAGCGCGTTCGGTGCCGATGTCCTCGATCAGCGAGCGCGCGGTCTCGGCGTCGAGATGCTCGAACGCGTCGGCCGCGGTCTCGTCGTCGAGTTGACTGACGACCGCTGCCGCCTCGTGGGACGAGAGGTCCCCGATGATCTCGGCCAGCTCGGAGGGGTGCATCCGGGCAAGCTTGCTCTCGGTGACGGAGAGATTGACTTGCGTCGGATTGACGTCGCGAATCGGCGCGACGGAATCCCATGCGATCATGGAGCGCGGGATCGAGCGGTAAATGGCCGGCGTGAAGCGCCGGCCGAACGATTTGAGGCCGAGCCGGCGGAAAAGTCCCGCCACGCCGACGTCCGCGGCCACAACCCGCAGCCCCTCTCCGGCGCGGGCGATCTCGAGATCGTTGATCCGCACGACCTTGCGGCCGTCGACGTCGACGATCTGCTTATCGAAAAGGTCCGCGATCAGTAATAAGGCGCTCTCCTCAGGGGGGGCGGGCTCCTTCGGCGTGGTCAAGAGCTCGATGGTGCGCCCGGCCGGATCGATCTGTGCGACGGTCTCGATCGGGGCGTAACGCAGGCCCTGCGAGGTCTTGATCACGAGGCCGTCGATTCGCGGAAAGACGTCGTCGGGCTTGTTGACCAGGAAGTCGCTGACCCTCCCAATGGGAATGTCGTTGACCGTCGCCTTGCGGCCGACCAATTCGGAAATGAAGCCTTCGGTGAACGCCATACCTCCTTAAGTATAGAACGTTCAGCCAAACCCCTTGGGGGGTCTATGCGATGAGCGCCTGGATCAGCAGGGCGGTCATGATCTTGGCGTTGCTTTCGATCTGACTGAGCACTTCGGTGCCCACGCTGGTGAGAATCTGTTCTTGGGTGTACTGAGTGGTCGCTTGTCCGACGTTGAGATCGGCGAGTTGGCTCACCGATTGCTGGTAGTTGACGATCGCGGTGTTGTCGTCGGTATCGTCGTCGTTCATCGCGACGATCTGGGCTCCGATCTGCGCCTCGTTCGTCGTGATCGTCGTGAGCGCATTTTGAACGAGCAATTGGGAGTACGATGCGGAAAAGTTATTGCTCGAACTCGTACTGACGTTGAAGTTCGCGTCCTCGACCGTCGGAGCGAGTACTGAGACGTCCGCTAGCCCGAGCGCGCCGGTATTGATGGTTGGAAGCGAGATGCTGAGCGTATCGCCCTCGTCACCGCCGTCGTTCAAGCTAAGAGCCGTTCCCGTTCCCGCCGGCGCCCCATCGGTCGAAAGGAAAGCCATCGTTACGCCGACGTCGTTTGGAGAGAGGTTTGCGATCTGGAAATTCTCCATCAGCAAACCGGTGCCGTCGGCGGTCGTGAGTTCCTCGTTCGGCGTTTGGCCGCTGCCGGTCGGTATCTGGATCGACTGCGAATAGAGCGGCGCGGGTCCAAAGTCGCTGGCGGTGCTGTATGCATCGATTTCGAGCGTCGCCTGCCCTGCACTATACCCCGTGACGGTGTAGACCATCAACGCCGGTACGAACGTTCCGACGGCGAGCGGAATCGGGGAGAGTCCGGGCGCGATAGCGATCAGCGGTCCCGAGCCGCCGGCGCCGGTCTCGTTTTCCACCTGCGTCGATCCGCTTCCATAGGGCGATGCGACCTCGGTAAACGTAGGCAGCGAACCGGTCGACGTATCGAATGCTCCATCGAGCAAATTCAATCCGTTGAAATTGGTCTTCTCGCCGATCGTGTTGATTTCGGTGAGCAACGATTCGATCTCGGTTTGGATATCCTGAAGGTCTTGCGTCGAGTTGATGTCGCTATTTGCTTCGACGATCAGGTTGTTGATGCGGACCAGAATGTTCTGGACCGAGCCGAGAGCGCCGTTGGCAACATTGAGCGCGTTGATGCCGTTCTGCACGTTGTTCACGGCTTGCTGGAGACCGTTCACTTTGCTCGTGAGATTGGTAGCGATCGCGTTGCCGCTGGGGTCGTCGGCTGCGCTGTTGATGCGCAGCCCCGACGAGAGCTGCTGGACCGTCTTTTCGAACGCTAGCTGATTTCGATCGAGGTTCAGCAGTACGTCATCCGCTCCGATTTGTAGGTTCATGTGCGCGCTCCCATCCTATGGAGCGAGCGGCGAAGCGCAAATCGGCAACGGCCGCGCGGACATGCGAAACCGATCGAGCGGATGTGCTGGATACGCTCGACGCGATGTGCGATGCCGGCGGCCGTGACGGAAGCGGATTGAGAATAGGTGCTGGAAACGCAAACACAAAGCGCACGATAGACTCTGTCTTTCGCGCACGTCAACCGTCCGTGTTTTGTTCGAGTCGGCGGAGCGTTCCGAAGAACGAAACCGCGACCCCCCAGCACATCCATGAACGAGGTCGTTTCCTCCCTGAAACTTCCCTGTAGTATTCCTATCGGCAGGGCAGGGCGAAAAGTTTGGGCCAAAGGCGGCGGCTGAGATTAAGGCTGAGCGTCCGGTGGTCCGAAACTCAAGGAGAACCATGGGTCGCCTTCTTCAAATTGTCGGTTGCGTGCTTATGCTCGCCGCCATGGGCGTTGCTTTGGGCCGAAGCAGCCAGGCGGATGCCGACATTTTGGCACCCTTGGGACGGGCGATCGTGCTGGCCGAGGCACAGCTCGCCCAGGCGACCCCCTCTCCCCACGCCTACGAGCCGTCGCCGACCCCCTCGGCGAGCGGGCTCATCCTACCGAACGCAACGCCGACCCCGGGCAAAGAGGAAACGATTCGCGGCGGTCCGGTCCGCTTTTCATTAAATGGAAGCCTCTCGCTGGGCGAGCGTTCGGCGACCCAGACGCTCAATGGCACGGGCGGCCTGTCACCGACGCCGACGCCGACCGCATCGGGTTCGCCTTCACCCTTCATCGGGCCGGGCGGCGCGACGATATCGACGCAGAACCAAGCCATCACCGGCGTCGGGCTCTTTGCCGAGCTCGACCGTCGGACCGCGCTCACCTCCACCGACGTCAAGGTCCCCTTTGCGTTCAGTAGCGGCGGCCAGGGCTTGATCGGTGCTACAACGGTGCTCTACTCGACGCCGAAATACGGGCTCGGTTACGGTCCCACACCGCTCACCCTTCTGGGGCAGCTCCCGGTAGGGAGCACGATCCGCAGCTATTACGGGATTCTTCCCACCCATAACGGCGAGACGACCTTTTACGAAGGACCGACGATCGGCGCGCAGGGCGAGGAGATTCCGATCGAGGGTATGCAGTGGCGCGAGTCCGCGGGCAACAGTATCTATGAGGGAGGACTGGTGTACGGCGACGGCCCGTTCACCGGCAAGAGCGAAACGGCTATCTTCGGTGACGCGGTCTCGCTCGGACCTCTCACCGCAATCGGCGAAGGTGCCTACCAAACGCGTAGCGGCGGCGATCAGGACGCATCCGGTTTGAGTTATCAGTTCCGCGCCGACGACGGCAACACCAATACCTACCTGACCGGCATCCTGCGGCACATCAGCGACGGCTTCGTCTCCTTCGGGGACGGCGAGATTTACGGCGACGATTATTTTTCGCTCGCCTATCATCGCGCGACCGCGTTGCAGAATTTCACGTTCAACGCGAGCACGGAACAGGCGGGCGCACTCGACGGGCCGCCGCTGCTCGATCGCATCGGCGCGCTCGCCTATAACGGGCCGCTCCGCTTCGGCGGCTACTCGATTTCCCTGCAGTCGCAGCGAACGGGTGAGTCCGGTTCGACGTCGTCGCTCGAGCAAGGCTCGACGCAGATCTCGGCGACCATCGGTAAAGGCGTGCTCCTGGTCGGCGATCTGCTCTCGCGCACCACCACGCAGATCGACGGAGACGAAAGTCAGGCGGGCTACAACGCAGAGCTGCAACTCCCGTTTCGCAGCGTGGTCGCCGGGCTCAGCTTCAATAACACCCGATTGACCTCGCAAGAGTCCGGAACGTCGCTCACCACCAGCGAAGGCCTGAATCTCAGCCGCTCGTTCGGCAAGGCCGCGATCACCCTCTCGGATATCTTTGCCCACGCACAGAGCGACATCTCCGATGCGTTGACGACAAACCTCTCGGTTGCCGTTTCGCGCGCCATATCGCCGGTGATTTCCGTACAGGCTCTCTTCGGCGTGCAGAGCTTGAACGACCGAATCAACCCGGTCGATAACGGGCGCTCGAAAAACTTCGCCATCCAGATCAACGCGCCGTTCAGTTACGGCAACGGCGTCGTCACCGGTCGCGCCGATCCGCGACTGCCGGCGACGATCGTCGGACGCGTCTTGACCGACACGTCCGCCAACCCGACATTCGCGGGCATCGCAAGCGGCGGCGTCGCCAACGTGGAGGTGATTCTCGACGATAAATCCGTCCAGCGCACCGACGTAAGCGGAAACTTCCAGTTCTCCTTCGTGACGCCGGGTCAACATCAGTTGAGCATCGAGAACTCCTCACTGCCGCGCGGCGTCACCGTGAACATCCCCGTCAACACGATTCAAGTGGCAGGCGGCCAAACCGCGCAAGTGACGTTCTTGGTCGGAACGTACGGCGGAATCACCGGCCACGTCTACGGACGCAACGATGCGGGCACCATCGTCCCATTACCCAATGTATTGGTTCGCGTGGACGGCGCCACGTACTCGCAAACCGATAAGACGGGCGCCTACGGGTTCGGGCGGTTGCGGCCCGGGAAGCATACGGTCAGCGTGGTCGAGAATTCGGTGCCGGCGTTCGCGACCTTCGATTCGGCCAACGACAAACAGACGGTCGACGTGCAGAACGGGCAATACGCGACCGTCGACTTTACCGCATTACCGCTCGGCTCGATCTCGGGTTCGATCCTCTTCGGCAGCGACATGGGGTACGGTCCCTCCGTCGGCGTTCCAAACGCGTATGTGGTGGCCGAACCCGGCGAACATGCGGCGATCGACAACGACGACGGAAGCTTCGTCATCGACGACCTCCCGCCCGGTGATTACACGGTATCGGTCGATCCCGAAACCGTACCCGAGGGGCTGGGCATCGAGCCGGACAGCATTGCAATTACTTTACAATCGCAGGAGCATTACCAAGGCGCGGCGTTCGTCGTCGGTCACACGGAGAAGAAGGTGACGTTCTCCTTCGTCGGCGGCGGCGTGAGCGCGGCCAGCGCGCCCAGGACGCGCCTGAGCGAGTCGCGTCTTCCGCCGCGCGGGTACACCACCGTGACCGTAGACGCGCCGAAGAGCGCCGGCCTCGTGAGCCTCGAGCTCTTCGGCGAGCACGTCGCGTTTACGTACGACGACAAGGCGGCGGTGTGGAGCGGCGCGATCACCGTGCCGACCAGCGTCAAAGGCGGCTCGTATGCCGTTTCGACAAAAGTAGAAAACGGGACGCAGCCGCAGCCGGCTACGCTGACCGTCGACCCGAAGATGCCGCTCGCGATACTGCAAACCGAGCCGTCCAATCCGCAGATCGGAGCGTACGTGCGCGTACGAGCACGATTCTTAGTGGATGCGCGGCCGGGCGACCACATCGTATGGGCCGATGGGCAAATCACGACACTGGGCAAACCGATCGCCGGTCGCGTCTTTACATTTAGTATACGTTTTTCTTTACGCCCGCTGCACGGAGTCCTACGTGCGCAGGGAGCAAGCTTGCCGATAAGTCTTATGTAACTGGCTCACCTCTCTGCCACGGACGGCAAAACTCTCGCGCATGGTGAAAGGAAAATGATTACTAAACGCATTGCTGCGCTCGCTGCCCTGAGCGCAATCATCTCGATGGCGGCGCCGGCAATGGCCGCGGCCCCGACCATCACGGTCAAGTGGAACACCCAGACGATCTCGACGTTCGTCGTTACGACTCAGGCGAGCGCCGCGGAAACGCACTCCGGCACCGCCGAAAACATCTACTGGGGCGGCAACGGCAGCACGTCCAGCGGCTGCGCCGGCACCACCGATACGGCGTCGGCCGGAACCGATAACTCGGCGAACGGGACCGTCAACTTCGGCAGCGTCACGCCCGACGCGGCCGACTACACCGACTGTCTCGAGGTCAACGCGGTGAACGCGTACGTCGCCACCAACGACTCGAACGGCTACAACGTCACGGTTCAAGCCACGAGCGCGGTGCCCAGCAACTACGCTGCGGCCGCAAACGGCGCGTACCTCTGCCTCCTGCCGAACGGCACGTGGGCGAACAACCTCGCCTACACGGCATCGACCCGTAACGCTGCGGTTGCCATCACGAGCACGACCGCTTGCCCGGCCGGCGACTTCGGTGTCGCAAGCTCGGCCGCGACGACGCTGCTCGCCGAGACGGCTTCGACCGCCGCGACGAACATTCCGCAGGACATGGAGCTGGTGCTCGGTCCGAACGCCTCGTCCACGGGCCAGGTCGCGATGGTCGTGACCTATACCCTGACCACCCTCTAAAGAAGAAGGAACCATGACCGCTTCGTCGCGGGACTCCAGGGAGTTCCGCGACGAAGGGGCCAGGATGATGCAGCAGCTGATACGACGCTCCGCCCTACTGGCATGCCTGATCGCGCTCTTCGGAGCCTTGACGGCAACGGCGGACTCCCTGGATCTCGGTATGACGGTAACACCGGGTAAGTTCGAAGCCTCGATACCGCTCGGTACGACCTACAACATACCGGTCACGGTGGCGAACACGGCGGCAACCCCGCTCCACGTGCTGGCCTCGATGACCGACTTCGGAGTCGCGGAGAACGGCGATTACCAATTCGAAAAGGTTGGTACCCGTCCGTACTCGCTGCTCAGGTGGGCGGCGATCCGTCCGCGCGAATTCGATCTCCCGCCGGGAACCTCGCAACAGGTGCAGCTCACGATTTCGATTCCCTCGGATGCGCAGCTCAACGGCGAGTACGCCGGCATCATCTTCTTCCAAACCCGGCCCGAGCGTCGGGCCGGAACGGGATACGCGTTCTCCGAGCGCGTCGCATCGAAATTCTACATCACCATTCCGAATACGGTGAAGGTGGACGGTGCGATCGTCAAGATGACGAGTGTGAAGGGAGGCGGTGACGAGATTTACCGCGTGCTCTTCAAGAACATTGGAAATGCCCATGAATATCTGCGCGGTCAGTTGACGGTGCAGAAGGGCGGAGCGGTCGTGTACCAAGTGCCGATGCCCGACAATATGTTGGTCGAGCGCGGCGGTGAACGATTGATCGAACTGAAGGGCAAGGGTCTGGAACCCGGCACCTATCAGGCGATCGCCACGATCGATTACGGTGGTAAAACGGAGACCGGCGGCGAGATCAACTTTGACGTTCGCTAGTCGGTAACTAAACTGACACAGGGAGCGTGTAGGAACTACACTGGCGATGAAACGGTATCTTTTGGGAGCACTCGGCCTAGCCTTCGCGATACTCGCGGCGCTGGCGGCCTTCTCCCCGGCCATCGCCCAGAGTAGCGCGACCGGCTCGGTCAGCACGAAGTGGCATACGACGGCTCTGATCGACTTCACGCTGACGCCGAACTACTACACGGGTTACGGCGCAGTGCCGGCCGAGTTCGGCACGCAGCCGGCTCCGACACACGGCCCCTACGCCACCGGCGTCGGCGCCGGCAGCGTCGATTTCGGCACCACGCTGGCCGGCAAGACGTACTTGTACAAGTACGCGGCGCACCTACACGTCACCAGCAACGATGCGGCGGGATTCTTCATCTACGGCGAAGCGGCGATCAACATCACCAACAGCACGGACGGAACTACCTACCCGGTCTCGCAAGCGTTGTTTTATCTTCCCAGCGGCGCAACGTCGGATTCCAACACGGGCTTCAGTCCCGGGTTCCCTTTTCAGTTGACCAGCGGCGCGGTTAGCGGCGGCACGTATAGCACCCCCCCGACGATCGCGTACACGACGTATCCGCCGCCGATCGCAAGCTCGAACACGGACGACGGCGATTACTACTACGACTACGAGTTCAAAGTGCCGAGCGACGCTACCGCCGGCAACGTATACTACGTGTGGATCGTCTACACGGTGATCGGACAATGAAATACTTCAAACTGTCGCTCGCTGCCGTTGGGCTCTTGATCCTTAGCCTCGTCCTGCTGCAGCCGGTGAAAGCCGGCCTCTCGTCGCAGCAGGCACAGATCGGCGTCACCATCGTCGTGATCGTTTCACCGACGCCTCTCGCCTACAACGAACGATCCACCACGACGGTCGCGCAGGCTCCGGTAATCACGTCATCGATGTCACTGGATCGCGCGACCCCCGCCCTCAAACACGTATTCGACGCACAGAGCCTCCAGTTCGAACAAACCTCGTCGCTCGTCGTGGCGCAGGTGCAGCATCCGCTGCTCGTTCAGGCCGCGGTATCGCCCAATCCGAACGCGACGCTGCTGACGTCGAACAATACCGAAGTCGTGATCAACGCGAGCCCGGGGACGACCCTGCAAGTGCCTTGTGCGTTTACCGTCACGGTGTCGACGACCACGAGCTGGTCGCTCGACGAGGGGCTTACGAACGACTTCTCGTCGAGCTTTCCGGGCAAGGACTTGGCCAACAACACGTACGCGAGCACGCCGCTGCCGACGTCGACGCCCTACCTCGTCTATGCCGACGACGGCAGTGCATGGTCGCTCTTGGCAAGCGGCTCGAAAATCACGACCTACTGCGTAACACTCACCGTGACGGTGCCGGCGTCCGTCACCGCCGGGACGTATAGTTCGAATGCGATCTATACGCTGTTCATGAGCTGATGCGAATTGCTCCTTCCGCGTGGGTGTTTGCGATCGTCTCGTTCGTCGCCGTAGCAACGGCGGCATTTGCCGATCCGCGGCTTGGGGTCGCTCCCGTCGCGCCGGTTCATCCGGTTCCCGTCGCAAGCGCGGTGCTTGCGCCGGCGCGAGCGATGGCGACCATGCCGCCGAACGGTGCGTACGTCGGTGCTGTGCCGCCCGGAACGGTCGTACCCCTTTCGCGTCTGCCGCGGTTGCCGATGCGCACGTCGATGAACACGGTGACACCGAAGGGGCTCAAAGCCGGGCATTTCCATATCATGGCGGCCAGCGGTGCGACGATCGACATCACCGGCACGTCCTGCGGCGGCGCGCTCGGCGATATCTTCCCGGTGGATTGCACGATAACGTGGCAGGCGATCAACCTGCCCGCCACCGACAGCAAACAAGATTACTACATCGCGGCGGAAAACGGCAACGAGCTGACCAGCAGCGCAACCGCGGTTGGCACAACGGGGAGAAGGCCGGAGGATCCGTACACCGCTACAACGGGCCCTTCGAACACGACGGAAATGACCGAGGACGGAACCTACATCTTCGGCACCTACGACGTCACCAAGTCCGAGTGGATCGCGGTCGTTTACGTCAATGCCGGCCAGGTCTTTACGCTCGAGGTCTTTTCGGACCCATACCACTCCTCTCAGACCTACCAGTTCGACGCCGCCGACAGCCCCGATGCGTACATTTATCTGCAGAACGTGGCGCAATCGGATTACTACGTCGTGGGCGTCCACGAAACCGGCGTCAATCCGAACTGCATCTTCATGGCGCCGGTTCCGACGCCGTCGCCGTACACCTACAGCTCGAGCCAGCTTTGCGATTTGACCGCGTCCTCCGGCGTTCAGGCGCCGGGCGGCGATCTCTCCGTCACCTGGCCGATCAGTTCGAGCGATCCGGCGGGCAATTATTCGGTCGAGGTGTACGATCTCACCCAGGGTCAGCGCCTGGGACAGGTGCAGGTCTCGCTAACGGGCTCGACCGGCATCGTGCTCGCGTCGTATCCCGATGATTCCGGAGCGAACTCGAACCCCTCACCGGCTCCGCCGATCGCCGCGACGCCGTCGACGATCCTTGCGTGGGATGGCGGCGCCGCGCCGGGACCCGCCGACGAATCGGTGACCGGCATCAAGACCACGGTCTCGGGATTGCAAAACGGCACCAATTACTTGTGGACGCTCTCCGATCCGCAAGGCCAGGTCGTCGGCACGGCAAACGGCACGATTACGGGCAGCGACGGATCGAACATCTTCACCTTCGACGATCTCTCGGGCGGCGCAGGCCAATCGTATATCGAACCTCCCGGCCGGTATCCCGCGAAATCGTGGGTGGTGCAGCTCTACAACACCACGAGCAAGACGGTCAGCGCGTCGCAATCGTTCCAGATTCTCGGCTACTCGACCTCGACGCAGTTCAACGCGAGCGGAACGCTCGAAACCTCGATGGCGCTCACGCCGGGCGGCACGGCGGTCGATGCCGGACTGCGGATCACCAACGCGAGCAGCACGGTGTTCAACGGCTACGGCGACAACCTGGCCAAGGTCTCGTTCTCCAGCGGCAACGACTTCAATCCGAGCGGAGGCGGCAGCGGAAACGGCATCATGGTCGGTACCAGCGCGACCGCGCCGTGCAGTACGGTGTGCAGCACGACGGGAACCGACGAGAACGGTAACACCTGGCCGGTCACGATTACGTGCAGCACCACCACGTTGACGACGTCAGGCGAATGTACGATCGAAGCCGACGCGCCATCCGGCGGATCCGTCTTTCTGACGCCGGGCGAATACGTCGAGGTTGATGGGCTCTACTGGTTCGACGCCGCCGCGAGCACGTGCGGCAATTCGTGCCAGGGTCTCACCTCGGAATTGCCGCAGCACGGCTTGCATTGGTCGTGCATCTATGGACAGGGATCCTGTCCATCGGACACGCTTGCGTGGGTTCCGGTCTATTTCCGCAACGCCAGCGCGACGGCTTCCGGGACTGCAAGCTTCGCGATCATCGGATCGTACAACGAGTCTGCGCTCAACGATCTTGCCTCGCCCTACACGCCGCCGTTCGTCAACGCGCATTGGTTCCAGGACTACTTCGAGCAGGCGGATTACGCCGAAACCTCACCTTACGACAGTCCGATCGGCGCGGTGGGCGACTACGGCGGTACCAACATGGACGTCGACGCGCTCACGATCACGAACTCGACCGACACCAACAACATCACCGAAGTCGCCGTCGTCTATCCGCCGGTGCTGCATGATCAAAGCTGGCTCGCGCTTCCGGGCGGCAACGGATGGGGCTTTGCGACCTGCCCGAACAACTTCCGCGCGGCGACGATCTGCTACGACGGCGGGAATATCGCCAAAGGTAAGAGCGACACGATCACGATCTACCAGACGCCGACGCTGCAAAGCTTCCCGTTCCAAGACCTGCAAGTGCTCGCCTACGACGGCTCGCAGTGGTTCCAGCTGACGCCCGCCTCGGAAAGCATTTCCACCCCCGACGGCCTCTATACGAATCTCGACGCCCTTTCGGTTGGACAGTATTCGCTCATTGCCAACGACATGACCGCGTACTTCGACCCGGACACGGTTGGGAACGGCTCGACGGCGACGCTCGGGTTCGTCTACACCAATACCTCGACGGCGGTGGATGCCAATCCGGATTCGATCGACGCGCTCGTTCTCGAAGCGCCCTCGACCGGCTATACGCTCAGCACGACGGGAATGACGATCAGTGCTCCGGGTTGGAGCTATCTCGGTGCCTACAAGCCGAACGGCGCGACGACCACGCAGTACTGGTTCGGTCTGTGCGCGACGCAATTCACCAATGGCTCGAACACCGGGACGTACAGCGGTCCGCCGACCGCAAGCGGCGGCCCCGGTTTCCCGCTGACCGCGAAGTATCCCACCCTCGGCAACCCCGCAACATGCGGAACCGAGCACGACGCGATCAAACCGGGCGGCTCGATCACGGTCTCGGGCCTCTCGTTCTCGAACTTCAACACGAACGGTACGCTGACGTGGTACATGTACGCCCATGGCATCAACGGTGGCGGATGGTCCGATAAACAGACGATGTCGCTCGCCGTCGCCTCCGCGTCCGCGTCGGTCTGGTTCAACGAGGTCGACGGAACCGCCGTCGCGTCGAATACGACGCCCACGATCGGCAGCAGCCCCAACGACTACCAGTACGCGATCGAAAACACGAGCAAGAGCACCAACATCACCTCGATTGCAATCACGCTGCCCGGTACCGACATCAACGGGCAGAACGCGTACGACGGCACGAATTATTGGGAGATCCCGAATATCGATACCGCCGGAACGATCACGCTTACCTATGCGGGCGCGAACAATCCGACGTGCACCGTCAACACGACGGCGGCCGACACCTACAACGCCACGTCGGGCGGGGCGAACGGCCAGATCTACATCACGTGCACCAATTTCAAGGCCGGCTACACCCTCTACGTGAACTTCCCGGCGACCAAGACGATGACCAACCCGGAGGAGGAGAGCGACAGCTACGTCTTCCCCGCGACGATCAACGGCACGACCGCGGCCGGAACGGCGTGGCTCGGCAGCGACGAGATCAACGAGCAGTTCAGCATCGGGCTCGACGTGGTCGTAGACCCGTCGAATCCGGGGCCGGGCGGTTCGACCCCGGTGGTCAACTGCGGCAATACCTGTGCCTTCTCGGGCAACACGATCGACTTCGGCAATATCGCGAACAATCAGAGCTTCACGTTCCAAGACGTCGTGCGCGCCAGCATGTACTATACGGGTACGACCTCTTCCGGACACAATCTCGATCTCTACGTCGAAGCGAATGCGAATCCGACCAACACCTCAGGCTCGCCGACGAACGAGTTGCAGACCGAGGTCGACCAGTCGCATTCCACCAGCGCGACCGGCATGTCGTTCCTGACGACCGCCTATACGGTGGTGCCTACCTCGACGATGCTCGAGCTGGCAACGGCGCCGGAGACCTACAGCTCGACGCCGTACGACATCATCAACAGCTACGAGGTCTCGATCGGGCCGAGTGATCCGATCACCGCTCAGATCATCACGCTAACGTATACGTTGATTGCGAATTAATCCTCTGACTACCGCCCTCGCGGCCGCGCGCGAGGGCGCGGCGGCGCTGCTCGAGCACGCGCATTTGCCGCTCGAGATCCGCGAGAAGGGCCGCCGGGCAGACCTCGTGACCGCCGCCGATCGCGCCAGCGAACGCGTGGTGATCGCGCGCTTGCGGGCCGATTTTCCGCACGCCGCGATCCTGGCCGAAGAGAGCGGCAGCGCGCCCGGTACCAGCGACGAGCGCTGGATCGTCGACCCGCTCGACGGCACCACGAACTACGCGCACGGCTATCCGGTCTACAGCATCTCGATCGCCTACGAGCGCGGCGGCGAATTGCTTGCCGGTATCGTGTACGCTCCGGCACTCGGTGAGTGTTTTGCCGCCGAACACGGCGGCGGCGCGCGTCTGAACGACCGGCCGATCGCGGTCTCGAGAATCGATCGCGTCGGCGACGCACTGCTCTGCACCGGCTTTCATCCGGCGGATTTCGAACGCAACGCGGACTTCTTCGCACGTGTGTCGGCGCGCGCGCAAGGCGTGCGGCGCGACGGATCGGCGGCGCTGGATTTAGCATTCACCGCGTGCGGGCGTTTCGACGGGTTTTGGGAATTCGACTTGAGTCCGTGGGACGTTGCCGCCGGCACCCTGCTGGTGCGCGAAGCGGGCGGATCGGTCAGCCGTGTCGACGGTGGTCCGAGCGCGCTCGATGCGCGCAGCATTCTCGCCAGCAACGGCCGAATCCACGCCGAACTGCAGGGCGTGCTCGCGGACGGAGATAAGCAGAGGCCATGAATGCAGCGCTGATCGCGCGTATCGTCGGCTTGATCTTTCTCGTTTTCGGTGTAGCCGGCTTCTTGCCGTGGGTTGCGCCGGCGGCGGCCTTCGACGCACCCGTGATCACGCTCGATGCCGGGTATCGAATGCTCTTTGGAATCTTCCCGGTCAACGCCGCGCTCGACGTCTTGTATCTCCTTTTCGGGATCTGGGGTTTGGTCGCGGGCGCGCGTTTTCGAGCGGCCGTCGTCTATAGCCGCAGCCTCGTCTGGATCGCGCTCGTATTGATCGTTCTCGGCGCGATTCCGATCACGAACACGCTCTTCGGCGCGGCGCCGATCTACGGCTGGGACGTCGCATTGTATGTGTTGGTCGCGATCGTCGCGGCATACGGCGGCTACGGGCGGGGTTCGATAATGGAAGAAGTCCAGGCGCCGGCGGAGTAGCGCAGTTTGCGCGCCGTCAGTGCCACGCGCACGCTCCAGGCAATGATCCAGGCAACCGGGACCGAGTAGAGACCGATCCGCAGACGCTCGATCGCAAGCCAGGCGATCGGCAAGACGAGCAGCCCGCACACCAGACCGACCGCCATCGAAAACTTCGTATCACCGGCGGCGCGAATGGGCGCGAGCGCGACCATGGCCCAACCCTTGAGCGGCAAGGTGATCATGTGAACGGCGATCGGCAGCGCGGCGACCGACGCTACCGCCGCATTCATCGTGAAGAGATAGGCGAGCGGCCACGAGGCGAGCGCAACCAGGACGCCGGTGATCGTCGTCACGACCAGCGCGGCGTTGAGCGCGCGGTGCAGAAATGATTTCGCTCCGGCCGGATCGCGTGCGCCGATGCGCTGACCGATGACGGTTTGCGTCGCGCTCTGCAATGGAACCGGCACGACGAAGGTCAAGTCGGAGACGACGTTGAGCGCGCGAAATGCCGCCACGACGGTTGCACCGAGCGGCGCCAGCATCGCGACGACCGCGACGTCGGGCGCGGCGATCGCAAAACCGAACACGCTCTCCGGCAGTCCGAGCCACGCGCAGCGCAGCGCCAGTGCAAGATCGACGGTGCGCTGCGCGAAGATCCGGTATACCGGTTTGCGCGCGACGTACATCAGGGCGAAGAGCGCGGCAATCGTCTCGGAGGTGAGCGTCGAGATTCCCGCCCCGACGATGCCGAACGGACGGTGGGTGAGCCATCCCAGAGCCAACACCGCCAGCAGCGGAATGTGGATCAGGTTGATCACACCGAGAATGTAGACGCCCAGCTTGCGATTTCCGGCCGCGCCGAGACCGACGATGAGCGTGGCCGAAACATCGATCGGGACGAGCGACGCGCAACGCAGGACGAGGTAGGCTGCGCTGGCGTGCACGCTCGGCAGATTGCCGAGCATGAGGTGGAGCAGCGGCTCCGCACCGAACACGCTCGCGCCGGTCAACAGCATCGCAGCGATCCCGGGGACGACCCAACCGGCGCGCACCGTGCGCGCGAAGCCGTCCACGTCGTGCGCGCCGATACGCTGGGCGGCGATGATCCCGAGGCCGCTCCACAATCCGTTGATCAGCAAGATCAACGCGAAGAAGACCGTCGTGGCCGCGGTCACGCCCGCGAGCGCACCGGTGCTGATGTAGCCGATCGCGATCGTGTCGACCACGCCGAGCAGTTGGTCGCCCAGCATCTGCAGGGCAAGAGGCAGCGATAGGCGCCGCAGCGCGGCGCCTATCTTGGTGTGATCGACGATCATCGAGTCGGCGGCGGTCATCGTCGAAGCGCATCCAGCTCGCGGAAAAAGCGTTCGATCTCGTCGTCGGTCGTGTAGAAGTGCGGGCTCACGCGCAGCCCGCAACCGGGACGGTAGTCGATGAAGACGCGGCGCGCAATCAGCGCGCGGCAGACGCGATCGGCGCCGTCGAAGTCGATGCCGATCCAGCCGGTGCGCGCCGGCGGGTCGAGCGGCGTATTGACCCGCAACCCGCGCTCGAGCGCCGCATCCGCAAGCCGCGTCGTCAACCGCAGGTTGTGTTCGCGAATGCGGCCGATGCCGATCTGTGCGATCAGCTTGTGCCCGCATTCGGCCACGACGTAGCCCGGGATCGTGGGCGTGCCGTGCGCGAAGCGATACATGGAATCGGCATAGCGAATCGGCGCGTCTTCAAAATCGAACGGCTGCGCATGCGCCATCCAGCCGGTAACGGCGGGGCGAAAGAGATCGCGCAGCTCCGGCTTGACGTAGATCCAGCCGCAGCCGGGGCCGCCGCACAACCATTTGTGCGAACCGCCGGTGACGACGTCGAGATCCCATTCGCGCACGTCGTAGGGATAGGTCCCCGTCGTCTGATACGCGTCGAGGCAGAGCAGCGCGCCGACGCGACGGCAGTGGGCCTGGATCGTGCGCACGTCGGCGATCGCCCCGGAAACATAGTAGGCGTGCGAGATCACGGCGATCGCGGTACGCTCGGTGATCGCGGCGATGATGCTTTCGGTCGGAATCGTTCGGCCGTCCGGCGAGGGAACGACGACGGTCTTCGCCCCATAGCGCTCCCACTCGCGCCAGACGTAGGTCAGCGATGGGAATTGCAGCGCTTCGTACACGACCTCGTTGCGTTCGGTCGAGAAACTCAGCGAGGTTGCAAGCGCGGCTTGGAGCACCGAGACGTTCGGTCCGAGAAAAACACTGCCCGGCGCAGCGCCGATCAGCGAGCCGATGCCGTCGGCGATCGCTGCGATGCGCGGAATCCACCGTTCCCAGGCCTGCGGACCGTCGCTCGCCCACTCATCCCAATAGGCGGCGAGGGCGGCTTTCGCGCCGAGCGGTGCCGCGCCCATCGAATGACTCACCAAGTACGTCGCGTTCGCCAAGATCGGGAACTCGTCGCGATGCAGGGCCTGTGTCGTCAGTGTGCTCAAGCGTACGATCCTTTGCCCAAATAGGTCCGTACTTCCCACAGTTCGGGGAAGAAGCGGTGCACCAGTGTTCCTTGCAGGTAGTGTGCACCCGACGATCCGCCGGTGCCCGTGCGCTGCCCGATCATCCGCTCGACCATGCGCACGTGCCGGCCGCGCCAGAGCAGAAACCGTTCGTCGAATTCGATCAGATCTTCCATCAAGAGATAGAGATCGTAGTTTGCGTCGGCATCGGCGTAGATGAGCCGCATGCTCTCGACCAGCGCCGCGCTCGGTTCCACCGCGTAGCCGCGGCGTGTGAGAAGCGCCTTGACCCGGTCGTAGAGCGAGGGGGCTGCGAGGCGCGCCTGCAGGCGCGCGCGCTGTGTCTCGTCCATGTCGATGTGGGCCAGCGTATCGGTCCGGCGCACCCCGCAGAGAAATTCCATTTCCCGGAACTGCACCGACTGAAAGCCGCTGGCCGGATTGAGGTTGTCGCGAAATTGGTTGAACTCGTGCGGCGTCATCGTTTCGAGCACGTCGATCTGCGATTCGAGCAGGCGCTGAATCGTGTGAACCCGGCGGAAATACTTCGAGACACGCAAGAGATCGTCACGGTCGAGCGCCGCGATCGTCGCATCGAGTTCGTGCAAAAGCTGCTTGAACCACAGCTCATAGACCTGGTGGATGACGATGAAGAGCATCTCGTCATGATGCTCGGGGCGCGAGAGCGGATGTTGCAGTCCGAGCAGCTCGTCGACCTTCAGGTACGAGCCGTACGAGAGCCGATCGGGCAACTCAGCGGCCCACTATTGGACGGTGACCGTGTAGGTCAGCGTCTTCGCCGGCGGCGCGTCGGGCTCGAACGGACGGCTGTAGCTCAGCACGATCGTCGCCGTCCCGGTGCGGTTCGCGTGGTAGATGAAGATCTGCTGACCGGGAGCACCCGGCATTGCCTGCTCCGGCGGCTGGGTCACGTTGCCTTCATAGGCGACGATCAGGTCGCTGGGGAGCGTCTGCGTCCAGCTGTATCCGGTCGACGCGTTCGATTGGAGCGCGATGAAAAAATCCTCGCCCGCCTTGACGGTAATACCGCTCGCGGCGTCGGTGTCGATAAAGACCGGAGAATGCGGATTGATCGATGCCCCGGCCGGTGAGAACCCGAGCGCGAGTGCAACGAGCAGTGCGATCGAGAATCGCTTCATGTGTGGTGGACTCCTTGGGTGCGCGCGATCTCTTCGTTGATCGATCCGCGCAGAACGTGCCAGGCCATCAAATAATCGCCGCGCAGCGAGGCAAACGGCGCGCGGAAGGTTTCGGGTTTATTGTGTTCGATGAACGCGTGCGAGAACCACGCGGGTCCGTATCCGGCGACGAGCCCCACGCCGGCGAGCCACGGTTTGCGCATTGCGAGCGAGCCGAGTACGAGCGTGGTTGCGGCAATCGTTCCGGCGACGTGTAAGGCGCGCGTGCGCGGATCGCTGTGCGCCAGCAGATAACGCGGCCAGAACTCCTCGAAACTCATAGGCCTGGCATACGGGGGTCCGAGCGCCTTCTCCTCGAAGCGACGCGCATGGAACGAGCTCTCGGCGTGGCCGCGCTGATCCTCTTGCTGGGCGGCTGCTCGCAGTCCGCCCAGTCGACGTCCTCACCGTCTCCCCAGGCAACCAATCCGATCGGCTTTCCGCTCTACACCCCGAGCACGATCTTGCGGGCGAGGCCTCACGAAGTCATCGCCGAATCGCCCGCGTCGATGGATCAACTCGATATGTGGCTGCAGGGCCTCACCGCGAACCCGCCGCCCGGATATGCGGTCGCGGCAAGCGGTTCGAGCATGGATGCTGCGCACACGCGCGCGAAGGCGATGGGCGTCGAATTCCAAATCTTCACCCACGCGATCGATGGGAAGACGCACGCGCTCGTCGTTGTCGCGCTCGATCCGTCGACGTTCGAAGCCAAGGCCGGACCCATCCTCGGCCTGATCGACAAGTACCCGATGCTTCCCCCGATCCTGCGCGACCCGATCGACCAGCAGGCGAAGGAGCGAACCGGTTTCACCGTCAGTCAGGCGCTCGATCCGGCGCAACCGATCGGCGCTGCACTGGCGGCGGTGCGTGCGATGCGCAATTCCGGCGAGCGCGGCGTGGTGCTGGTCGATGCGGCAAGAAATTAGTTCCGCGCGACGCGCGCTGGCGGCGCTCGCCATGCTCCTCACGACGGCCGCAACGCCGTCGTATTCATACGTCGGCATTCAGGGACTCGCGCTGGTCGGGGTGCATCGCGACGTAACCGGAAGTGAATACGGCATCGGCGCCGGGCCGCTGCTGCAGGTGCACGCCGGATTTCGACGTTTCGCGCTGCACGTCGAAGGAATTCCGGTGGTGAGTATTCCCGGCACCCGCCCTTCGGCCGCATACGGACAGGCGACGCCGGCGCTCGGGATTTTCAACGGCGACGCGGAGTACGCGCTCGACGCTCGCGGCTACGCGTGGGCCGGTTTCGGTGAGACGATCTACAATCAGCGCACGCCGCTGCCGGCAAAAGCGCAAACGGTGTCATCACGGCTGGCCGGCGCGCGGTACGTGCTGCGCTATCGCCGGCCGCTGGCAAAGCAACGCTTCGTCGAAGCGCTCTTCGGAACCGCACCGTATTTGAGCGGATCGGACGTCTACGTCTTCTTGGACGGTGCGCCCGATACGATCCGGCCCGAGCGCGCCTCCGAGATCGACGCTTCACTGGAGTACGGCATCACGCATGGGCATACGCAGTGGCTTTTCGGTGTGCGCACGTTGAACTTCACCGCGCGGTATCCGCTCAGCGGCGAGGCCGCGGATCGCAACGTGGGCATCGGCCCGGTGATCGAATGGCGCGACTTGATCCGGTAGTTGACAAAACGATGCCTTCAAATGCGAGCAATCGGCGGCGCAGGGAGTTCGGCCCGGCGCCTTTGATCCGTCCGTCCGCGCCGATCACGCGATGCGCCGGAATCAGCAGATCGTAGGGCGTGCGTGCCATGGCGGCGGCGACGCCGCGGTGCGCGAGCGGTGCGCCGATCGCCCGGGCGACGTCGCCGTACGAGATCAGCTCGCCGAATTCGAGCTGCGCGACCAGCTCCCACACCGTGACCATAAAGCGCGTGCCTTCGAGCCTGAGCGGAAGATCGAAGCGCCGCAGCCTTCTTTTGAAATAGGCGCGCAGTTGAGCTCGCGCTTCGCGCAGGAGCGGGTCGCGCAGCGGAGCGGTTCGCGCACGGGCGCGCGGACGGAACGCGCAGACGACGATACGCTCCTGCTCGGCGCGTAGGAATAACGGCGCACCGAAGGGCGTGGGAAGGAGCAGGTCAGTCGTCATTCGATAATGAGTGTTATGTCACTGGCAGGGAAAACACTGTTCATTACCGGCGCGAGCCGCGGCATCGGCCTCGCGATCGCGTTGCGTGCGGCGCGCGAGGGCGCGAACGTTGCCATAGCGGCCAAGACCGCCGAGCCCAACCCGAAGCTGCCGGGAACGATCTTCACCGCCGCGCAAGAGATCGAAGCCGCCGGCGGTAAGGCGCTTGCGCTGCAGTGCGACATCCGCTTCGAGGAACAGGTGCAGGATGCGGTGACCAAGACGGTCGAGCGTTTCGGCGGGATCGACGGGTGCGTCAACAACGCGAGCGCGATCGCGTTGACGCCGACGACCCAGACCGACATGAAGCGCTACGACCTGATGAACCAGATCAACGCCCGCGGAACGTTCCTCTGTTCGAAGCTCACGATCCCGCATCTGAGCAAGGCTGCCAACCCGCACATCCTGAACCTTGCGCCGCCGCTCGACATGCAGGCGCGATGGTTCAAGAACCACGTGGCATACACGATGGCGAAGTTCGGCATGTCGATGTGCACGCTCGGAATGGCGGCCGAGCTCAAAGATGCCGGAATCGCCGTCAACTCGCTCTGGCCGCTGACCACGATCGACACCGCCGCGGTACGCAACCTGCTGGGCGGTGAAGCGATGGCGAAGTCGTCGCGTAAGCCCGAGATCGTCGCCGACGCGGCGATCGCGATTCTGCATCGTTCGAGCACGGAATGCACCGGGAACTTCTTCATCGACGAAGAGGTGCTGCGAAGCGAAGGCGTCACCGACTTCTCGCCCTACGCGCACGATCCGAACGCGTTGCTCGCGCCCGACTTCTTCGTGCCGGACGACGTCATCGCACGCTCGAAAACCAAGCTCCTTCCGCTTCCGTGGTGAGAAACATATGAGCGACCATATCCTCTACAGTAAAGACGGCGCGGTGGCGTCGATCCGGTTGAACCGGTCCGAGAAGAAGAACGCGATCACGGTCGCGATGTATCAGGCGATGGTCGATGCGCTCGACGATGCCGCGCGCGACGACGAGGTGCGCGCGGTCGGGATCTACGGCGGGAGAGATTTTACCGCCGGAAACGACCTCGCGGATTTTCTCGGCGGCGGTTTCCTGGCGGCATCGCACGGCGCCGACATGCCGGTGATGAAATTTCTGCGGACGCTGGTTTCATTTCCCAAGCCCCTGCTGGCTGGCGTCAAAGGCGTTGCGATCGGCATCGGCACGACGATGCTGATGCATTGCGACGCGATCGTCGCGGGGCGCACGGCGCGGTTCGCCCTTCCTTTCGTGAAGCTCGGCCTCGTTCCGGAAGCCGGCTCGAGCGTGCTCCTTCCGTTGATCGCCGGCCGGATGCGCGCGTCGTGGTTGATGCTCTCGGGCGAGCAGTTCGGTGCGGACGAGGCGCACGAGTTGGGTCTGATCACGCGGGTCACCGACGACGAGGACGTCGACGGCGCGGTCGCGCTGATGTGCGGGCAGCTCGCCGAATTACCGCGCAACGCGCTGATGACGACAAAGCGGCTTCTCAAAGCGCGCTTCGCCGATCTGGTCGCGCGCGCGATGGACGACGAGAGCGCCGAATTCGCCGCGGCGCTGACCACCGACGAGGCGCGCGCCGCCTTCATGAAGTTTCTCGCCCGCTAAGCGCCCGCGGAACCGGGCGCGCGGCGCTTCGCGATCGTCGTATTACCGGCGGGTGAGGCGAGTTGCCGTTCAAGAGCCGTGAACGTGGCGATCACCTCGCGCGCTTCGAAAACTTGACGCCGCTTGCGATCGGAGAGGGCGCTGAGGATATTCGCCTTCGCCAAGCGCTCGAGCGCGCTGATCGCCGCGGGGAGCGAACAACGGATGAGCTTTACGACCGAGGCGGCGGTGACGACCGGACTTCCGGGAAGGGCCCGCATCAGGCGGAAAACCGCTGAGTCGGACCGCACGTGTCCGATACGCTCGCGCCACTGCGCTTGAAGTGTCGCGATGCGTTGCTCGTAGGCGACGGCGTCGTTGACGGAGCGGGTGCAAGCCGACGAAAATGTTGCAATCCACCGATTAAGTCCCTCGAGCGCCGGAGCCGATGTTGCGTTGCCGACGTAACGCGTCGCGGTGAGGCCGGCGACGTAGTCATCCGCCATGGTGGCGAGGACGAGCGAGACCGGCGGCGTGATAACGGTGGTGAGACCGCGCCGGCGAAAAATCATGTGAACGAGCGCGCGCCCAACGCGGCCGTTTCCATCGGCGAAGGGATGAATCGTCTCAAATTGCGCGTGCGCGATCGCCGCTTGCATGACCGCCGGCGTCGAGTCGGAATTGCAAAACGCGCAAAGGTCGGCCAGTAACTCGTCAACGTATTGCGGCGGCGGTGGGACGAACGCAGCAGAGCACGGATTATGCGAGCTGCCGCCAATCCAATTTTGCGTCGTTCGGACGACGCCACCGAGATGATGCAGCGACGTCGGTTGCATGAGGCGCCGGTGAACGTCGAGCAGTAGGTCGCGCGTGATCTCGCTGCTCCGATCGACAGCTTCGAGCGCATAATGCATGGCGTCGACATTTCCGAGCACTTCCGCGGCGGTGACGTCGTGTGGATCTTCATTCCGTACACGCGCGATATCGGCGCGTAGTAATCGGCGCGCGCCGACTTCGAGCCCTTCGATTTTTGAAGAACTGACGGACTCCGCGCGGAGGAGCAGCCGCGCGAGGGCCTCGGTGTCGGCTAGGGCGCTTGCGGATTGGTCGAGACGGGCGATTGCAAGCTCGGCGTCAGCCACGTCGGCTGCTTCTCGGGCAGAAATCGTAAACTGACGTTCCATGAGGCGATCTGGGACGTAGGCGGTATAGTCACAGCCCTGCCGATCGCGGCGGGACAGCCCGGTGAGGGGCCCAGCCCCGGGCCAGTAGCCTTTAATTACCGTGGCCATAATTAAAGACTATATCATAAATATTAGTTTGGCAGTCGCTGGTTAAAGATTGCGGGCCCTTCTGATAAGCGAAGGCTCGAAGTTTTGCGCCATTCGCAGGATGCGACCCTTCGAGGCTCGCCTTCGGCTCGCACCTGCGGGTGACGGAGCATCGCCTTCGGCTCGCACCTCAGGGTGACGGAGCATCGCCTTCGGCTCGCACCTGCGGGTGACGGAGCCTCGCCTTCGGCTCGCACCTCAGGGTGACGGAGCAACGCCTTCGGCTCGCACCTGCGGGTGACGGAGCATCGCCTTCGGCTCGCACCTGCGGGTGACGGAGCATCGCCTTCGGCTCGCACCTGCGGGTGACGGAGCATCGCCTTCGGCTCGCACCTGCGGGTGACGGAGCAACGGTCATCCTGAGGTGCACGAGCGCGCAGCGCGAGTGCCTCGAAGGACGCGACGAGCGTCCTCTTCGCGATCGGCGATGGCGCTTCGTCGAGCAATTGATGTGTGACGCTTCCTTCGACTACGCTGCGCGGAGCTTGTCCTCTAGCGAGCGCAGCGAGTCGAAGGGCTCGGGATGACAAGAGCGCGCTATACGCCGAGGAATTCGAGCAGATCGCTCTCGCGCGCGACCAAATCGGCGGTGTCCAGTACCTGCTCGACGCGGCCGTGTACCACGATATGGTGACGATCCGCGACCGCGGCGGCGAAGCGCACGTTCTGCTCGACCAAGAGCACGGAGATGCCTGCCGCCTTCATCCGGCGCACGATCTCGCCGATGCGCTCGACGATCACCGGCGCGAGGCCCTCGGTCGGTTCGTCCAAGAGAATCGTTTTCGCACCCGAGCGCAGCGCGCGCGCGATCGCGAGCATCTGCTGCTCGCCGCCCGAGAGCGTCGTGCCCACTGCCGACGCGCGCTCCTTGAGGTTCGGGAAGGCGTCGAAGATCCGGTCCAGCGTCCATCCGCCCGGCGCGAGCGCCGGCGCAAAGAGCAGGTTCTCGCGCACGTTGAGGGTCGAGAAGATGCCGCGCTCTTCGGGGACGTACGCGATCCCGCTGCGCGCGATGCGATCGGAAGGAGTCGCGCATAATTCGTTACCGTCGAGTACGATCGAACCGCTGCGCGGCCGAACGATGCCCATGATCGAGCGCAGGGTCGTCGTTTTGCCGACACCGTTGCGGCCGATGAGCGTCGCAACCTCGCCGTCGCGCAAATCGAAGCTCATCCCGTGCAGCACGTGCGACTCGTCATAG
The DNA here is from genome assembly GCA_035502855.1 of Candidatus Baltobacteraceae bacterium. Classification (NCBI taxonomy): domain Bacteria; kingdom Bacillati; phylum Vulcanimicrobiota; class Vulcanimicrobiia; order Vulcanimicrobiales; family Vulcanimicrobiaceae; species Vulcanimicrobiaceae bacterium. The sequence continues at coordinate 34,466 of DATJTX010000021.1, forward strand.
TAGGTATGAACGTCGCGGACGCTAAGCATCAGTGTCTCCCCGCGCCGAGGTAGGCCTCGACCACACGCGGATCGGCGCGAACTTCGGCATATCCGCCTTCGGTGAGCACCTTGCCGCGTTCGAGCACGCTGACCCGGTCACACAGGTGTTCCACGACGCGCAGATTGTGCTCGACCAAGACGACGGTGCGGTCGCGCGAAACGCGGCGGATCAATTCGATCGTCGGACCGATGTCTTCGGCGCCCATCCCGGCCGTCGGCTCGTCGAGCAGAAGAACGCTCGGGTCTTGCGAGATCGCAATCGCGAGCTCGAGCCCGCGCTTCTTTCCGTATGGCAGATTCGCGGCGACGGTGTTGCGGTCGTCATCGAGTCCGGCGACGTGCAATGCATCGCGCGCCGGCTCGTCGAGGACCGCCGTCACGCGGCTTCCCGCCAGCAGGCGGCGCGAAAGGTTGGTGCGCGCCTGCAAGGCGACCTTGACGTTCTCGAGCGCGGTCATGTGCGCAAAGATGCTGGTGATCTGAAAACTGCGCACCATACCCATCTGCGCGATTTCGGCTGCGCCGGCATGCGTGATCTCGACGCCCGCGAAGCGAACCTCTCCGGCGGTTGGGCGCACGAATCCCGAGAGCACGCCCAAAAGGGTCGTCTTCCCGGCGCCGTTCGGGCCGATGATCGCGTGAATTGCCCCGGAGCGGACCGAGAGCGTGAGTCCGTCGAGCGCCATGAAGCCGGAGAAGGACTTGGCGATTCCGGTTGCCTGCAACACGTACGCATCCGCGCCATCGTTCATGTTGCGCAAATACGTCCGAAATCGCGCTGCCCCTTTCCGCCCGCTCTACGATGACGCGGGAACTACACCCCCCGCCGAGCGACCCAGTGGATCGCGAGTTGGAGTTTGTTGTGCCCCGTCTTGTCGCGGATATTCCTGAGATGCTGCTTGACCGTTTCGGGGCTTACGGAGAGTTCTTGCGCGATCTCACGATTCTTCAGACCGCGCGTTACCAGATCGGCGACTTCGCGCTCTCGCGGGCTCAACACGTGGCGGACCTCCTGATCGCTATGAATACGGAAGCAGTTTGTGGTGGACGGGCACGTTGCGGTCTCCGGCATTTTCGGTCAAAACGTTCTCGAACGGGAAGCGGCTGCCGGGCTTGTTTTTCAACCACTGCGTGCCGAGAATCGGCATTACGGCGACGTTCGGAACCGGGCCGTGCGTGAAATCGACGCGGCCGTCGACCGTGACGGTGTTCAAGCGCGAGAGCGCCTTCGCGACGGCAGCTTTGGTCTTCGGGGCTCCGGAACTCTTGAGCGCCGCGATGCCCGCGTCGAAGAGCGCGAGTGACGCCCCGAGCTGCTGCGTCCACTGCTTGCCGGTCGACTTCGTGTAATCGTCGGAGAGTGCGCGCGAGCTCTGGCCGGTGAGCGGCGATTTATACGGGAAATCGGGGTGCCAGTAGTCTGCGGTTGCGATGCGATTGCCCAGAGAACCGAGCGCTTCGACGTCGGATGGGAAGAGGCCGGTCTTGGCGACTTGGGCGATCGTCACCATCTTGGTGTAGCCTTGCTGCGCCGCTTGGTTCCAGAACGTCACGAAATCCGGCGGGAGCGGGAAGGTGTTGAAAATCTGGCAGTTTTCCGCCTTGAACCGTGCGATCTGCGCGGAATAATCGCTCGTGCCGTCTTCATAGCCGCCGGGATCGACGACCGTGAAGCCGTCTTTCTCGAGGAGCGGGATCAAGTGTTCGCGGATGGCGTTGCCGTCGGCGTCGTTCGGATACAGCGCGGCGATCTTTTTGTTGGTGGGAAGCTCGTGAAATTGCGAGACGTAGCACACGTGAAAGCTTTCGACGCCGAAACTGAAGTGGTAGGTCCATTTGAACGGTGAGGGCTGGCCGGGCTTCGCACCGCGGCCGAAATACCACGATTCCCACGGCACGACCGTCGAAAGACACGGGACGCCCGCCGCTTCGGACGCGTCCGAAACGGGATTGACGTTTTCCGGCGTGGAGGTCGCGAGCATCATGTCGACCCCCTCCTTGCTGATCAGCTCGTTGGCGAGCTGCGCCGCGCGGGTAGGATCGGACTGCGAATCGCGAGCGAGGATTTGGACGGCATAGCGCTTGCCGCCGGCCTCCAGGCCGCCGGCAAGCGCCTTACGCGCGAGACCGACGACGTACGGGTCGCACTCGCCGAACCCGCCGAGCGGCCCGCTGCGCGGGCTCACGAAGCCGACCTTGATCACTTCAGCCGCGTCGGCACCGACCCAAATCGACGAAGTCGCGGCTGCGAGCGCCGCTCCGCCGGTTCCGAGAATGAATGAACGCCGGGAAGAATCCGATGACATAGACACCTCCTAGATCGTGTTGCTCAAGTGCATAATTACGCGGCGACGAACCGCCCGAGTTGCTGTTCGAGGCGCGCGAGCGTTTCATACGCGGGCAGCGTATCGACCAGACTTGATTGAGGCTCTCGACGCTCGGCGATCGCCGCGAAAAACTCGCGATCTTCGAGTTCGATTCCGTTGTTGGAAACGGCGAAGCCCGACAAGTCGACATTCTCGTTCTTGCCGGTGCTCAGATCGTCGTAGTACGCAAGGTACGTACCGGTATCGCCGATGTACCGGAAAAACGATCCGAATGGCCCGTCATTGTTGAAGGAAAGGGAAAGCGTCAGAATCGCGCCCGACGGGGCTTTGAGCTGGATGCTCATGTCCATGGCGATGCCGAGCGCCGGATGAACCGGCCCCTGGATCGCTTGGGCGATCTCCGCGGTCCCGCCGGTCTGCCACTGAAACAGATCGACGGTGTGGCACGCGTGATGCCAGAGCAGATGATCGGTCCAGCTCCGTGGTTGTCCGAGCGCATTGGTATTCGTTCGACGGAAAAAGTACGTCTGGACGTCCATTTGCTGCACGTTGAATTCGCCGCGTTCGATACGCTCGTGGAGGAACCGGTGGCTCGGGTTGAAACGGCGTACGTGGCCGGCCATCGCAACGACACCGGTCTCGCGCTGCACCTCGACGAGCGCGCGCGCGTCTTCGACGGAGTCGGCGACCGGGATCTCGACCAGCACGTGTTTGCCGGCACGCATCGATTGCTCGGCTTGGCGGCGGTGGATCTGCGTGGGCGAGGCGATGATCACGGCGTCGAGGCCGGGCCGCGCGAGCGTCTCGCCGAGATCGGTCGTCCAATGCGGTATCCGGAACCGTTCGGCGACCGCTTGCGTCGATTCGGGACGGCCGCCGGTGAGGGAGATGACGTTCACGCCGTCGATGTTCGCGATGGCTTCGAGATGCTTGACGCCGAATGCGCCTTGCCCGGCGAGCGCGACGTTGATCAACGCTGGTTCCTCACGTTTTCCAAGATGAGATGCCCGACCGCCGTATTCGAGGCCGGAACGTGGTAGAAGCGATGGATCTCCTCGACGCGGTCGTCGAGCGCGCCGCGCATGATCAGCCACATCACCAGCTCGATCGCTTCGGAGCCGGCTTCCCGAACGTACTCGATGTGCGGCCGTTGCGCGACGCGCGCCGGATCGGCGATGAGTTCGTCGAGAAATGCGTTGTCGAATTCTGCATTGATGAGGCCGGCACGCGGCCCTTGAAGCTGGTGCGACATACCGCCGGTCCCAAAGACGACCACGCGTAGATCTTCGGGGTATGATTCGACGGCCTTGCGAATCGCTTTGCCTAGGTTGTAGCAGCGATTTCCCGTCGGCGGCGGATATTGCACGACGTTGACCGCGAGCGGGATCACGGGTACGGGCCACGCGTCGGGCCGGCCGAACATCAGTGAGAGCGGCACCGTGAGACCGTGATCGACGGCCATGTTGTTGATGATCGTCATGTCGAATTCGTCGAGGATCGTCGACTGGGCGATGTGCCATGCCAGTTCGGGGTGGCCCTTCACCGGCGGAACCTTGCGGGGGCCCCAGCCTTCGTCGGCGATCGGAAATTCCGCCGCGCACCCGATCGCAAACGTCGGGATGAAATCGAGCGAAAACGCGGAGGCGTGATCGTTATAAACCTCGATGATGACGTCGGGAGCCAGATCCGCGATCCACTTCTTGGAGAACTCGTAGCCCGCAAAGAGCGGCTGCCAGTACGGCTCGGATGTGCGTCCGTTGTCGATCGCGGCCCCGATGGCCGGTACGTGCGAGGTCGCGACGCCGGCGATGATTCTAGCCACCGTGCGCCTCCGATTTGCTGCGGTTGCCTTCGATGCGGCGGCCGCCCGAGCGCATCATCTCCGCGTACTCTTCTTGCGTCGTACCGGTCATCAAGGCTGCGAGCGCCTGATACGAGAGACCGTCGGTCGCCCCGAGCTTCGCCGTGTAATAAATGTTGCCGCCGAGCTCGAGCATGCGATTCCAGTCGCGTGCGAGGACCGCGTCGCGCTGCTCCGCCGTCATCGGCCAGCGCTCGAGGTAGGCTCGCTCGTCGGCCTTGAAGGCTGCGCGGTTTTCTTCTTTCATCAACGACATGCAGAACATGTTGAGGTGATACCCGAGCCGGGAGTGCTCGGCGTCGAACAGCGTCGTTCCGGGGATGTCGTCGAACGGATTCTCGCGCGCTGCCGCCATCAGCTGCGCTCCGGCCAATAGAGGCGCATCGGATTGCGGACCAGCAGCTGCTCCTGCAGCGCCGGCGTCGTCGCCATTCGCGCAATGAAGTCGACGAGCTTCCCGTCATCGGGCATGTGCGTGGTCATGTTGGGATGCGGCCAATCCGTTCCCCAGAGCACGCGCTCGGGATAGCGCTCAACCAGCGCGCGTCCGAACGGCACCACGTCGTCATACGGAGGCCCGGTCTTCGAAAGCCGCTCCGCACCGCTGACCTTCACCCACAGATTCGGATGTTCGTCCATCAGCGCGATGAACCGCTTCCACTGCGGATGTTCGAGGCCAAGGTCCACGTCGGGCCGTCCCATGTGGTCGATCACGACCGCCGCCGGCAGGGAGGTGATGAACGGCGTGAGCTCTTCCAGCTCCGGGGCTTCGAAATAGATGACGATGTGCCAGCCGAGCGGGATGATTTTTTTTGCGATCTCGACGTACTGCTCGCGCGGCGTAGCGTCCACCAGCCGCTTCAAGAAGTTGAAACGCACGCCGCGAACGCCGGCCGCATGCATCTCCGCGAGCTCCGCGACGCTCACGCCGGGCTCCACGACCGCAATACCGCGCGCCGTACCGGCCGACGCGAGCAACGCATCGACCATGGCACGATTATCGCAGCCGTGGCAACTGGCCTGGACGATCACGTTGCGCGTGAACCCGAGCAGGCTGCGCAGTTCGAAGAGTGCTTCCTTCGGTGCGTCGCCGGGCGTGTATTTGCGCTGCGGCGCGTACGGGAACTTCTCGCCCGGCCCGAAAACGTGGCAATGCGCGTCGACCGCTCCCGCCGGCACGACGAATGCCGGGCGCGTGGGATTGGGATGATAGCGATTCAGATCGATCATGCGACGGCAGAACCCAGCCGGCTCTTCAGCCGCGGATAGACGCGCAACGCATTCTTTTCATAGACCTTGACACGCGTCGAATCGTCGAGGCCGAGCGCCTCGACGTACCGTTTCGTATCGTCGTAGTTGAAGCCGGTGCGCGGATCGACGCCGCGCACGGCGCCGACCATCTCGGAACCGAACAGGATGTTTTCCGCGGGGATCACCTCGAAGAGCAGTTCGATGCCCGGCAAATGGTAGACGCACGTATCGAAGAAGACGTTGTTCAACACCGACTGTTCGAGCGGCGGGCGCTTCATGTCTTGTGCGAGCCCGCGGTAGCGGCCCCAGTGATACGGAACTGCGCCGCCGCCGTGCGGAATGATGAATCGCAGCGTCGGGAAATCGGCGAACAGATCGGCGGTGATGAATTGCATGAACGCGGTCGTGTCGGCGTTGATATAGTGCGCGCCGGTGGCGTGAAAGTTTGGATTGCACGACGAGCTCACGTGCACCATCGCGGGAACGTCGAGCTCGACCATCTTCTCGTAGAGCGGATACCAAAATGTGTCCGTCAGCGGCGGCGAGGTCCAATGTCCGCCGGAGGGATCGGGATTGAGGTTGATGCCCACGAAGCCGAGCTCGTTCACGCAGCGCTCGAGTTCGCGAACGCTGCCGGCGAGGCCGGCGCCGGGCGACTGCGGCAGCTGCCCGACACCGGCGAAGTTGCGTGGATACAGCTCGCACACGCGCGCGATCAAATCGTTGCAGGCGCGCGCCCAGGCCATGCTCGTGGCTTCCGTTCCGATATGATGCGCCATCGCCGAAGCGCGCGGCGAGAAGATCGTCACGTCGGTCCCGCGCTCGCGAGAAAATTTTAGTTGCGCGTTCTCGAGACTGGCACGGATCTCGTCGTCGCTGACGTTCGGTTTCAGGGGCGAAGGCAGCGAGGGGTCCGCGAGTCCCGCAATCTGCGCCGCTCGGAACGTCTGTAAACCGTCCGGCGCCGTCGTGTAGTGGCCGTGGCAATCGATGATCATGGGGACCCGTTCGTCCAAACGTCGCCGGGAATGAAGAGATCGCCGGACATCAGCGCGCGGGCGGTGCGCAGCAGCGCCGAGCGCCGCACGTGCGGGCCGGACGGGCCGGATTCGATCTGCATGGAGACGGTGAAAAAGCCGGTCGGGTGCTCGATCTCGAAACTGCGCTCGCCGCCCTCGCCGGGCGGTGCGATCTCTGAAGCGACCGATCCCGGGATCGCGCACGCGGTCGCAACGCTGACCGCGCCGAATACGCCGATCGCCTTGTGCACTTTGTGCGGAATGAACATCCGGGTCGAAATGTCGCCGCCGTTTTGCGCCGGCGCGGCCAGGCACATCTTGGGTACGGTCTTCTTGGACACGTCGCCCAAGTTCATGCGCTTGCCGGCCTCCAGGCGCAGCGCTTCGACCCGGGCGCGCAGCGAGCTATCCGCTTCCATCTGTTCGGGCGTTTCGCGGCCCGTCTGTCCGAAATCGGATGCACGCATCACGACGACCGGCATGCCGTTATCGATCAGCGTTACGTCGGTATCCGCGATCACGTCGCGCGCGTTTCCCGACGGCAGCAGCGCGCCGCAGCTGCCGCCGGCGACGTCGAGGAAATCGATGTCCACCGGCGCCGCGGTTCCGGGAACGCCGTCGATGCGCGCATCGCCGTCGTAGCGCACGCGGCCATCGGGCGTCTGGACGTGCGCGACCGCGATCGAGGCGGTGTTGACCATGTGGATGCGCACGCTCGTTCGCGGCGCACTTGCGGGGACGAGTCCGCGCTCGATCGCGAACGGCCCGACGCCCGCCAGCATGTTTCCGCAATTTTGCGATGCGTCCACGCGCGCTTCGCCGACGACGACTTGCAAGAAGAGGTAGTCGACGTCCGCGTCGGGGCGGCTCGAGGGACCGACGATCGCCACCTTGCTCGTCAGCGTATCCGCCCCGCCCACGCCGTCGATCTGACGCACGTCGGGTGAACCCATCGCCGCTAGCAGTACCGCATCGCGCACGGCCGTATCTTCCGGCAAATCGCTCGCCAGAAAAAACGGGCCCTTCGACGTCCCGCCGCGCATCAGAGTGCACGCAATGGCGCGCTGCTTCACGCGCGTGAACCCTCGACCAGCTTGCGAAGATCGTTGATGTCGTAGGAGTGTTCACCGCGCGCGTACCGTTCGCGATTGCGGCTCTCCGTTTGCGTGCGCGCGCGCGCCGCAACGACGACCTCTTCCGCGCGCTCCTTGCGGATGGCGCAGGCGCCATCGGCATCGAGCACCACCAGATCGCCCGGCGAAATCATCGTGCCGCCGACCTCGACCGGCACGTCGAGCTCTCCGGGCACGGCCTTCTTTGCTCCTCGCACGCGAATCCAGCGCGCCCACACCGGGACCGCCATCGAGGAAAGATCTTGGGCATCGCGCACTGCTGCGTCTACCAAAACGCCTGCTGCGCCGGCCGCGATCATTTGTGTCAACAGCAGGTCCCCGACGAGGGCGACCGCGCGCGGTTCCGGCATGGTCAGCACGACGATATCGCCGCGCCGGATGCGCTCGATCGACGCGTGCACCATCAGATTATCGTCCTGCGCGCAGCGCACCGTACGCGCCGGGCCCGCCGCGCGACTATGCGGAACCAGTTGGTGCAGCGCAATATCGATCAGGCCTTCTTTCCCCGAGGCTTCGTAAATCGTCGCAACACCGAGATGCGCGCACTCGTCATAGTCGATCATCGCTCGTACTCACCGGAGGAGGGGAATAAGCACGTTGCCAATATTGTTGACAATTATGGCGCCCACTTTTCGCGTACCTTCCGACGATCCTGCTCGCAGTCGAGCTTCGGATATCGCCGAACACATTCGGCGCGCGATCGTGTCGGGTGAGTTCGCGCCGAATGAGCGCTTGGTCGAGCAAGAACTTGCTAAGGATCTCAACACCAATCGCGCCGTCATCCGCGCTGCGTTCGCGCATCTCGAACACCAGCGGTGGCTCGTTCGCGAGCCCAATCGAGGCGTGCGCGTACGAACGTACACGGCGCAGGAAGCCGCGGAGATCCTCGAAGCGCGTGCGGCCCTCGAAGGTCTGGTCGCGCGCTACGCGGCACGACGCATCGATGGTGAGGGCGAGCGCACGTTACGCGGAATCATCGCAGAGATGAAGGCTTGCCACGATTCCGGCGATCCGCTCGCGTATTCGCAGCTCAACGCGAAGCTCCATCGCACGATTCTGGAAATTGCAAACCACGAAACCGCGGCTATGCTGCTCTCGTCGCTGCAATCGCAGGCCGTACGCTATCAATTTCGCACGGTGCTGCAACCGGGGCGGATCACGCAATCACTGCGCGAACACGAGGCGATCGTTCAGGCGGTCCTCGCACACGACGAAGACGATGCGGAACGCGCGATGCGCGTGCACATCGGATCGGTCGTCCGTACCGTTCTTGCGATCGCGGGCAGCGGTTCGAACGCCCTGAAGGCGATGTAGGGCGCCGCATGGCAGACACCGGCCCGGTGCTCACCGCTACCGCTGCGACCAAACGCTTTGCAAACTTCACCGCCGTGGACCACGTCGATTTTGCCGTTTCCCGCAACGAGGCCGTCGGCATCGTCGGGCCGAACGGCGCGGGCAAAACGACGCTGCTCAATCTGCTCGCGGGAACCTATCCGCTCTCCGAAGGGAGCGTCTTCGTCGACGGTGCCGACGTTTCGCGCACCGACGCGGCAACGCGATGCCGCATGGGCATCGGACGCTCGCATCAGGTGCCGCGGCCGTTCGTCGACATGACGATCTTCGAGAACGTCTTTGTGGCGGCGTCGTTCGGCGGCCGCCGCACGCGCGCCGAAGCCTACCGCGCCAGCATCGAATCGCTCGACCTCTGCGGTATGCTCGAGAACGCCAATCGTACCGCCGCGACGCTCGGTCTTCTCGATCGCAAACGCTTGGAACTCGCCCGGGCGATCGCAACGAATCCGAAGGTCTTGCTCCTGGATGAAATCGGGGCGGGGCTGACCGATGCGGAAGCGAGCGACCTCGTCGCGATCATTCACCAGTTGCGAGCGACGGGAATCGCCATCGTGTGGATCGAGCACATCCTGCACGTTTTACTGCGGGTCATCGATCGACTCGTGTGCATGGACTCGGGCGTCGTGATCGCGCAGGGTGAACCGAAAGAAGCGCTTGCGCACCCGGCTGTCATCGAAGCGTATCTGGGAAGCGGCGTTGCATGAACGTGCTCAGCGTCGAAGCGCTCGACTCGAACCACGGCCTGCTCAAGGCCGTTCGCGGCGTGTCGTTCACCGTCGCGGAGGGCGAGATTCTCGCGCTGGTGGGCGCTAACGGCGCCGGCAAGACGACGCTGCTGCGCACGATCGCCGGCGCGCACAAGCCGTCGTCCGGAAAGATCGTATTCGAGGGCATCGACGTCACCAACGTTCCCGCCGGCAAACGCACGCGCGCCGGCATCGCGCTGGTTCCCGAAGGCCGGCGTATCTTCGGAGAAATGACGGTCGAGGAGAATCTCCTCGTTGCCGGGCGCACCGGCCGTAAGGGGCGCTGGAACTACGCGACCGTGCTCGAGGCGTTCCCGATGCTGCGGCGGATCGCGCAGCGCAAAGGCGGCGATCTCTCGGGCGGAGAGCAACAGGCCACGGCGATCGGCCGCGCGCTGATGACCAATCCGCGTCTCCTGCTCATCGACGAACTCTCCCTCGGGCTTTCACCGGTTGCCGTCAACGCGGTGTACGAATCGCTCGAGTCTGTGATGGCAAGCGGCGCGACGATCGTGCTGGTGGAACAAGACCTCAGCCGCGTGCTCCGCGTCTCGACGCGCGTTGCCTGCATGCTCGAAGGCCGCATCGTTCGTGAGGGCCGGACGTCCGAGATCACCAAAGAAGCGATCACCGAGGCGTACTTCGGCTTGCGGCGCGGCGAAGAGGTGAAGGCGTGATCGACCAGATCGTGCAGGGCATCTTCCTGGGCGGCTACTACGCGCTCGTCGCGTGCGGTCTCTCGTTCATGTACGGCGTCATGCGGATCATCAACCTCGCGCACGGCAGCCTCGTCGTTCTCTCGGCGTTCCTCGTGTGGTACATCACCGAACATCTGGGGATCTCGCCCTTTATCGCGTTGCTGATCGTCATTCCCATCATGGCCGCGGCCGGATGGATCTTGCAGCGAACGGTCCTCGACCGGAGTTTGCGCTCGGGTCCGCTCACGCCGCTGCTCAGCACGTTCGGCCTCGCGATCGTCATCGACAATCTGCTCTTCCAACGCTTCGGCGCGGATTCGCGTTCGCTCGGGCCGAACATCGGAACCCTCTCCTACAACGGTTGGACGCTGCCGGGCGGCGTGACCGTCAGCGAGCTTGGACTCCTCACGCTCGGCACCGCGATCGTGTTGATCGTCGGCTTGCAGCTCTTCCTCAAATATGCGCCCCTCGGCCGCGCGATTCGCGCGACGTCGGAAGATCGCGACACGGCCGAGCTGATGGGCATCGATTCGCGATCCGTTTATGCCGCCGCCGCGGCGATTGCGTTGGCTACGGTGGCGATCGCGGGCATGTTTCTGGGCATGCGCACGACGTTCGCTCCCTACGCGGGCGCGACTCAGCTCATCTTCGCGTTCGAATCGGTGGTCATCGGCGGTACGGGCTCGCTTTGGGGAACGCTGGTCGGCGCGATTGCGCTCGGCGTCGCGCAGAATCTTGGGGCACTGGTCAACCCGCAGGGATTCTTCATCGCTGGACACCTGTTGTTCTTCTGCGTGCTCGCCGTTCGATTTTTCGCCGCCGGGAGTTTTTCGGCCGGCTGGCTCAAGGTTCTACGGAGGCAATCGGCATGACCGACGTCGGTACGGTTGCGGTGCGGCGGTGGAGCAGTGTCTCGATCATCGCGATCGGCGGCTTGGTCGCGATTATCGCGATCCTCGCATTCGGGCCGCTGTTTCTCGGCTCGTATCTGACCGGGCGGATCACGACGCTCTTCATCTATGTCATTCTCGCGGTGATGTGGAACGCACTGGCCGGTTACGCGGGCCTGGTTTCGGTGGGGCAACAAGCGTTCTTCGGCCTGGGGGCGTACGTCGTGATCCGCCTTTCCAACGGCGGTATGCCGGTCTATCCGGCCATCGCGCTGGCGCCGCTGGTGGTCGCCGTGCTCGCGCTCGCGCTCTCGCCGCTCGCGCTGCGCTTACGCGGCGGCGAATTCGCGATCGGCATGTGGGTATTCGCCGAGCTCGCGCACCTGCTCGTCAATCTCGACGGCCTGATCCAAGGCGAAACCGGGACCTCGCTGATCGCGATCTCCGCCTTCGCGCCCGCGGTGAGACGAGCGGATAACTACTGGTTCGCCCTCGGTGCAATGACGATCGTTCTGGCGCTCGTGTTCGTTCTGCTGCGCAGCCGGACCGGCGCGTGCGTGCAAGCGATTCGCGATAACGAAGAAGCGGCGGCGTCGGTCGGGGTGCGCGTCTTGCCGACGAAGCGTACGATCTTCGTGCTGGCGGCGGCGGGCTGCGCGGCGGCAGGCGCCTTGACGCTCTCGACCCTCATCACGTTCCAGCCCAAAACATTTTTCAGCGTGCAGTGGACGGCGTATATGATCTTCATGACGCTGGTCGGCGGTCTTGGGACCTTCGAAGGGCCGATCATCGGAGCGGTCGTCTTCTTTGCCGTCGAAACGCTCTTGGGGGCCACCGGCGTGTGGTATCTGATCGCGTTGGGCGCGTCGGCGCTGGTCTTCTCGCTGTGGTTCCCGCGCGGAATCTGGGGCGGGTTCAGCGCGCGATCGGGACTGCAGCTCATGCCGCTCGGCTACCGGCTTACGTTCGGCCGCAACAGCGCGGCGAGAGACGAGTAACGTGAGCGCTCCGCTCCGCACGCAGGTCGCGATCATCGGCGCCGGGCCGGCCGGCCTGATGCTGGCGCATCTGCTTCATCGCTGCGGCATCGAATCGGTGGTCGTCGAATCACGCAGCCGCAATTACGTCGAGAGCCGCGTGCGTGCCGGTGTGCTCGAGCACGGCACGGCGGAGCTACTGAACGATACCGGCGCCGGAGAGCGGATGCGCCGCGAAGGTCTCGTGCACCGCGGGATCGCGCTGCGCTTCGACGATTGCAGCAAACGCATCGATTTTCCCGATTTGACCGGCGGCAAGACGGTGACGGTGTACGGCCAGCAAGAAGTCGTCAAGGATCTGATCGCCGTGCGGCTTGGCGCGGGAGGGTCGATCCTCTTCGAATGCGAGGTCATCGCAGTCGACGCCGGCGACGATCCGTCGATCTGCTATCGTGACGCGGCCGGCGCCGAACACGCCGTTCGCGCCGACTTCGTGGCCGGTTGCGACGGCTTCCACGGCGTCGCCCGCGCGGCGATTCCGCCGGACGCGGTCACGATCTACGATCACGCCTTTCCGTTCGGCTGGCTCGGCATTCTGGCCGAGACACCGCCGGTAAGCGAAGAGCTGATCTACGTGAACCACGCGCGCGGCTTTGCGCTCGTGTCGATGCGCTCCCGGACGATCAGCCGTATGTACCTCCAATGCCGCAACGACGAAGATCTCGGCCTCTGGCCCGACGAGCGCATCTGGGCCGAATTGCGCGAACGCCTCGGCAGCGACCGCGGCGGACCGGACGTGCGCCCCGGTAAGATGCTGCAGAAGGGCGTGACGCCGATGCGCAGCTTCGTGTGCGACCCGATGCGCTACGGGCGCCTCTTTCTCGCCGGAGACTCCGCGCACATCGTGCCGCCGACCGGCGCGAAGGGCATGAACCTCGCCATCGCTGATGTGTACGTCCTGGCAGAAGCGCTCGATGCATACTACGGGAGTGGTGAGACCGCGCTGCTCGACGCGTATTCGCAGACGTGCCTGCGGCGCGTCTGGAAGACGCAGCGCTTCTCGAGCTACATGACCCGGATGCTCCACCGCTTCGACGGGCAGGTGCCGTTCGACTATCGCGTGCAGCTCGCCGAGCTCGACTACGTCACCAGCTCTCGCACCGCCGCTGCGAGCTTGGCGGAGAACTACGTCGGTCTTCCCTTCGAATCGACTGCGGATCTGCGAAAGGTTCCCACATGACGACGACATCGACGTCCCACGCGTTGCTCGGAAATTTCGACTGGTCCGGCAAAATCTTTCTCGACGGGTGGCGGCAAGGCAGCGGGCAATTCGCCGCGACGAACAAAGCGAACGGTGCCGCGCTCGGAACGGTTGGCACCGCCTGCGCGGCCGACGTCCGTGCCGCCGCGGCCTCGGCCGCGCAGCACCAGCCGGCGTGGGCACAGACGCCGCGTACGGATCGCGCCGCCGTTTTGAAACGCGCGCGAGCGCTGTTGACGCAGCACGCGGACGAATTCGTGTGGTGGATCGTGCGCGAAGCCGGCTCCACGGTCCCCAAATCGCAATTCGAGGTCGGCGTACTGACCACCGGATATTTCGATAAGATCATCGGCGATCTCGAGACCGCCGCGTTCGAAGAAACGATCGTCGACAAGGACGGCTTCCGCAGCGTTGCCGAACGCGTCCCGCTCGGCGTCGTCGGCGTCATCGGGCCGTTCAATTTCCCGCTGATCCTGTGCATGCGCGCGGTGATTCCCGCGCTGGCGTTCGGCAACACGGTGGTACTCAAGCCGAATCAACAGACCAGCGTGTGTTCGGGCATCCTCATCGCGCGCCTGTTCGAGATGGCGGGCCTACCGCAAGGCGTGTTGCACGTCGTTCCCGGCGAGACCGAGCCGGGCGCGGCGTTGGTCGAAGATCCCAACGTCGCGATGATCGCCTTCACGGGTTCGACCGCGGTCGGCCGCAAGATCGGCGAAGCCGCGGGCCGCACGCTCAAGCGCGTTTCGCTCGAACTCGGCGGCAATAGTCCGTTCATCGTGCTCGAAGACGCGGACGTCGAGGCGGCCGCGCGCTGCGGTTCGTGGGGTTCGTTCTTACATCAAGGGCAAATCTGCATGGCGTCGAGCCGTCATCTCGTGCACGAAAGCATCGCCGCGAAATATGCGGCCGCGCTCGCCGAGCACGCGCGCAAGCTCGTCGTCGGCGATCCGGCCGAGAATCAGGTCCATCTCGGGCCGATCATCAACGACGCGCAGCGCGAACGCGTCGATCGCATCGTCAAAGACACGCTGGCGAAAGGCGCGAAGCTCGCTGCGGGCGGTACGCACGAGGGCAACTTCTACGCCGCGACCGTCTTGACGGGCGTGACGCCGGGTATGCCGGCGTTCGACGAAGAGATCTTCGGGCCGGTCGCGCCGATCACGACGTTTACCTCCGACGAAGAGGCGATCGCGCTGGCCAACAAGACCGAGTACGGCCTTTCGGCCGCGGTCCACTCGGCATCGCTGCCGCGCGCGCGGAACATCGCCAAACGCTTGCGGACGGGGATGGTCCATATCAACGACCAAACCGTGAACGACGACCCGCGTGCCCCGTTCGGCGGCGTCGGCGCCTCCGGCAACGGCAGCCGTCAAGGCGGACACGCGTCACTCGACGAGTACACGACCTGGCGGTGGTCGACCGAGCACGATACCCCGCCGCCGTATCCGTTCTAAAGAGAAGAGCCGGCGAGGCGGCGCAGCCGGCGGCGGTGCGCAGCCAGATAGCGCACGTCCTCTGCGTAGGTCGTCGGATAGACGTTCGGCACGGGACGCGCGCCCAACGCATCGTCGACGTTTTTGAAGGTGAAAGTGCAGGTATTGCACAGCGCCGCGGTGCGGCGATCGCGACTCTCACGCACGATGTCGACCTCCACGCAGATCGAGGTGTTTCCGGTGTACGTCACGCGCGAGCTGAAATGCAGTTTGTCGCCCACGTTGACCGGTTGGTGGAAATTGACCCGATTGATCGATACGACGACCGGCCGGTCCGGAGCCACCAGCTCGGCGCACATCGTCGCATGGACGTAGGCCCGATGGATAACGTATCCGCCGACGATCTTCGCCGGTGACGACGCCGCGGGCGGGGTTTCGGCGCGGTCGTACTCGCGGTTCGTGAGATTGCAGACCAGCAACCCGTCGAACCCCGCGCCCTCTTGCGCCATGTGCAGCTCGGCCAGCAACGACTGCTCCGCCGGGCTGGGCGGTTCGATCGTCGGTACCGCATCGTCGCGATAGGCGTTCTTGCGCACGAGCGCACGGCCGCGGCGCCGGCGTTCGAGTTCGTCTTCGTAGTCCAGCGGCGGGAGTTCGTGATTCGCGACCATCGTGAAGTAGCACGAGACGTAGTGCAGCGGTTTGGGACCGGGCTGTTCGATGCGGATGCCGACTTCGAGCGAACGCGTGCCCACGTAGTTGACGCGCGCGAGCAGCACCATGTCCGACGTCATGTCCGGCCTACCGCGAAAGTGCATCTGGTCGATCGCCGCGGTCACGAACGCGATATCCGAATACGTTCGAGCGGCGTGCGCGAGCGCGGTTTCTTCGGCAAAGCGGTCGAGGATCTCGAGCAGCTGGAAGCTGCGGCGTAATTCGGCGTCGACGCTGAGCGGCAGGATCTTCGTGTGCGAGGTGTCGAGCGGGCGAGTCATGTCCAGCACTACGAAAAGTACACGCGGACCAGCCACGTCGCGGCCAGCGCGGGTTTCGGCGAATCCTCGAGCGCAACTTCGACCGACCAAACCGCGAGCGCGCTGCCGTCTGCGTTACGGTCGACCGCGCCGAGCGTGAACCGGCCGCGGATGCGTGCTCCGGATCGGACCGGACTGATGAAACGGATCCGATCGAAACCGTAGTTGATCGTCGCGGAAGCGCGAACCGCGCAGCACTGCTTGAACATCGCGCTGAGCAGGCTCAGCGTCAGAAACCCGTGCGCGATCGTCGTCCCGTAGGGCGATTCGGCGGCCGCTCGCTCACGATCGACGTGAATCCATTGATGATCCTCCGTCACGCTTGCGAAGCGGTCGATGCGCTCCTGATCGATCTCCCGCCAGTCGGTCTCGAGCGTCGCACCGCGCAGTGACTCGAGCTCCTCGAGGGTTCCGACGGTCGTCATCAACTCGTCTGAGCGCCGGTCAAGAGGCCTTCGAACCGCGTGCGCAGCTCGCGCTTCAAAAATTTTCCGACGCCGGTGCGCGGAATCGCGTCGAGAAAGAGGATCCGGTCGGGAATCTGCCAGTGCGCCAGATGCTGGGTGAGCCAGTCGCGCAGCTCCTCTTCGCCGAGGCGATGACCTTCGCGCAAGACGACCGCGGCGACCGGGCGCTCCTGCCACTTCGGATGCGCCAGACCGAAGACGCATGCTTCGCGTACGGCCGCGTGACCCATGATCGTGTTCTCGACCTCGACCGAAGAGATCCACTCGCCGCCGGACTTGATGAAGTCCTTGACGCGATCGACGATTTCGAGATAGCCGTATGCGTCGATCGTGCAGATGTCGCCGGTGTGAAACCAGCCGTCGGGCTCGAATGCCGCCGCGGTCGCGGTATCGTTGCGATAATAGCTCGTCGTAACCGCGAATCCGCGCACCAGCAACTCACCCCGCGAGGTGCCGTCGGCGGGGAGATCGGCGCCGTGTTCATCGACCAGGCGCCACTCGACGATCGGCGCGAAACGTCCGGCTTTGTAGCGTTCCTGCCGTTGCCGCTCCGGATCGCCGTCGAGCTGCGAGGTTGCCGAGCTGACCGTTCCGATCGGTGACATCTCGGTCATGCCCCACGCGTGAACGCCTTCGATGCCCAGCTCTTCGAGCCCGTCGAAAAGCGACCGCGGCATCGCCGAGCCGCCGATGACGATGCGCCGCAGGTCCGGCAGGCGTTGGCCGGCAGCCTTGAGCGCGTCGCGCACCGCGATCCACACCGTCGGTACGCCGGCCGAGAACGTAACCCGCTCCTGCGAGCACAGCTCGATGACGCCGGGAGCGTCGAGCCGTTCCATCGGCAGAATCAAATCCGCGCCGACGAGCGGTGCAATGAACGGAAATCCCCACGCGTTGACGTGGAACATCGGAACGATCGGCAAAACGCGATCGCGTTCGCGCAGCCCGATGTAATCGGCCAAGCACGAGGCGAGCGCGTGGAGGTAGGTCGAGCGATGCGAGAACAGCACGCCTTTGGGATCGCCCGTCGTTGCCGACGTATAGCATAGGATCGCAGCGGAGCGTTCGTCGATAAGCGGCCAGTCGAAGCGTTCGGGCTTGGATGCGACCAGCTGCTCGTAATCGAGCGCGCCGTCGACGGGTTCGTTCAGCTCGCCCATTGCCACGAACGTTCGCATCGTATCCGGCTGCAGCGCACGAAAGGCTTGCACCGCCTTGGCCAGCGAGGCATCGAAAAAGACGACGCGATCGGCCGCGTGATCGAGAATGAACGCCACCTGGTCGGGGAAGAGCCGGATGTTGACCGTGTGGAGCACCGCCCCGATCATCGGAACGGCGTAATAGAGCTCCATGTGCCGGTGGCCGTTCCACGCGAACGAAGCGACCCGGTCGCCCGGCTCGATACCGAGTTCGACGAGCGCGTGAGCCAGTTGCGCGACTCGCTTGGCGAAAGCGGGGTACGTGTAGCGAATCAGGCCGGTTCCCTCGCGCGAGACGATACCTTTGCGCGGGTGAGCGCGAACCGCGTGCTCGAGAATCGAGCGAATCGCGAGCGGCCGATCCGACATCGTGGAGGGCAGGGTCAGCGAAAGATCTTTCAACACAAAAACCTCCCGATCGCGCGGATCGAATCGTCGTGCATGACGATTCCGAAGTGGTTGGCTTCGATTTCCTGCGCCCTCGCCGAGGGAGTCGATTTCAGGAACGCCGCGAGGTCGCCTTCCGTCACGATGTGCCCGGACGAATCGCCGAGCGGATGGGCTGCGCGCAGCAGCAACACCGGAAGGTGGAGCGAGCTCCAGAGTTTGCGCGGCGAATGGATCGCCGCGTACATCGTGTCCTCGTAGAGCGCGCAGCGCTGCGTGCGCACGCGAATGCCTCCGCCCGCCGCCGGTTCGACTTCGTAGCGGTAATGCCGCTCCCAATGGTCGTTCCACGGGATCGCGAGCCCCAGGTTCTTCACCGCGCGCACGTACTGATCCGGGTTGTCGTATGACCACGTCAAACGCCGCGCGCTGCGCATCAACGTGAGCGCGGCCGAGGCGCTCGGCCGGCCGAGTCCGTCGACCAGCACCAGCCGGCCTATCCGGCGCCGCGTGTCGACGGCCACGGCATTCATGCCGACCAGCGCGCCCATCGAATGGCCAACCACGTCGAACGAGTTCAATCCCAACGCATCGGCCGTTTCGAAAACGTCGTGCGCATGACGCAGCCACCCGTACGTTCCGCTGCGCGATTTCTCACTGAGGCCGCGCCCGCGCAGGTCGAGCGCGAGAACCTGCCTTCCGTTCGCGGCGAGCGCGCGGCTCAGCGGCGCGAAAACCTTGGCGTTCGAAGAGATTCCGTGTACGCAGACGACGGCGCGCCGGGACGGATCGCCGCTGCGCTGCACGCGGATTTTCCCGGACGAGGTCGTGACGAAGAAGGCATCGGCGCCGCTCATTGCAAGAACTGCCCGATCGCATCGCAGGTCTTCTCGGCTGCGACGATTCCGTAGTGGTTCTCGGCGACTTCGATCCCGCGCGCGTGTGGAACCTCGGCCAGAAAGTCGCGGTAATCCGCTTCGGTGACGACGAAGCCGTCCGGGCCGCCCATGGGAACGCTCGCGCGCACGAGCAGGGTATCGAGCGTCAGGAACGGCCAAAATGCGCGCGGGTCGCGGGTTGCGCCGTACGCCGCGTCTTCGGCTACCGCGGCCGCGCTCGTGCGCGGATGGACCGAACCGTTCTCGGTGATCAAATCGTACCGGTAGTGCTCATCCCAGAACTCGCTCCAAGGCGTCACCAAACCGGTCGAACGAACGGCGGCGATGAAGGCGTCCGCGCTTGTGAACGTTTCCTTGCGGACGGCCAGCGCAGCGAAAATCGCGGCGATCGCGGTTTGCGAAGGCACTCCCAAACCGTCGATCAGCACGAGGCGGCGAATGGCCCTCCCGCGATCGAGTGAGACCGCGGTCAATCCGACGAACGCCCCCATCGAATGGCCGACGAAATCGAATTGCTCGATGCCCATCGCCTCCGCCGCTTCGAGCACGTCGCGGGCGTGATTCTCCCAACCGTACGTACCGGGCTCGGTGACCTCGCTCCGACCGCGGCCGCGAAGGTCGAACGCTACGAGGCTTCGCCCCTCGCGCTCGAATCGTTCTCCCAGACGTTCGAAAACCCGCGAGTTGGACGAAAGACCGGGAACGCAGAGCGCCGTTACGCCGGAGGAATCACCGAAGCGCCGCGCGCGCAAACGGCCGCGCAGCAGCTCTAGGTCGAAGTCTTGCGCCATAACGATAGCACTCCTCCGGCAATGCCTTGCCGGAACGCGAGGATGCACACGACGAACACCAACCCCATGACGAGATCGGTCTCTTGACCGATCGCAGTTGCCGAGACGAAGTAGTTGATGATTTCGTACACGCCTGCGCCGATCGCGGGACCGACGATCGTGCCGCTGCCGCCGAGCACGGTCATCATCACCACCGCCCCCGAGGTGTGCCAGTCGATCATTTCCAGACCCGCGAGGCGGTTGCTGAGCGCATAGAGTCCGCCGGCGAGGCCCGAAAGCGCGCCGGCGATCGTGAACGCCGCCAGCTTGTAGCGGTTAACCCGGTATCCAAGCGCGATCGCGCGCGTCTCGTTCTGCCGGATGGCGCCGAGTACGGTGCCGAACGGCGAATTGGTCAAGCGAACCACGAGCCAAAAGCAGATTGCGACGACGGCGAAGACGATGAAGTAGAAAGCCACATCGTTTGAGACGTGCGCGCCGAAGAGGGTACCGCGCGTGTCCATCGGAAGGCCGTTTTCGCCGCCGGTGAAGCTCGATAGATTGATCGCGGCGAAGTATTCGATTTGCGCGATGCCGAGCGTGATCATCGCAAAGTAGATGCCCGAGCGGCGAACGACGATCAGCCCGACGATACCGGCGAGCAGCGTCGCGTAGAGCACCGCCGCCGCGATCGCGAGCGCGGAGTCGACGTGAAAACGCTGCACCAGGATCGCCGTCGTGTAGGCGGAGCCGCCCCAGAACATCGCTTGGCCGAACGAGAGCAGTCCGGCGAAACCGAAGAGCAGGTCGAGCGCCAGCGCGAAGAGTGCGAAACACAGAATATCCATCGCTACGACAGGGTAAATCAATCGCGGAAGCACGAGCCCGGCGAGCGCCACCAGGATGAAGAGGACGTTGCGAGGGCTCACCGGGTGCTCTCCGGGCGGCCCAAGAGGCCCGAAGGCCGCAGCCAGATCACGATGACCATGACGATGAAGATCAGCGTGGTCGCGATCGGCGGATAGTAGACCGCGCCGATCGCCTGCAGTAGTCCGAGTAAGAATCCCGCGATGATCGAGCCGGTGATCGAACCCAGCCCGCCGATGACCACGATCGCGAAGGTATAAATGATGATGTCGTCACCCATCGTCGGAAGGACGTTGGTCGTCGGCGCGGCCAGCACGCCGGCGAGCGCGGCGATTGCGACGCCGATGCCGAACGTGACCGTCACCAGACGCGGCGTGTTTACTCCGAACGCGCGTACCAGCACCGGATTTTCGATCGCCGCGCGGATGCGCGCGCCGAGGAGGCTGCGATCGACGACGAGCCACGCAACGACGCAGACGGCCAGCGAGACCGAGATGACGAACAGCTTGTACGTCGGAAAGATCGTGAAACCCAGATTGGTCGCGCCCGAGAGCGCGCCGGGCATGGAATAGGGCGAGCCCAGCGTTCCCGCGAGCAGCGTCATCACGTTGACGATCACGAGCGTCAGTGCGAAGGTGAGGAGCAGCCCGTAGATCGGATCGCTGCGGGCGATGCGCCGCAGGATGAGCCATTCGAGCAGCATGCCGAGAATGCCGACCGCGATCGGCACGACGATCAGCGCGGCGAAAAACGGTAGACCGAGAAGCTGCGCGCCGTAATAGGCGCCGAACGCGCCCAGCATGTACATCGCGCCGTGCGCAAAGTTGATGATTCGCAGGGTCCCGAAAATGATCGAGAGCCCGAGGGCGAGCAGCGCGTAATACGCGCCGCTCGCCAGGCCGTTGAAGGTCTGAGCCGCAATGTAATCGAGGCTCATCGATCCCGGTCGACGTGCCGGGCTACCACGTCTTGGCGCAACCTTCCGTCGCGGGATTGGGGAACGCCTCGCTGCCGGGAATCGTTCCGATGATCTTCAGCCACGCGTTCTTTTCCTTGTATTGCGAAGGCGCCAGCACTTCGTACAGGTAGAAGTTGTGCAACACCTGATGATCGGCGGTGCGGAACTCGCCGTTGACGGCGTACATGTCGTTGAACTTGTGCCCGTCGAGATAGCCTACGACCTTGTCGGCGTCCGTCGAGCCGACCGCCTTGACCGCCTTGAGCCACTGCAGCGTGGCGGAATAGTCGGCGGCCTGGATCGAATCCGGCGGGTTGTCTCCGCCCATCTTTGCTTCCCACCGCCTGGCCCACGCCGCCGCTTGCGGCGTCTGGTCCCAATACCACGAATCGGCGAACTTCAGGCCGGTCCAGAGGTTGGGATCGGTGTTGACCTGCGAGGTGAAGAAGAGGCCGGCGATGATTTTCATCGACTTGTCGAGGCCGAACTCTTTGGCGGCTTTCATGCTGTTGACCGTATCGGCGCCGGCGTTGAGCAACGCGAGTACTTTCGCGCCCGAGTTCTTCGCGGCGAGCATGTACGACGAGAAGTCGGTGGTGCCGAGCGGCATGAAGTCGATCTTCACGAACTTTCCACCGTACGGTTGGATCGCGTTGGTAAACTCCTCGGCCATCGAGTGACCGAATGCGTAGTCGGGTGCGACCCCGTACCAGAGCTTGTCGCCGCCCTTGACGATTGGGATCGCCTCGGCATGCGCGAGCGCATAGGTGTCGTAGGCGTACATGTAGGTATACTTGTTACAGAATTTACCGGTGATGTCTTTGTCGGCGGCGCCGGTGACGATCACCAGTTTGTGCATCTCTTTCCCGACCGACGAAACGGCGAGCGCCGTCGCCGAGTTGGTAAGGTCGACGGCGAGGTCCGCGCCGTTGCTGAACTCCTGGCGCGCCTTGGCGTCGGCGACCGTGGCGGAATCGCGATGATCGACCGCATCGACGACGATCGAACGTCCGAGCACCTTACCGCCGAAATCATCGACGGCCATCTGCACCGCGGTAACCGATCCCTTGCCCGCAAGGCTCGAATAGACGCCGCTCATGTCGGTGATGACGGCGATATGGATAGGAGCGCTATCGGCGCTGACCGGCGCCGCCGGATATACTCCGGAGAGCAGC
The DNA here is from genome assembly GCA_035502855.1 of Candidatus Baltobacteraceae bacterium. Taxonomy (NCBI): domain Bacteria; kingdom Bacillati; phylum Vulcanimicrobiota; class Vulcanimicrobiia; order Vulcanimicrobiales; family Vulcanimicrobiaceae; species Vulcanimicrobiaceae bacterium. The sequence goes on from DATJTX010000021.1 coordinate 57,215, forward strand.
ACCGCGATCGCGCAGATGCTGGACATCAATCGTATGGTCCTCATGGTTTATTGCCTCCAAGAATAGTGCGCTTTGATGAAGATGAGAGCCGGCGGACGGCTCCCGCAAGGCCTCCCGGAACGAAAAGGACGAGCAGAACGAACAGGACACCGAGGATGAAGAGCGGCTGCGAGAGTGGGACACGCAGCACCGGTGGGAGGGATTGGACACCGCTCGCGCTCGAGAGCACGACGAGACGGAAGTCCAAATACTCGTAGACGATTCCGCCGAGCACGGCACCCCAAAGCGTGCCGACTCCGCCCAGTACCACCATAACGAGCAGGGTCAACGTGAAGTTCGCCGTCGTGACGTCGGGCGCCGCTCCGCCTTCGAGGAACACGTAGACGATGCCGGCCAGCGAGGCCAGCAGCGCGGAAGCGACGAACGCGCCGAGTTTGAACAGATAGGGATTGAGCCCGACGGTTGCCGCGCGCGTTTCGTTTTCACGAATCGCCTGCCACGCGCGTCCCGGCCGCGACGAGATTAGCCAGGCCGCCGCCGCGTAGGTGAAGATCAGCAAAGCCAGCGCCAGCCAATAGAGATTTCGCGTGTTCGCGACCCCGGAGAAAGGCGCCGGAAGGACGCTTGCCGCCAGCGCCAGGCCCTCCTCACCGCCGGTTAGATTGTAGGGGTTGAGCATTACGACGATCGAGCCGGCTTGGGCGAAGGCGAGCGTCACCATCGCGAACGCAATGCCGTGCGTACGCAAACAGACGGCGCCGATGATCGCCGGAAGCACGATCGCCATCAGGATCACGAACGCGAGCGCGCCGGCTAAACCCCAGTGCCAGCGCGTGAGCGCGATCGCGGTGCCGTAGACCCCGATCGCAAAGTAGAGCGCGTGTCCGAACGAGAGCAACCCGGTGTATCCGAAGATGACGTCGTACGAGAGCGCCAGCGCGCCGAAGATGAAGCATCCCGCCAGAAGCGTCATCGAACCCGGCGAGCGCAGGGCCTCGCCGAAGAGCGGCGGCAACGGAATGCCGATGAACGGCACCAGGGCCAGCACGGCGATCAGCACGAGAACGAGCCCGGCGCGCACGGAGAGCTTCACGATTCGTACGCTCGCTGCGGACGCAGCAAGAGGGCGAGCGCGAGCAGCAGCACCACCGAAAAATCTCCTACGCCCGGGGCGGAGTAAAAGTTGAGGAACTGCTGCAGGAGCGCAACGCCGGCGGCCGCGATTGCGGTCCCGCTCATCGAACCCAAACGTCCGACGACGACGACGATGAACGCGAAAATCAGCATCGAGGTTCCACGTTCGGGATCGATGAAACCGAAGTAGGTAGCCGCCAGATATCCGGCCAAGCCCGCGGCAATACCGCCGATTGTAAAGACGATCGTGAACGCGCGCCCTACGTCGATGCCGAGTGCCTGCACCATCGAACGGTTTTCGACGCCGGCGCGAACGATGAGCCCGTACCGCGTGCGCCGCAGAAACACGAGCAATAGCGCCAAGACGACGAGCGCGACGGCCGTCGAGAACAAGTTGGTATTCGGAATCGACGCGCCAAGAATCGTCGTGGTATTCGACATCCAGGTCGGCATGTTCAGCTGGACCGCGGTTCCGCCGAAAATCCCGATCATCAGCGCGACCAGCGCGAGCGCCGCACCGACGGTAACCAGGACCTGGCCGATCGGCCGCGCGTAAAGCGGACGAATCAACAGCACCTCGAGCAAAAATGCGAGCGCCCCGCCGCACAGCGTCGCCGCGATCAAGCCCGCGGCCCAAGCGACGCCGGCATCGCTGCCCGCGTTCGACGCGACCACCCATCCGGCGTACGCGGCGACCGTGAAGATCGCTCCGTGCGCGAAGTTGAGCACGCGCATCAGCCCCCAGATCAGCGAGAGCCCGGAAGCAACCAAAAAATAGAGGCTCCCCAGGCCTAGGCCCGTGATCACCAGCAATGCGATCGTGCTCATCACGCGCGCCCTTTCGCCAATCCCAAATGGGTGCGCGCAAGATCGGGATTCTCGATCAACTCCGCGACCGAACCGCGGTATCCGACGCGCCCTTGATCGAGCACGATCGCGCGTTTCGCCAGCCGGTTCGCGACGGGAAGATTCTGTTCGACCAGCAGCATGGTGACGAGCGAGGCGGCTCGTTCGAGCGAATCGACGACGTTGCGCAGCATGAGCGGCGAGAGACCTTTGGTGGGTTCGTCGACGAGCAGAATGCGGTTGTCGCGATTGAGCAGGACGCGGGCGATCGCAAGCATCTGTTGCTGACCGCCGGAGAGCGTGCCGGCTCGCTGCCGCGCCCGCGTCTTCATTTCCGGAAAGAGCTCGTAAACGACGTCGTATTGCAGCTGACGCGCACCGCGCTCGGCCAAGCGAAGATTCTCCTCGACGGTCAATTCGGAAAAGACCTCGCGGTCCTCGGGAACGTAGGCAACGCCCAGGTTGACGATACGATCGGTGCGCATGCGCTCGATCGGCGTTCCCGCCAAAGAGACGCGGCCCGTGCGGCGCAGCATCCCGAGGATGCCCTTCAGCGTGGTCGTTTTTCCGGCGCCGTTCCGGCCGAGCAGCGCGGTAACGCCGCCTTCTTCGATCTCGCAGGAAACGCCGTGAAGGACGTGCGACTCGCCGATCCACACGTTGAGATCGCGCAATTCGAGCAGCGGCCTGTCCTGAGCTTGTCGAAGGGCGCTCACAACGGATCTCCGAGATACGCCGACTGCACGGTTTCGTTCGCGATGATCCGGTCGGGCGTGTCAATCGCGAGCAGTGCGCCGTGGTGCATCACCGCCATACGATCCGCCAGACCCTCGATCAAATCGAGACGATGCTCGACCATCACGACCGTCGAACCCCCTTCGCGGTGCATGCGCCGGAGCAGCGCGACGATCTCGGGTACGTCTTCGACGGCCATACCCGCGGTCGGTTCGTCGAGCAACACCACATTTGCGTCGGTGGCGATCAGAATCGCGAGATCGAGTTTGCGTTTCTCGCCGTGCGAGAGCGACCCGGCCGCAAGCCCGGCACGCTCCTCCAGCCCTACTTCGCGCAGCGCCGCGTGCGCGCGTTCGATCGCGTCCGAATCGCGAGCTGCGCGCCGCCACGCCTCTCCCGATCCGCCCAAATGCGCTTGCGCCGCGATTTGCACGTTCTCGAGTACGCGTAGGTTGGCGAAGACGCTCGAGGTCTGAAAGGTGCGTCCCAAGCCAAGGCGCGCGCGTGCGTAACTGGGCGCACGCGTCACGTCCATGCCGCCCAAGCGCACCTGCCCCGAGGTCGGCGCAGCCAGGCCCGAAAGCAGGTTCAAGAGCGTCGTCTTACCGGCGCCGTTCGGACCGATGACAACGAGAAACTCGCCCTCCGGAACGGAGAGCGAGACCTCGTCGACGATGGGGACCGAACCGATGCGTAGCGTCAGAGCGTGCGTCTCGATTGCCGGAGGGGATTGCAACCCGCCTCCCCGCTAGTGGAACGGATGAACCGGCGGCGCGACCGTTTGCGGTGTGAGCGTGCGCAGCATGACCGGATGAGCCTTCATTCCGGTTCCAACCAGCTTCACGATGAACATCGGCTGCAGCATCGCGTGATCGGCGCTGCGGATCTGTTCCTCCCCTTTGGGTGCCATGAACTTCCAGCCTTCGAGCGAGGAGATCATCTTGCTCACGTCCTGATCGCCGCTGGCTTGCACCGCATGCACGATCATTTCCGCCGCGACGAAACCATCGGCGTCGAAGAGATCGGGAACCTTCCCTTGCTTCTTCAAATAGTCGATCATGAAGTCGTTGGCGGGATTGTGGCAGCACTGATAGACGTAGAGCGAGATGAAAAATATCTTCGAGGCTTCACTGCCGAAATACGGATAGGTCGCGATCTGCGGAAGGCCGGTCACGATTTTCGTATGGTCGGCAGCACCGCTGTCTTCGAGCGATTTGAAGAGTGCGCCGCCGGTGACGCCGGCCCATGCCACGAAGAGCAGGTCGGGCTTCGCGTCGATCACTTTTTGCGCGAACGGCGAGAAGTCGTTGGCCGAGAGCGGAACGAGCAGTCCGTTCACGGTCGCGCCTTCCGCGCCCAGAACCGCGCGAGCGGCCGCGACGTTGGCTTGCCCGAAGGCCGAATCTTGCGCCAGCACGAGCACGGACTTGCCGCGCAGATTCGTGCCAAGCACGGTGCCCACCGAGAGCACGTCCTGATACGTTTGGCGCCCCGAGCGGAACGTGTTCCGGTTCGCGCCGCTGACACCGTCGACCGCGGCCGGGCCGGAGATATAGAGAATGTTGTTTTCTTGCGCAAGCGGCGCCATCTGCAGCGCGATGCCCGACCAGACCGTACCGGCGATGATCTTGGTTCCTTGGCCGATCAGGTCTTTGGCCGTCGCGACGGCTTTGGCGCCGTCGCCCGCGTCGTCGTTATAAGAGACGACGATTTGGTGCCCGTTGACCGCTCCGGTGCCATGCGTAGCGTAAGCGAGGCCGGCTTTGAAGCCGTCGTCGTATTCTTGTCCGTACACGCCGAGTAGCCCGGTCGTCGAGTTGATGATTCCGACATTGACCGGCGAGGCCGCTGCCGCGAAACCGCCGGTGTAGACAAGCGACAGCGCGAACGCGCAACAGCCCGCGCCTCGCACGATGCGGTGAGTATTCATGGTTTCGAGTATCGCAAATCAGGCATGCGCTGTTTACACCCAAAAGGACATACTTTTGTGCGGGCGAAGGCGATGAAAAGCTTCAATGCAACGAGCCCCGCACGGGATACATTCCCGCATCCGCCTGGCGGCGGACGAACTCGCTCATTTGGAACGCGAAGTTGCTCGACTGGTGTCCGTTCTCGATCGCCGGGCCATCCTGATCGAAGCCACGCGCATCCTGACCGCAGAGTGTGGGTTCAATTGCGCTTGGTTTGCCGAGCGAGACGATGACGAAACCGTCGTGATTCGTTACGGAGCCCACATGCTCTCGCGCATTGCGGAGATGCAGCTCAAGCGCGGACGCGGGCTGGGCGGGAAGGTTTTTGCGCTCGGCCGCACGCTCTGCGTCGACGAGTACCTGGGTTCCCGCGCGATCACCCACCATTACGACGAGAAGATCGTCGAGGAGCGCATGCACGGCATCATCGGAACGCCGATCCGGTACGATGGGACGTTCGAAGGCGTGCTGATGGGAGGTTCGCGCGACGGGACCACCTTCGGCGACGGCGCGGCGAAGATGATCGAGACCGTGGCCGAGCGAACTGCGCAGGCGCTCAACGTCGCCGAACAGGCGCAGCGGCGCTCCGCCGCCGCCATTCAGGAAGAACGGCAGCGCATGGCGCTCGATCTTCACGACACCGTCGGCGCAATGCTCTTTGCGATCACCGCGGGCGTGCGCAGCGTGAACGAGACGGTCAGCGACGGCGACTTGCGCGCGCGTCTCGGCGCGATCGAGAGCCAAGCCAAGGAAGCTGCGACGATGCTGCGCGATTCGCTTCGCGCGCTCGCGACACCGACCGATCAGCTTGCGCTCGGTTCCGTATTGCAGGCGGCGATTCATCATTTCGAAGTCCGCTCGTCGATCAAGGCAAATCTGGTCATGCTCGACGTTCTCCCCTCCCTGAGCGATGCCGCGGTTCGCATTCTGATTGCCGCCGCCAAAGAAGGCTTGCTGAACATCGAGAAGCACGCGCGCGCGAGCAGCGTGGTGGTCACGTTGGGCAGCTTGGGCAACGGCGTGACGATGGCAATCACCGATGACGGTATCGGCGCGAGCGGCGAAGCGGTTCGCGCTGACGAGCGCGATCACGGATTCGGTCTGGATGCGATCGAGCACGCGCTGGCGGGAATCGGCGGGACGCTGCACGTGAGCGAAAATCCCGAGGGCGGTACGACCTTCCGCGTATGGGTGCGCAGTTGAAGACGGTGGGCGCGAGGCCGATTCGGCTGCTGGTCATCGACGACCATCCGGTCGTTCGCGACGGCGTCGCGTTGCTCGCCGCCTCGACACGGCGTATCGAACTCGTCGGCTACGCGCCGAACGGCAAGAGTGCGGTAGAGCTGGCCGCTTCCGCCGCGCCCGATGTCATCCTGCTCGATTTGCGTCTGCCCGACATGCTGGCTCCGGAGTTGATCGGCATGCTGCGGCGCAGCGTTCCCGAGGCGCGGATCGTGATCTTCACCGCCTATCCAAATCATCCGGCGGTCTGTGCAGCGCTGAGCGCCGGCGCGTGCGGAATCGTGGCCAAGGATGCGGCGCGTACGGACCTGGCGGCGGTGATTACCGGGGCGATGGACGGAGAAGAGGGCGGCGCCCCAACCACGGTTCCCGCGCGCGCGCACACGATGGTCGGCCGCCGGGAGTACGACGTGCTGCGCCGCGTCGCGATCGGCGAGACGAATCACGAAATCGCCGAGGCGATGAGCCTGAGCCCCAACACGGTCAAGGCCTATCTGCGCAACTTGATGCAAAAGCTCGACGCGCGAAACCGCGTTGAAGCCATATCGCGCGCGAGAGAGGCTGGTCTACTTTAAAGAGAAGAAGCTCCCGGCGGTGCCGAGAGCTTCTTCTCTTTTGGTTATCGCTTGTTTATATTAGAAGTGGAGTGCGTAGTTCAGTTTCAGTTCGCTGACCGCAAAGCGAATCACGTCCGGCGGCGGAACCGTGTCGGCCGAGTATCTGCCTTGCAGTTTGAGATACGTGTAGCTGAGCGTGAGACCGTGCGGAAGCACCTTCACCAGCCCGAAGACGGTGATGTTGTAGACCTCGGGCGTGTTCTCGGCGTGGAAGATCACGGGGGCGCTCGAGTACCCGATGAACGGAATGAAGCCCGGCACCATGTGGGTGTCGGCGAACGGGAACATCGTCAGCCCGTACGGATAGACCGTCTGGCTGCCGACGTAGCCATTGATGCCGCCGCTGTTGCAAGCCGGCTGGTACCCGGGGGTGTAGGTGGTGACGCCGCCCACCGTGACGCCCGGATTGCCCGCGCTCCCGGGGCATGGGACCGGATTGTTCGGGCGCGGATAGTAATCGACGTCGAAGGTGGCCTTGAACATCGGCGGTTCGAACATCGTGTGCGGGCCGAACTCGTAAGCCACGCCGACGCCCCAGTCGTTCGAGTTGATGCTCGAAGGATTCGAAAGTTCGGTGCCCGTTGGACCCGGACAGTTCATCTGGTTGAGGCACAACGCCTGGACGTTGGTGCGTTCGTGGCTCGAATAGTATCCATCGACCGAGAGCCCGTGGCCCGCGGCATAGGTCAGCGTGCCCTGGTCGGTACGGTCGTCGATGTCGCCGCTGATCAGCGAAAGGCACGTGAAGGTTGCCGGGCTGCACTTGCCATAGGCGTAGTTCCCGAGGCTCAGAACGCGGCCGATCGAGAAGTCCAAGTTGGAGTGGGTGTACGCCAGCGTCCACTTCTTGTTCATATGGTACGTCACACCGTAGTCGACGCGCCAATTGTTGGTGATCTGCGGGTTGGGATTGTTGTAGATCGGGATGTATCCGGGCGGCGGTGCCGCATTCGCATCGCCGGTTCCATTAAGGAAATAAGCCGGCGCGATGTCGATTTCCCAGCGATTGTCCGCGGCCGAGGCGGTCGCGATGGTGAACCCGATGAGGGATGCGAACAGTACGGCGGCGGCGATGATAGTCAATGTTCGACGCATGAGCTGCCTCCAAAGCAAAATTGGCGAAAGGCGGCCAAGCGCGTAAGCTTCTGACCCCTTCCGACTAACGTAATTATCGCATCTTAATAATTTTCCCTCATACACCCCAAAGGGTGTATTAAGGGAGGATTATTGCATATGCCAGCCGTGGCTCACGACGATCGACTGGCCGGTCAGCGCATTGGTGGGAAATGCGGCCAAGAATACCGCCGTCTCGGCCACATCGGCGGTGGTGGTGAATTCACCGTCGACCGTCTCCTTGAGCATCACCGTGCGTATGACGTCCGCCTCGGAGATGCCCAGGGCCTCGGCCTGCTCGGGGATCTGCCGTTCGACCAGCGGCGTGCGTACGAAGCCCGGGCAGATCACGTTCGAGCGGATGCCGAACCGCGCGCCCTCCTTCGCGACGGTGCGTGATAGACCGAGCAGTCCGTGCTTGGCCGCAACGTAGGGTGCCTTCAGCGGCGAGGCTTCGAGCGAATGCACCGAACCCATGTAGATGATGGAACCGCCCTTGTGGTGCGCGTACATATGTTGGAGCGCAGCGCGGGTCACCAGAAATCCGCCGTCGAGATGGACCGAAACCACCCGGCGCCAGTCCGCGAACGCCAACTCGTGAATGGGCGCGATGTGTTGGATTCCCGCGTTGCTGACCAGGATGTCGAGACCGCCGCCTGCCGCCACCGTGCGCTTTACGCCGGCGGTCACCTGCGCTTCGTCTACCACATCCATCTCGATCGCGATCGCGCGCGCCCCGCCGCGCTCCAGCGCCGATGCGGCGCGCTGCGCGCCCTCGGCCGAGATGTCGGCGATCGCGACGACCGCCCCTTCGCGTGCCATGGCGCGCGCGATCTCGAACCCGATCCCGCTGGCGGCGCCCGTCACCAGGGCGACTTTTCCGTTTAACCTCACAGCCTGAGTTTGGCAGGCGATCCGCTCGGGCGGATACACCTTTTCGGGGGTATTAGTTGCGTTCGAGCCAGTAGTCGCGCAGCGTCCGGATGATCTGCGGCGCGGTCGAGGTTTCATGCCGGCGCAGCAAATCGAGTTCGCTGTCGTGCAATTCGTTGTGATCGATGAAATGTTGGGCGAGGCGATTTGCGCGCTCGACATCCCAGAGAAGATAGCCTGCCATTGCCCCGAGCGCCGTGCGCGGGGCATGCGGGTGAACCGGGTAGACGTAGCGTTTGCTCCAGAGCAGCAGCTCGGCCGTCGTCATCGGCTCGGCAATCGCGTGACCCTGTCCGCAATCCGCGCCCAGAACTGCGGCGGCTTCCAAGATGCCGTGGTTCTCGAGCCCTTCGACGGTTACCGGCGTTTCGAGCGCGTGGGCGAGGCGGGTGAGGTAGAGGATGAATTCAAGCGCGCGCTGCGGATTGCGCAGCGCGCCGCGCACGAGTTCCTGATCGACTTTCACCGCATCGAAGGGATATTGATCGAGCCGAACCAGCGAACTGTGTCCGGCGCCAAGATCGTCTTGTTCGATCGAGATGCCGGCTTCGCGCAGACGGGCGATGAACGTGCGATGGCGCGCCGCATCGCCGGCGCCTGCCTGCGTCTCTAGCACCTCGAGCGCGAGCCGATTGGGTTCGATTCGATGCTCCGCGATCGCGCCGAAAAGCACGTTGAGGTACCGCGTATCGCCGAGAGCTTCGGCCGGAATGTTGATCGCGATTCGCGTCGTCAAGCCCTCGTGCTCGAGCTCGTGCCAGTCGCGGCACGCAAGGCCCACGACCTGTTCGAAGAGCGCAAGCAATTCCGCGTCGCCGAGCGCCGGGAGAAAGCTCGACGGGAGAAGCGGCTCGATTTCGCTCGTTTGCAAGCGCGCGAGCGCCTCGATCTTCGCGAGCGATCCGTCATGGAGATTCACGATCGGCTGGTAACGCACAATCACGCGATGCTTGTCGATCAGCCGGCGAAATTCGTGGCGATCGCTCATTGATACGACGGGTGCGTTGATGCGCTGCGCGACCGCGTGGCTGAGCACTTGTCGCAGATGGGCGACGAAACGCATCATGCGATCGGTGGAGAAACAGCCCGGGAAGGCACTGTACAGGCCGAGCAGCGCGATCGTGCGCCCGGCTTCGTCGACCAACGGAATCGCGACGCTCGATCGAAACCCGAGTTCTGAGCCCACCGGAAGCCACGGCGCGCGATCGGGTTCCAGCTTCCAGGCGGGCGATACGATGATGTGACCGCTGCGCCACGCGCGTCCGCTCGGCCCTTGGCCGGCGGGATCGTTCGCGTCGGTCGTGATCTGCGGAATGCGCCCTTCGCTCATCGCTTCGAGATAGCGATGCGCGACGCCGAACGTCGCTTCGATATGCAGGCGGCCTTCGTTGTCGGCGCGCGCAAAGTACCCCGAGATTTCACCGGGTAAGCCGGCAAGGGTGGCGAGCAGCGCGTGCACGAGATCGGAGAGATTCGCCGCCGCAACGACATGCTGATCGACGCGGCTCATGGTTTCGGTGACGTCGCGGCTCACCTGGTGGTAGCCGGCGACTTGTTCGTGCAAATCGACCAAGACGCGCGATGAAACGGCGCGCTGGACCGGCTCGCGCACCTGCGGCGGAAGGTCCGCCAGGTAGCGTTCGATGCCGCGTTGGAACGTCACCAGTGCTTCGACCAGCCACTGGATGTCCGCCCCGACGAGCGCATGCGTGCGGCCCGCGCGCCGTGCTTGGACCTGATGCGTCGCGAAGGTGAGCTGCGGACTGACGAGCATGACCAAGTATTCCGCTTGGCGTGCTTTGAGTGCGGCGAACTCCTCCGGTGTCAAGCGCGCGATGATCTCGCCGATCGAGCTCGAGCGTTGCAGCGTTTCGTAGAATTGTTCGGTCAGCGGTGAGGCCAGGCCGACGATCGGCTCCTCGAGCCGCCGCAGCGCCGCCCTCGCTTCCGCATCGTATGCATGCGAGAAATCCGCCGTCGATGAGGCGTCCACACCAACCCCCCAAAATAGGCCTAAGCCTCGTTAACCTACGTCATTAGGCGGCGGGCAAGCTCTCTCCCACCTCGCGGGACCGTTCACGCCGTTTCGCGTAAGAAACGTGTGTCGATGTGGCGATTTACGGCGGGACTTCTCACGTGTACCCTGCTCCTCGGGGCCGCGCAACCAGCGGCGAAAACCTCCGCGTTCGACATCTTGGGCGCCAGCATCGATCTCGCGGTCGATCGTGACGGAACGAGATTGCCGGCAACGCAGGTGCCGTTTCTCAAGTCCGGCGACGGCATCGAGATTTCGTTTTCCAAGGGCGTGCAGTTCAGCCGCATGCCGCGCTGGCATCTGATCGTCGCCGACATGTACGAGAACTATCTCGAACACCCGCCGGTCTTCTCGATTCCGGATGCGGACCTGAGCCGCGCGAAAGCGGGTACGGTGTGGAAGACGGTCGTGCCCGCCGATGCAACCCCGCTGATCTTTCTCGTGCCCGAGAGCGGAAGCCGGTACGGTCACGGCATCCCGGATGCGCGCGCAGCGATCGCCGAACTGAGCAACCGCGCGTTGTTGCTGCGCACGGCCAGGCTTTCGGCGAGCGTGCAGGTCAAGGCATCGACGCTGCGATCGTTCCTCGGTTCGCTCGCGTCGATTCAACCCGGTGAACTCGCCGACGGGCGCGCGCGCGTCGCGGCGGCCTCGCAATCGCTTTTCGGCTCGAATCTGGGCGGCGAGGCGTGTTTCAACTCGACGGTTGCGCAAAGCACGCAGTACGCATGCGCGGCGCAAGCGGTGGCGGCGGGCTACGAGAGTTCACCCAAGCCCGCCGTCGTGGCGGCGGTCGGCAGCGGTCTATCCGTCAACACGGCGACTTACGGAATGCTGATCGGCACGCTCTATCAGCTCTTGGCCAAGCGCCGTGTTTCCGCGCATTATAGTTTCGAACCCGGCGTCGTCAAGCCCGGCGCCAAGACGACCGACGTCTACGTCAGCGAACAGCTCCAGTACGATCCCAGCGCGGCGAAACCGTCCACGATCGTGTATTTCACGATCGGCTCACGGGCGACCAGTCCGAAGCCGCCGGTTTATGGCCCCGCTCCGGCGCTCCCGGTGTGCCTGGCGGATCGCGCACTCGATCTGACCATCCCGTTTAGCGCGCTTCCGATCTATTTCCGAAGCCACGAGGTCAGGTTCAAAGCCGGCGGAGCGAGCTTCGCGGTTCCGGCCACGTATGACGTGGTTCGCGGGTATCGTGCCGATCTGAGTGCGCAGCAGTTTTCGGAACTGAAGTCGGGCGGCACGGCGAGTATCGTCAGCAATTGGGGTTTCGAGAGCGTGCAGTCACCGGCGATCGATATCATCGAGCCGCATCCGGTGAAATGGGCGCTGCAGAAGGCGGGAACCTCGCTGGTCGCCGGAGCCAAATCGGCGCGGTTGACGTTCGACGACGCGGGGGCAGGAATGGGAAGCTGCGTGCAAACCGTCGAGGTGACGGACGAATTGGGTGATACGATCGCGCTCACGAAACTCGAGCGCGCAAAAGATACGGTGACGGCATCGCTGGATGCGTCGCAAGCCGGCGGAGCGAGCGGAAGCGCGATCGTGCGAGAGCTCGGGAATATCGAGTCCACGCCGGTCGCATTTACGATCCTGCCCGCGATGCCGTCGATCACCAGCGCGATCGCGTATCTTCCCAAAGGCGTGCTCGTGCTCAAGGGAACGGGCTTGAAGTACATCGCGAGCGTGATGCTCGAACGAACCGGCATTCGATTCGGATCGGGTACGCCGGATTCCGACGGATCGTGGTCGTTCACGGCGCAAACGCCGGCCGGCTACAACGCGGCATGGGAACACGAAACGATGGCGATTTCGTTTACGCTCGCCCCGCCCGACAAACGGACGGCGGCGGTGGAAGCCGACGTCGAATACGCTCCAACGCCGGCTCCCTCGCCTACATCGACGCCGACTCCCTAGGGATTGCTCGGCGTCTGGGGATTTCCGGCTAGCGGCGCAAGCGGATCGAGCGCGTATTGCGCACCGTACGGCGTTCCGTTTCCGACCACGTAGTTGTAGCCGCGTTTCGACGGATATCCGTTGTTACCGGGGATGTCGTTGTGGAAGACCGGACCGTTCCCGACCGTGCCGAGCGCGGCCAGCGCGTAGAGCAGGTAATTCGCGTTGCCGGCGCGGCTGTGTGTGATTTGATCTTGAACGGCTTGCAAGCCCGCAAACTCCGGTGACGAGGCGCTGGTGCCGATCAGCAGATAGAACTGACCGCCCAGGGCGGTGACGTCGGAGCTGCGATCCGGGCCGCATGGCGTCACCGATCCCACCGGACATCCGCCCATGTGCATCGCCACGTCGGGGTTGGTGCGCATCCGCGAACCGGTGTTGACCAAGTCCTGATACGGTGGTTTCGGCCAGTAGATGCTGACGCCGCCGCCCGATCCCCAGATCTCGCCGGCCGGTTCGCCCGAGTCGGCTGCGAATGTGTCGTGGTCGGCGTTCTCAGCCACGTACGCCGAACGCAACGTGCTCGTGTAGGTGGTAACCAGATTGGTGCCGCCCACCGCGGTGACGTCAGGATCGTTCGCCGGCCAGTTGATGCCGAGCGTCGCGATCGTTCCCGTCGGGTCGGTACATTCCATCGCGCCGAAATCGCCGGAGGAATTCATGAACGTGATCCCTTGGGCGTTGCCTTGACGATAGAGATCGTGGAAGTCTTGAAAGAGGTACGTGAAATCTTCGCCGTCGTTGTAGGCTGCGGTGAAATAGAGTTCGCACAAGCCGAACGACGTGCTCACCACGTCGGCCAGATTGTCTTCGTCGATCGCGGTGTACATGTCGAGGAAGGAGGGCGCGATCGACGCGTCCGGGGCTTCGTAGACGATGATCTTGGCGCCGGGTGCCGACCCGCCCGATTGCTGAACGTCGAGCGAGACTTCATCCGAGTAGCCGCTGTCGATGTTGAACGGCGGGCTCCCGCCGTCGACCGGCCGGCGAATCACCGTCGGCGGGGTGAGATTCTCGTGACCGAAGTAGAGTGCGACGTCGCTGTCGAGAAAATCGCTGGCCGCGAGAATCGCGATCGTCTCGCCGCGGCCGCTCGCGTCGGCGTACGAGGGATAGGCGTAGGCTTGTTTGAGATCGTCGAACCAATACGGCCCGACGTTGCTGTAACGGTTGTCCGGAAACGCCGCCGTCGTTCCGGCGAACATAAAGTCCGGCTTGAGCGCCGGCAGCGGCGCGAACGCCGCGACCGTCGCGTCGACCTTTGCCAGCGGGGCCGGTATCGTCGGCGCTTTGTTCGATTGCAGCAGTTGCACCGGCGCGGCACCGCGCGTGAGGGCCGCGCTGCGTTGCGCCAAAGTGACACCGAAGGTACGTTCGACGATAGCCTGCGGCGCATCCGCAACGACTCCCTGTGAGGTGATCGTCGTCTTGAAGCCTTGCGCGTTCAGCGCCGTTGCGACCGTTTGCAGGTCGCTAAGCGCCGGCCCGTACGATGCCCGGAATTGCGCCGGCGTCAAGAAATGATGATAGAGCGGCGAACCCTGTGTGCTTTGGTCAGCGATGAGCTGATCGAGTTCGGCACTGTTGCGCAGCGGAAGATGCACGTAGACGCGCACGTCCGCCGGCGCACCGGAGGGATAGGCAAACGACTGCGAGGCGGCCGCGCCGGTCGCGAGATTCGTTTGCGGAAGGTTCGTCATGGGAACGGGACTCGAGGAGTTGCCGCCTCCGCCGCACGCGGAGAGCGCGAAGAACGCAGCGGCAGCCAACCCGAAGGGTGCACGTATTGCCATTGCTCTTACTCCGTCTGACGGGTAGGCGGTGGGACTTACGTTGGCGCCGGTTGGGTCCTGCTTGGGAGTTTACTCCGCGTACGAGGCGTCGATGCGGTCCAGCTTGCGGATCAGTCCCGGCCAGGCCAGCGCGCCGCCGCCCGCGCCGCGGGTTACCTGCTTGGCCTGCGCCTGCGCGGTCGCGATGATGCGCGGGTCGATCGAAACCAGCTTATCGCCGCAGCTCTGCGCACGAACCTGGATCGTGCACGTGTTCTCGAAGGTGTACAGCGAGAGGAAGGCTTCGGGGATGCTCTCGGCCACGGTGAGCAAGCCGTGGTTGCGCAGCATCAGAAAGTTCTTATCGCCGAGATCGCGTACGAGACGCGGTTTCTCGTCGTCGCGCAGGGCCACGCCTTCGTAGTCATGATAGGCGAGCGAGGAGAGCACGAAGATCGACTGCTGCGAGATCGGAAGTACGCCGTGCTCCTGCGCCGAGACCGCGATGCCGTTGAGGCTATGCACGTGCATGATGCATTTGGCGTCGTCGCGGGCGGCGTGGATCGCGCTATGAATCGTGAATCCGGCCGGATTGATCTCGTACGGCGACTCCATGACCTTGTTGCCGTCGAGGTCGACTTTGACCAGGCTGGATGCGGTGATCTCATCGAAGAGCATGCCGTAGGGGTTGATCAGGAAATGATGGTGGGGGCCCGGCACACGAGCCGAGAGGTGCGTGAAGACGAGATCGTCCCAATGAAAATACGCGACCAGACGGTAGGCCGCCGCGAGTGCGACGCGTTGATCCCACTCCTCGGCTGAAACCCGATCGCGAACGCTGGATGCCGCCGCTACGCTCATGTGTGCCGTCCTTTCCGGGAGTTATAGGGTTCGGCGGATGCGCGCGCAATCCCAGCGCGTATGGAAGTAGACGACATCGTCGAGCCGACCGGCGATCAGCTGCGGGCGCTCGCCGCGAGCCCGGACGACGGACCGGTGATGATGCTGAACCTTCTCGCATACCGCGAAGGCGGCCGGGAGCATTACCGCGCCTATATGGCGGTTGCGCAACGGGCGCTGAAAGAAGTCGGCGGTTCGGTCGTGCTGTTCGGGCGGGCGTCGGAGCCCTTTATCGGACCGCCCGACGAACGCTGGGACGAAGTGCTCATCGTGCGCTACCCCAGCCGCGCGGCGTTTCTGCGCATGCTCTCGTTCGACTACTATCGCGACTCGCTCGTCCACCGGCGCAACGCATTGCAGCGCACGCGCATCTTCCCGCTCACCGTGGACACTGCTTCGTGATGCGCGGTTCAATGCAGCGGTCTTGAAAATCACAAACGCCACGCTGTCCAAGTCTTCGCTAACGCGCTTTACGCACGAAAACTCGAACTGCCGGGACTTACCAAGACTTATCATGACCTAATCCGTGACCCAACCGTGACTAGATCCGACATTTGGTCTCAGATCGTTAGCCTTGCGGCGCAGCGGTCAACGGGAGCCTTTTGCCGGATAGTCGGCCGATCGCGCCCGACCGAGCCGGCCCCGGATATCGCCCTCGCCTCGGGGCGACCACCACCTCGCCTCGGGCCAGGTTTGGCTCTATGCCGGCAGGCCTCGGAGCCGGGATTCGGGCGCCTCGGCATTGGTAACTGGCGTCCGCGCGGCGCTGAACCCATAGCGTGGTTGTTGCGCTGGAACTAGGTCTAAGGGCTTGGTACCAACGCATTGTCGGCGCGGAAGTGCGAAGCGTCTCCCATTGTGACATGGGCCATAAATCCCAAAATTCGACGAGACAGGACAGTCGCTCGTCGCTTTGAACCAGCCTGGAAACATGCTGTGACAGGCGGGGTGACCTGGACGAGCCGTTAGACGACGAAGAGGTCGTCGAGAAGAAGCCGAGACCCTTGCGCAGCGCGGTCATTCCATATTGGAGGACCGTGCTGCGAGCGTTAAGCGCCGAAGATCTCATTGAGGACGGGAAATTCATTGCCGTGGCTCTTGGTCCCGATTGGGACCGAGGCGTCGTTTCGCTTAAGGCTGCGGAGTGGAAAAAACTCGGATTCAAGGACGGCGACGATCATATCCGTGTTGTCGTCGCGCTGGGATTCTTTCACAATTCAAGGACGAAGGAGAAAGACTCGAATCATATACTCCTATCTTGGGCTGCATCTCTCAGTCGAGACGGACGGATATCTCCCGTCGAAGGCGCGGCGCCGATCATTGCGGATGAGTTTTATGATGACAGCGCTAAGAAGAGGCTCGCGCTTGCGTCGCGTGCAGCAGCAAAAAGATTTCTCGAGGAACGTCCCTGCCCTTCGCCCGAGGACGGCTGGCCTGCGCTTCTTCAGTATGCGCGTGACTACTATCGCGCGGCGTGCCGCAACGGCGTTCTGTTGGATGGTAAAGGGCCGACCACTCGCATCTACGCCGAACCCGAAGAGGGCGATGCGAAGATCGCTAACTTGCTGCGTCTGTATGACGATCTTGAAGATTTGAACGGTGACGAGACCGCCCTCTACGACGCCCTCATCACTCCAAGGTCAAGTTCGCTGGTTCCATCGGATGCGGACCTTCGAGATGTTGCGCATGGCAACGAGGCCTTCCATTGTGCTCACGTCGACCCGCGCTATGGGCTCGACCCGGATCAAAGGCGCGCCGTGCGAAGCCTGCTATCGTCGACGACGCCCTCGATTGTTGCGGTAAACGGACCACCCGGCACAGGAAAGACCAGTATGCTCAAGGGTGTCATCGCGAGCGTATGGATAGCGCCACTACTACAGAAAGACTTTCCAGAGCCGCCGCTTATCATTGCAACTGCCGCGACAAACCAGGCCGTCACAAATATCATCGCTGGTCTAGGGGATACTGCTCGTGGCAACGACCCATTCGAGAAACGTTGGTTACTCGGCGTGAACGGTGAAGAAATCGCACCGTCCTATGGGTGGTTCTTTGCATCGAAAACGTCTGCTAGCAAATATCCGCGGTTCATGCAGCTGACGCTGGAGAAAGGTTTCCCGAGGCTGTATGCGGACAAGGCGGGCAGTGGTGTCGATGGTAGCGATCAGGCACTCGTGTCTCAGTACGTGAAGGCATACGCTGCAGCCACATTAACGCCGATTGGTGTGCATAAAAAAGAATATATCAGGAAGACCATCCTCCGAGCTCTTCTTGAGAAAATTCGGGAATTATGGGCGAATGAGCGACGGCTCTATGAAGAGGCGGTGGCATTCGATAGGAACCCATCTGATCTACATAAGTCCGCGCTCGTTAACGGAATCAACGCCGCTGCCAAGGAGTGTGCAACTGCGGGCTCCGTTGATGGCCGAGCGACGCTGACGACTCTTGTTGCCGCGATCAATGATCGCGATGCGGGGTTCTGGGAGGCGTACGAGTGCTTCGTTGACACGGCGTACCGACGGCGGTTGTTCGCGATCGGCGCAAGGTATTGGGAAGGGCGGTTCATTGTTGGAGAACGAGGAGACACACGACCTGATACCGTTCGGTACTACGCGATGGTCGCGCCCGTTGTCGTTGCGACATGCCACACTCTTCCCAAGCTGCTATTCGACTACGATAAGCAAGAAAAAGTAAATCACCCGCGTTTTGGCTACGCGGACCTTCTGATTGTAGATGAGGCCGGTCAGGCGAATCCGCCGCTAATAGCCGGTCTTTTTGGACTTGCGCGCAAGGCGCTTGTGGTTGGCGACGTAGAGCAGCTCGAGCCCGTGCTAAAGCTTCTCGAGTCGGAAGATGACATGCTTCTTCGTTCCGCGGGACTCGACTCAGCGGGGAGTTCCGTGCAGCCGCTGAAGGCGTCACAAGGAAACGTGATGCGTCTTGCGCAGGCAGCGAGTGCATTTAAGGAGGAGAGTGGTCCCGGTCTTACACTGCGACGTCACTACCGATGCGTCCCTGACATCATCGACTTCTGCAACAGAAATGTATACGGCGGTGATCTGCGCTGTATTCGTCGCAATGATTCGAAGCCGCTGTACGGCAAGCACTTGCTCTTTGTAAGGTCTGACGAGGGCGGTTACCAATCTTCTGGCAGCTGGGTAAATGACCGAGAGGCTGAAGCGATCGCGTCGTGGCTCGTTCGCGAACGTGGGAATATCGAGGCTTGGGCTAAGCGCACAAATCGCGATGGCGATCTGGCGGATATTGTTGGGATTATCACCCCGTACGAGCCGCAGGAATGGAAATTGCGGCACGCGATTGAGGCTGCTTTCTCCGCAGCCGCGGCCACCGAGGACCGCCGAGCTAGCGATGCCGCGATGGTTGAACGGATGACGATCGGGACAGTTCACAAGTTGCAGGGCGCAGAGCGGCCGATCATCATCTTTTCTGGAACGTCTGACAATGCGAAGTCGCGGCCCTATTATGATAAGGATCGACGCCTGCTGAACGTCGCGGTATCGCGAGCGAAAGATACGTTTGTGCTCTTTGGTGAGAGCCAGACGTTTTTCGAGGCTCCCGGTGACGGCGACGGAACTCGCGGAACGTCACTATTGGGAAGGCATGTGCTGGCTCGCGGTAAGCGTCTGTTCCCGCGTAACGTCGTTGTGGTCGAGTCGACGAACAAAACCCGAAAAATTCAGCGTTATCTCGGCGTCGACTATCTTGTGCTGCACTCAGGTGGCCACATTCGGAAGCTTAAGACTGGAAGGCGCGGCGTTGACGTCGATCGCGGGTTTGCACCCGAATACGAAGAGCTCGCCGAAGGGACGCGATTGCTTGATCGAGTGCGAAGAGAGCTTCCTGAGATAGATCGCCTAATATTGGCTACGGACGCCGACCGCGAGGGCGATCACATCGCGCAAGCGATTGTCGAAGCATTGGCGGGTGACGATACGAGTCATGTCACGGTGCAGCGTGTTCATCTGGAAGCGGTAAATCGTGCGGCGGTATCACGTGCGTTTGGCCGGCCGGCTGAGCTGGATCGGCAGTCGGCAGTCGCGGCGCGTACGCGCGAAATACTGGATTACCTGATTGGGCATCTTATCCCGACGGTTTTGCAGAATGATGAGGACGTTCGTGGATCTTCTGGGCGAGTTCAAGCCGCGGCGCTTGCGCTGTTAATGGGCCGGGAGCAAGCTAGGCGGATTCGCGGGCAGAGATATCGTCTGACTCTTGGCGATCCAGACTCCGCCGATCGCACGACGTTGGCGGAACTCATACTTCCGGCAGGCGTGTCACCCCCTCTCGAGGGTACGCGATTCGGGCGTGTAGCCGTGGAATGTCGTGAGCTGCGGCTGCCAAGCGCCCCCGCTTCGACAACGGTTGAGGTATTGCGGCGAGCGTCGTCTGAATTAGGGCTCTCGCCGACCGCTACTATGGCGGCCCTTCAAGAACTATTCGAGGGGCCACGTGAGATTGTCGTAAATGCGTCGCACCCTGCCGATCCGCAGACGGAGCTGCCACTCTAGTGGCCCACGCGCAACTAACTCCAACGGATCTGCGTGTGGCGGCGGAAGATATTCGCAAAATGTATCGTGGCGCAGAGGAGAACGTAGTTCGCGTCTACGATATCGTCCGGCGCTGTTCACTGAGAGCTCTATCGGCGAAGCCGCTCGTCGTGGAGAACGTTACTTCTTGGAAGCAAGGCGATTGGCTTGTCCGTACCGTCGGCAGGAAAATCATCGAATTCGGGTGGCTGGAGTACGACGAGTTCGCAAGGGAGAAATACGCCGAAAGCGACAGTCTAGCTGAGTTGGATGAGGTCTCCGTTTTGGCGACGGAATTGTCGGACGACGTAGGCATGCCACTGGCCGACCTCCTGGAGGCCATGGCCCTCCTCCAGATAGGGCGACCGTCAACATATGCTTCCACTATCCAACGGTTGGTCGAGAAGGGCTATATCGATCTTTCGGGCAGCAACGTGACGCTGACAGGCGGCGGACGTGAGATGTTTGAAGCCCTTCGCCGCAGCATGCCGCTAGTCACTGACGTGTCATTCACAGCCCTTGTCGAGCGGAGCCTCGACGCGATCGCAGCTGCTGAATCCGTCAACGAGTCGCGCCGTTTAGCGGACACTCTTCTGCGCGACCTCTGGGCGAGGCTAAACAGTAAGGACTACTATGTTGCGCAGATCGATGCCGAGTCATTCAACTATGCGCCCAATGTTATCGACGCGGAACGTGTTGCAGAGTATTTGATTCCGAGGGACCATCCGCTACGGCTAGAGCTAAGTCGCTTTGAGGCACTCGCGGTCGATCGGCGCGAGATGATCGACGAAATAGCGCTTAACATCGCTAAGCGAGTGTCGGTGTATGGAGTATTCGCCCTGATGCATATTGGCGCTGCGCTGGGGGCGCGCTCGGCTGAAGAATTGAGCGAACTCCTCGAGTTTGACGTACGGGCGCGATGGTTTGTTGATTATCCGCTTGATCGCTCCGCCTGGCCCGCCGACCTCATCAGGCCAGTAGTCGAGCAAATCCGTGAGCACCTCGGCGGTGGATGAAGATCAGGCGAAGGAGCCGGAAGAAAGGCCTGCATCAGAAGGCTCCTCGGCCGCACAGGAAGGGGCGTCGCGGGTTGCAGGCGGTGGCGACGATGGCGGTTCGGTAACCTATCCGAGAACAGACGGAACGGAACTGGATGAGGACGTCCGTCGCACGGCCGAGGCACTGGGACTGAATCCTGACCTGCTGCGGGACTACGCAGACCTTCGGATACTTACCGACGAGAATCTCGCGGCCATCTCGTATGCGGCTATTCAGTACGACCTGGCCGCGGCTGTTCTATTGATTTCTCAACTGGAGGCGCTCCTTGCGTCTCCGGAGGTGATGAAAAACCCGAGGCTTGCCGGCGCAATTATCGAAGCGCTGCGCCGCGCGCGCCTTGCTGCATACAGTCATCAGGCGCTCGCGAGTCGAAAATCTTGGGCTGAGCAGCATCTGTTCGACACGTCGAGGAGCCACTTCGCATACGCGATGCCCGCATCCGCGGCAAGGAATGCGCTCGACGAGGTCCTCGCCAGGGCGCCGTTAGGTCGAACATCATCAGGCTTTCGTGGACTCGTCGAAGATTTGGGCATGGAAGGCGGTTCATGTTACATCGGCTGGATGATCGGGAAGCCTCTCGATGCACAGTCCCTAGTCTCGTTCACGGGTCGCAATACGTTCAATGGGTTTTACTTTGACCATGAGATCCGTTCGGTACAAGTGCTCGAAGCGAAGGGCGGAGGGTCACACCTTGGATACGCCGCTGGTCTTCGTCAGGGAACCCAAGCGTACTTCGGTCATATTCTGTCGCGCATGGAGAGCTCGCCAGATTCGAGGAGACGCGCTGAGGCCCAGGACCTAATCAAGGCTTACAAGGATGGGTACGACGTGCGGTACGTCGGTGTGCGAACTACGTACGCGACCGGAAGCGAAGACCCCACTAAAGTGTTCGATTCGCGGATTACCCTAGCCTTATGAGCTATCCGTTTGAACTCGATAGGAGCTTCGTCGAACTGCTGCGTGCGAACGCCGCAGAAGTCGTGATCGACATTGACGAGCGAATGTCACCCGACTACCTTGGTCCGCGAGCTGCCCCCGATGCCCTAGCTGCGCTTGCGGCGCGTGAGTGGCGCAGAATCACGGCATTTGAACACGCTGCGGGTCGGGCCGCTGTGCCGCCGGCTGGCCGGGCTGCAGCCTATGCATCGCGAGTTCTCGCCCGGGCGTCTACAATGACGCCGCACAGTTTTTTTAGCTGGTTCGGGATCGCGTTACTGGCAGCGTCCAATGTTCTGGTTGAAGCGCTGTGTGCGCTGGACCTGGGCGTCTTTCGTGAGTCTGGCGCAATAGAGTCACGGGCCGCGGAGGAGTTGGCGCGAGGCTGGCAGCGCGCATTTTCGGCGAACGAGAGCCTCGCTGTATCGGAACGGGTTGACTTCGAGCGCCTCATCGAGCTGGACAAGCTCGATCTCGACCATGCTGACGAATTAGAGAGCCTTTGGCGAGTGACGCTGGCTGTAGCTTCGAGAAGCCCCGACGAATTAGAGGCGAGCGTAGCGTTTCGGGCACGGAGCTTCGATCGTAGAGCGCGCGACGTAGAGGAGCGTTATGTGTCTGACTCCTTGCTCGACCTACCACTGACGGCGCTCGTAATTTACGGTCGGAGTCGTGGCTTGCGAGTGCCGCTTAGGACTCCCTACGTGGCGAAGGTGGAATAGTGGGCTACACCTTAGAGTTATATGCACTCCGGCTTGAAACGCTTGAGACGATTGCGCGCGGCAGCGTTAAGCCCGAAGAGGTCGAACGCGCCATCTGGGATCGTGGTCAGGGAGATATTCGCGAGGGTACCTTTAGCGATGCGGCTGTAGATTTGCTAATCGACCTCATTCGCACGCGAGGTCGCCGCCTTGTCTCACTGGAACACGCAAGCTGGTCGGGACAAGAGTTCCGAGCTACTATCGAACGAATTGCAGGTTCTTCGCTGCTGCGTAGGCCACTGATTGGCATTGAAACGGGTGATTTTCCCTGGATTGGCTGGCTGACGTTGTCAGAGGCAGCGTCGGTTGGAGTGCGCCAACTCGATTCATTCGATTTGTCGGGACCTGACGAACAAGGATGGGCATCCGACCTCTGGCGCGCACTCGATTATGCGACGCGCGTCCAACTTGATGTGGTCAGCATTTACACCTGATGCTGCATGGCATGATGGACCGGCTATTGGGGTCCGGCGACCACCGCCGATGTCATGGCCCAGGCGACCCCATTGCTCGTCCTCTCGCTACCGGGCCTTCCTGGCGGGCAGCCGACCGACCGGTTCCGCTTTCCATCGGGTCCCCCTCAGAGGCGGCCTGCCTGGTCTCCCGAAAGTAGCGCGCCCATGGCTTGTAGCTCCGGTGAGCGAGTGAACCGTGCCTTCTTTACAACTTCGCCGTTTCGCGTTAGTGTAGAGTAACTTCGGGAAAAAGCGAAGTGGCGAGCATTCGGGTGACGCCCTTCTCGGCGGGAGGCAAGCAAGATGTCATCCGGCAGTTCCTTGGCAAGGATGCCAAGCGTCTACCCGGCGTGGCCACTGCGGTCTTTGACGCCCTGCGGGTGCTCGAACTCACCCCGCAGGTCGATCTCAAAGCGCATGGATGCCTGTCGCTGCTGCGCGACGGCGTATGGGAAGTTCGGGTCGAAAAGATTCCCGCCATCAAGAAACCCAAAGACCATTGGGTCCGATTGTTCGTGGCCTACTACCCCACCGGCATCGAGTGCGTCGTCCTTCTCGTGAAAGTGAAGAAGACGAACAAAATTGATCCGGATGATACAAATCAAGCGATACGAAACTTGGGGCTTTACAAGAGACAACGTTCATAGGTGAAAGTAAGCATGAAAACTCAGTCGTGGCGCGGAGACAGTCTGACCGATCAACTCGCAAAGGAGTATCCAGAGCTAGCACGCCATGCCGAGGAAACCGCGGGACTGCCGGAGTTGGCGTCCGCTTTGATCCAACTGCGTGCAAGAGGCGGGTTGCGGCAAGCCGATTTAGCGAAAGCTGGCGGCCTGCCCGTCACCCTCGTTTCGGAGCTCGAAAATGCCCAGAACAAAGGCGTTGCTTGGCGAACGCTGCAGCGCCTAGCAAAAGGAGCGGGGGCCCGGATCGAGCTGTCATTCATCATTGATCCATGCAACGCTGGCGAGGTTAACGTCAGTGTGGTCGGCCCGACCGGTCCGGAAGCCGGCGTCGATTCCGCCGACGCCCGCTGGCGTCGAAATTCCCCATGAACGTTTAATAGCGTCCATCGTGAACGAACTCGCACGTTCTCGCGTGCGCCACCGGGCATTACTGGATATTCTTGAAGAGCGCGGCCTCGTCAAGATCGCCGACAATGTCGAACGCTATCGTCTTGAAGAAGAACGCGACTTCAAGCCACTCGTTACATTCGTGACCAAATCCATGAACCAAATGGGCTTGAAGCGAATGCCGTGACCAAGCCCGAATCCCGAAAGCCCTGGTAGAAATCGGCGTTAGCGGGGACATGGAGAGGTGGCAGAGCGGTTTAATGCAGCGGTCTTGAAAACCGCAGAACGCGATGAGCGTTCCGTGGGTTCGAATCCCACCCTCTCCTTTGCTTCTACGCCAGCAGCTCGACCTTGCCGCTGTGCAGTTCGTAGACGCCGCCGATGATTCGCGCGTGCCCGGCGGCGATCGCGTCGTCGACGATCGTGGACCGTTTGCGAACGTCGTGCACGCCGGTGCGCACGTTGGCTGCGATCGCATCGTGCAGCGAAGCGGCGTGATTCTTGACCGCGGGCGCGATGCTCTCCACCACGTATTGAATCGCACCGGGCTGTGAGGTTCCGTCCTTGACGAACGCGAGCGTGGCTTTGACCGCACCGCAGTCGCTGTGCCCCAGCACCATGATCAGCGGCGCCTTCAGCGCGGCGATGGCGTACTCGACCGATCCCAGGCCGCCGCGATCGACGAAATTACCCGCGACGCGAATCACGAAAATGTTGCCGGGAATCTGATCGAAGATCGTTTCGATCGGAACCCGCGAGTCCGAACAGCCGAGCACGATTGCAAACGGGCTCTGTCCGGCCGCCAGTTCGAGCCGGCGGGCGGTGAGCGGAGGACAGGACGCCTTGTCGGCGACGAAGCGCGCGTTGCCCGCCATCAGCTCTTTCAGCGCGTCATCGGCGCTCAATGATGTACCCCCCGTTGCTGCGAGCGCAGTGCCTTGAAGCGCCAGGCCGGCGCCCGCTTGGAGCAGAAAGGTCCGACGATCGTACTTCATAAATGGGCTCGCTTGGATACTTTCTTGAGACGGACCTGGTTTTGTTCGTGGTTCGCGCTAGGGCCGTTCCTGCTCGGCGCGGCAACGCCGGTTTCATTCGGCCTAAAACCCGAGAGTGCGACCATCAGTCCGCAGGCCAAGATCGCCGAATTCCAATTCTCTAGTCTCTACGCCCAACCCGTCGTCTTCCAAGTAACCATCGCGCCGCGCGGCGCGGATTTCATCGTCGTTCCCGGCGTTTTTCGTATCACGCCGTACGAGACGCGCCTGATCCGCATCGCACTGCGCACGCCGGCCTTGCCGGCCGCCGAAGAACGCTACACGGTTTCGATAACGCAAGTCGTGCCCGGCGCGGCGACGCCGCCGCCGGCGGCTCGCCGGTTCACCGCCGCACTCGTCGTAACGCCTATCGTTCCGGCCGGTTCACCGCAGCCGTGAGAGCGGTCGCGGCACTATTCGCCCTGGTCGTTCTGATCGCGCGTCCGGTGCTCGCGGCCGAGGAAACGACCGACGCGTTCGATCCCGCCTACACGCTCGAACGCTATCGCGTCTCGATCGACGGGGTCGAAGTCGACCCCAGCGCGGCGGTGTACATGAGCACCGACGAGAGCGAAACCGTCTACGTTTCATCTAAAGAGCTCGACGCGTGGAACCTCAAGCGTCCGCGGGAACCGGCCTTCGAGCGCAGCGGACAGCAGTACTTCGGGCTCCAAACCGATTTGAAGCTGGCCACCTCGTACGATCGCACCACCCATGAGCTCGAGATCGTCGCCCCCCGCACCGCGTTTCGCGGCCAACCCAGGCCCGGCAAACCGCCGGTTACGCCCGGCAGCGGCGCGTTCCTGAACTACGATTTGCGCCAGGACAATCAGAGTTACGATTTCTTCGCGGTGAACGGCGCCGGCGTCTTTCAAATGAAGTACATCAGCAGCACCGGCGCCGACGGGTTGCAATTCGTTCGCTCGGTCACGCGCTGGTACCGGTTGTATCCTGCCAGTCACAGTCTCGTCACGTTCGGCGACAACACCAACGTGCCGGGTTGGCTCGGCACGGGCGCGTCCTTCGGCGGACTCCACTACGCGACCGACTACACCAGCGACCCGGAGTATTCGGCGAGCGGGCCGCCGATGGTCTCGGGTTTTGCCGCGTCGCCCTCGCTGCTCGAAGTGTACGTCGATAATATTCTCGAGCTTACGCGCGACGTGCCGCAAGGTCCGTTCACGGTCAACGGCCTTCCGGCGTCGGCGGCCAACTCTCAGATCGTCATGGTGCTCACCGATCGGAACGGAAATAAAACGGTGCAAGTGGCGAGCCCGCAATACACGTCGAGCCCGCTCCCGCGCGGGACGTCGAATTTTCAGTTCGATTCGGGTGTCGCGCACGAAAACGTCAATCAGCGCGGCCAATACTATCGCGGCCTGGTTGCCGACGGAACCTACCGCTACGGCATCACCAACACGATCGCCGGGGAACTCTACGGCGAATCGATCAAAGGTGAGGACTTTGCCGACGGTGGGGCTGATTTCTCGCTCGGCACCAGCACCACGTTCGGCTTTCGCGCCGGCGGCGGCGACCTGCGCCACTCGAGCGAGTACCGCTTCCAGACCAGCATCGGGGGCAACGTCACCTTCAGCGACACGTATCGCTTCAACTCGAGCACGCCGCTCGCTCTCGGGGACGACTTCGACAACGCTCAGTCGCTCATTTCGGAGAACAGCTCGCTCAACGTCACGCTCAGTCAACAATGGGGCCTCGGCTTCCAGTTTCAACGCTCGCGCGACAACATCGGCGGCAGCAACCAGTCCTCACTCTCGACGGACATCAGCTACACCCAAGGCATCCTCAGCCTCACCATTTCGCCGTATTACGATTTCATCACGCGCCAAGCCAGCGCCAACGCAAACGTGCGGCTGCGGCTGGACGCGAACCATCGCCTCACGCTGACCCCGAGCGTCACCGCGAGCGGGGAGACGGGCGCCGGCGTCGAGTGGAGCCAGGATCCCACCGACGACAACCCGATCTCGATGAAGCTCAAGCTTTCAGCGAACGCATCGCAAGATCGCCGCTTCGAAATCGGCGATTCGCTGCCGTGGGCGGTAGCCAACTTCAATTGGCAGCAGCAGAAAGGGGTCGACGGCAGCTCGAACAGCATCAACGAGGAGGAACTCCAAGGCGCGATTGCCACCGTCGGCGGCGGTATCTTCGCGATTCCCACGGTGAACAACGACGAATCCTTCGGCGTGCTGCAAATTCCGGGCGCACAGAACGTGCGCGTCCAGGTCAACGGCAGTCCCGTCGGGCGCACGAACACGCGCGGAAATCTTTTGCTGCGGAATCTCTCGCCGTATAAACTCAACGAGGTCATCGTCGACACTGCCGACGTGCCGATCTGGTACAATCTCGCCGACCCGATCGGCGTCACACCAAGCAAAGCCGCGCCGGTGCGCCTGCGCGCCCGTATCCTCTCGAAGGGCGGTGCGACCTTCACCGCGGTCGACGCACGCGGCATTCCGCTTGCCGCGGCGAGCGATCTGGTGCTGGGCACCGAGCGCTATCCGGTCGGGTACGGCGGCAGCGTCTACGTGCCCGGTATCGCGCCCGGGCGAACGAACTTCACCGGCGTCGCCGACGGCCATCCGTGCACGATCGACCTCGTGATCCCGGGGAACGTCAACGACATCCCGAATCTGGGCACCGTGAGGTGCATCTAGACGACCGATGGACGATTTTCGAGACGGCACATTATTGCGCATCTTCGTCGATGAGGCCGATCGGCACGGCCTGCAGCCGAGCTACACTGCGATTGTCGAGTTCTTGCGCAAACGCGGCGTCTCCGGTGCGACGGTTTTTCGCGGTATCGAGGGCTTCGGTGGCCACGGCGAGGTGCACATGGCACGAGTCTTCTCATGGCTTCCGAATTTGCCGATCCTCATCGAGGTGGTAGACGACTGGCCGGTGCTCGAGCCGCTCATCGGCGAGCTGGAGACGCTGATGGGCGAGGGGCTGCTTACGATCGAGGCGGCGCAGTACTTGCGAATCTCCAAACCAAAATCGACCCACGCCTAGCATGTCTGGAACAGGAGCGGCATCCATCGCTGCGAACGGAGCACTCGAAAAGGCGATGGAGCACCGCCTCTGACTGCCGCGGAGCGGCTGATGGCTCCTATTCGACGACACGTATCGAATGAGGATGCAGGGCGATGAACAATGCCGGTCCATACCGGGTGCGCGTTTCGGCCGCGGTGCTTCGGCCGGGAGACGAACTGCTGGTCGTTCGCGAATCGCACATGGCGCTCGCGGTCGTGAATCTCCCGGGCGGCGCGCCGCAGATAGGTGAGACCCTAGAGCGAGCGGTCGTCCGCGAGGTGCTCGAAGAAACCGGATACGAGGTCGTTCCGACCGAGATTGCGTTCGTCGCGGAAAAACGAAGCGATCGCTACTCGTCGTCGGCGTTGGAGGTATGCTTCTATGCGCGCATTGCCTCGCGGGCCCAGCGCGAGCCGGTGTCCGGTGACGGTGTGCAGGTGGTCGAGTGGCTTCCCTTGGGCCATGCCGACCTCCGGCGTCACTTGCCCCACACCGCGCTGTTCGCGCAGAGCAAACGAGGGCGCTACATCGACCAGGCTTCGCGCGCCGAAACGGCCGGCTACGAGGGGGCCGGGGCGCGCGGCCGGAAGCCCTGACATACGAGAATTCCGGCGATGGGGCCCGCCGAAACCGCCGCGTTCGCGCGGCTGATGGCTCCTACTTCATAGAGAAAGTAGGAGATGTCAGACGTGAACGATCCGGCCGCGACGGACGCAGCCCTTGCCCAGCGGTTGCACGCGGCCGAGCAACGCCTCTCCGAGCGGAGCGAGCGGCTCTACGAACTCCAGCAACACTATTCGTCCGAGCATTTCGCCCTTCAAGAGAGCATGCGCAATCTGAAAATCGAGCGCATGCGCAATGCGGGAGCATACGCGCAGCTCGAGTGGACGATGAAGCGCGCGCGTGCGCTGCAGTCGAGAATCGGCGATCTCAAAAACCGGCTCCGTCGCTACGAAACGGTCGAAGACGAGGAGTTCGATACCGCGCCCATTTTGATCGAAGATAACGCCGCGCCTCAGAGCGACTGACGGGATGGATGAGGTTTCATAGCATTCTTTTCCCAAGCGCTCGGGACGAGCCGGACGGTATTCCCGAAGCGCCGTCTTTCTTCACCGATCTGAATCTCGATCAAATCATCGACGCCATCGTATCCGCGAAAGAAGCGTACGGCCTCAAGCCGTTTTTTTACACGCATCTAAAAACCATCGAGGCGATCCGCTACCGTCACGCGGTGATGCGGGACGTCGAAAAAACGAGGATCTACGCCCTCATCGCGGAGTTTGCCGCGACGATGGATGCGGTGCGTCAGTGGCTTGCCCTCGCGAAGAAATCGTCCTACACATACGAGCGCGCGCGCTGGAGGGTGGACGCCGCCGATCTCTACTGCGAAGCGGCGCGGCGACTCGTCGAGGGACTCGGCGATTCGGACGTCGAGTCCGACGGGCTGATCGCCCTGCGGGATCATCTCCTCGCGTACTTGGAAGCGGACGGCTTTCGCGCGCTCTCGCGCGACGCCGCCTCGCTGCTGACGGACCTCGCGCAAATCGATTATCAGGTGCTGGTCGGCAGCGGCACCGTGACCGTGCGCAACGGCAATCACGAAGGCGACCTCGTGACGTCCGTTCAAGCGACGTTCGAACGCTTTCGGCAGGGTGCAACAAAGAGTTACCTATTGAAGTTTGCGCAGCGGACGTCGATGAACCACATCGAGGCGAAGGTTCTCGACTTCGTCGCACTGCTGCACCCGGACGTCTTTTCGCAGCTCGAACGTTTCGGTGAGACGTACGAGAGCTTCATCGACGAGTCCATCGCTCGATTCGAGCGCGAAATCCAGTTCTACGTCGCGTGCACGGACTATCATCGGGCATTCGAACGCGCCGGGCTGCCGACGTGCTACCCGCTGGTGGACGCGAACGGCAAAGAAGTTCGCGCCGAGGACGTTTTCGATCTGGCGCTAGCCCAGCGTCTCGTCGCTTCAGACGCTCGGGTGGTGAGGAACGACTTCTCCTTGAGCGGACCGGAGCGCGTTTTCGTCGTCTCCGGTCCAAACCAAGGAGGCAAGACGACGTTTGCGCGGACGTTCGGTCAGATACACTATCTCGCCGCGTTGGGTTGTCGCGTGGCGGGAAGGAGGGCCGCAACGTTTCTCTTCGATGCGATCTTCACCCACTTCGAGCGCGAGGAAGACCCATCGGCCTTGCGGGGAAAGCTGGAAGACGACGTCATCCGTATCCATGAAATTCTGGAGCGGGCCACGCCGAACAGCATCATCATCCTCAACGAAATCTTCGCGTCGACGACCGCATACGACGCGAGCACGCTGGCACGGCGGATCATGAGCAAGATACTCGAACTCGATACGTTGGGCGTCTGCGTGACGTTTATCGACGAGCTGGCTTCTCTGAGCGAGAAGACCGTGAGCATCGTCAGTCTCGTCAACCCGGAGAACCCCGACGTGCGGACGTACAAGCTGGCACGGCGCCCGGCCGACGGTCTCGCGTACGCGGTCTCGCTGGCCGAAAAATACGGGCTCACGTACGATCGCCTCCACCGGCGCCTCACGATCGTCGAGCGGCCATGAAGACCTTCCTGATGTACCGCGACCGCGACGTCGACATGCAGCAGGCGCTTCCGTGGAACGCCGGCGATCTTATCCAGGATCTGGGACTCGAGCGGTTGTTCGCGGTGATGGCCTCGGCCGATCGCTTTCTGCCGGAGGTCGCGAAGCGATCCGTTTTGTGCGGGCTCCCCGGCGTGGACTCGATCGTCTATCGTCAGGACGTCCTGCGTGATTGTCTCGCGAATCCCGGCGTCATTCGGGAAATCTACGCGCTGGCGGAAGAAGCGATCAAAAACGAGGGCCACTACTTCTGGGGATTGCGCACGCGAAACGTGGGCTCGATCTTGCGCCGCGGCACCGAGTTGCTGCAGATGTTCCTGGGCATCTTGCGGCGATTGCGCGCTCTCGCCGAGCGGCATCGGAACGACTTTACGTCCGATGGCTTCGAGCGTTTCTTCACGATGCTCGCAAGCGAGCTCGACGACGACTATCTGGCGTTGGCCGAGGACCACCTCCGCCGCGTCGAATTTCGCGGCGGCATCCTGATGAGCGCGCGCCTCGGGCGGGGAAACCAAGGCGACGATTACGTGCTTCGCGACTACGAGCCGAGGCTGCCGCGCTGGTTCGAGAGGTTGTTCGCGCCGAAGGAATCGGGCTACACGTATCGGCTGCACCCGCGCGACGAAAGCGGAATGCGGGCGCTCTCGGAACTCGGAGACCGCGGCATCAATCTCGTCGCCGACGCACTCGCCCAATCCGCCGACCACATCCTCGCCTTCTTCACGACGCTGCGCTACGAGACCGGCTTTTACGTGGCGTGCGTCAATCTCTACGAGGCGCTCGCGGCCAAGAACGAGCCCGTGTGCTTTCCACTGCTTTCGGACGCGGGCACCGGGATTCACGATTTCACCGGATTGTATGACGTGTGTCTGTCGCTCTCGGCGCAGCAGCGCGTCGTTGGGAACGACTGCAACGCCGACGGCAAGGCGATGATCCTGGTGACCGGAGCCAACCAGGGCGGGAAGTCCACCTTCCTGCGCAGTGTCGGAACCTCGCAGCTGATGATGGAATGCGGCATGTTCGTGCCGGCGATATCGTTGCGTGCGAGCCTGTGCAGCGGCCTGTTCACTCATTACAAGCGCGAGGAAGACGTCGAGATGAAAAGCGGAAAATTCGACGAGGAGCTTCGTCGTATGAGCGATCTCACCGGTCACCTGAGACCGAACGCGCTCGTGTTGTTCAACGAGTCGTTCGCCGCGACCAACGACCGGGAAGGCTCGGAGATCGCTCGTCAAATCGCCGAAGCATTGGTTGATTCCGGAATGCGCGTCTGCTTCGTGACGCACTTGTACGAGTTCGCCCATCGAATTTGGGAGGAGCGCGCCGCGCAGACGCGGTTCCTACGCGCGGAACGCGGTCAGGAAGGGAAACGCACGTTTCGACTGGTCGAAGGCGAGCCGTTGCCGACGAGCTACGGCGAGGACGTCTACCGGCGCGTGTTCGCCGGCGAGAAGCGGGGTTGCGCGAAGCAGCGGCAGCCCGGGTGAAACGGTGGTATCCACTCCGGCGTGCGCGGGCGGATGCCCCACTGTTCTTCGCACCGCGGGCAGGCCTCGCTGTAACCGTTCACCTCGAAGCCGCTTGGTGTGCGGTCTCGGGCTACGCGATCGGCGTGGGCGAGCATGCTCAACCAATGGGCGATGATTTCGATCAGACTGAGATCGACCTCGAGCGCTTCCGATGAAACGATCGGGTTGAGCCGAAAGATATTCGCTCGAACGCCGGTGCACAATCCGGCAGCGCAGAGCTCGTCGACCGCGCCGTGCACCCTCCGTCGGTCTAACCCGGTCGTAGATGGAGCGAAGACCACGTCCCGTTCCAGCGTCAACGGGGCGGCACGCGTGCGCACGAGCCGAGCGTTCAGCGAAAGCGATCGCCAAAGGTTGCTGTTCCAATCGCCGGAGGGGCCGAAAGCAAACGTCCAAAGGTGCGGCCGCTCTTGGATCGTTTCCAAGTAGAAGCGATAGGTCATCAGGGGCTCGTACCACAGATTTTTGCCGAGCAGAGCGGCTGCGACGTCCTGGCTCGTGAACGGCATCTCGACGCTGCGTTCGAGAACGCCGCGGGTGATTCGCTCGTCCGCCGACAGCAGGTCCAACGCTTCGGAAAAGCGGTTACGAGAATGCTGCAAGAACCGCATCCAAGATCCGCTCGTCGTGCCGGATGCGCTCCACCTGCGCGTGCAGCTTCGATTCGTCTCCCACGTCGCTCGCGCTCTCGAAGGCATCCTCGACGACACGGCGCGCCGCGCTGAGGCGTTCGCGCACGAGCCCGGCGTTGGCTAAGCGCCATTCGAGCAGATAGCGTACTGCTGCCGAACGCACCCGGCCCTTCGAACGGTCGAGAAGTTGGTTCGCAAGTGCGGCAAATCGTTTGCGCAGAGCGTGAAAACGCAGCGGTCCCGGAAGCGCCGCGAGCATCCCGCCGGTCACGAGCTCCAATCCCGTGGTTGGAACGGGACCGCTCATCCGCGTCGCCGCTTCTCGTGCGCCGAACTCGATGCGGCTCGCGTCGTCGTCCTCGGGTATCTCCAGTCCTAGCGCCTTGCTGCCGGCTTCGGCAAAGCGCTTCTCCAATTCCGTCAGCACACGTAGCGTGGATGCTTTCCGTTTTTCGACTCGCAGCTCGAGCGCCGACGACACCTGCGCGGACCACTCCGCCTCGCACTCCGCCACGCACGCGTGAAGCGCACGTTCGCCGCGCCCCGGCCCTTCCTCCGCGTATCGGTCGATTTGGGCCGAAACGGTGGAGATGCCGCCCTGCAAAAGCGTACCGAGAAGCGCATCCACGCAGACCAGCTCTTCGTTTGGAAATTGTTCGATCGCGCGGACGAGATCGGCTCCGCGCTCTTCGATCTCGGTGGCCAACTCGGAGAATAGCGCACGGGCGCGCTCGCGCTCGGCAGCCGGAAGCATCGCCGCAGCGCAACGGAGTTGCATTGCGCGCCGGATGCGCGAAGCCGCGCGCTGCACGCGCCGCGTGCGGGACCGCCGCGCGAGAATCCCGCCGCTCTCGGCGAGCGTACGCACGATCGTCTCGCGCAGCTCTACGATCCGCTCGTCGGAGTCCCTCGCGTTCACCGCGAAGAGAGCGAGGCCCGCAGGCGTCCCTTCATCGACGGTGCGCTGCGTGAACGCGAGGATCTCGGCCTCCGCGCCGCGCACGAGGTCGATCTTCGCGACGACCACGAACACGCGCTCGGCCAGCTCCGTGAGCTCGCGGAGAAACAAGCGCTCCTCTCCCGTGATCGGCGGCTCGGGACCGGTGACGAACAGGGCGAGATCGACCCGCTCGCTCGCCTCGCGCGCGGTCTGGGTATTATGGGTGAGCGTCGAACCGATTCCCGGCGTGTCGATGAACGTGATGTCGTGCAGCAGCGGCAACGGTAGCGTCACGTCGACGTACGCGACGCCGAGATGATTGCGCGGATTGCATTCTTCGGTGACGTAGGACGCGACGTTTTCAAGTTTCGTCCGTTCGGAGCGGCCATCGAAGAAGTGAACGGTCAGTCCGCGTTCGCCGAAGACGACGCGGGTCGTTACGCCGGTCAGAGGCAAACGTCCCGTCGGCAAGACGTTCTCCCCGAGGAGCGCGTTCAGTAACGTGCTCTTGCCGCGCTTGAACTGGCCGAGCACCGCGACGGCTGCGGTTTCCCTCGTTGCCTGATCGACGATCGAGTCGACGTCCGCGCGCAAGAGATCGTCGCCGTATGCGATGGCCAGATGCGCAAGCTCGTCGAGTTCGGTCGCGCGCTCCGGTTTCCAACCGGGCATCACGACGACCGTGCGCACAGGGCCAGACCGATGCGGGTCTTGACGATCCCCAAACGATCCAGACCGTGTGCCAGAACGCGATCGAGTGCGGCCTGTAGGCCGGCGCCGATTTCGTCGCGGACGGCTCCTCGCAGTTCCTCGATCCAATCGTCGACCTCGGACCGATGCGCGGGCGGTTCGGGAATTCGCATTCCCGCGACATCGAAGCGCCCGATCGTAAACATTCTGGGCAGAAGGCGCTTCGCGGCCACCAGATGCGTCGCTCGTATCGCGTCCGCGATCCGGGTCTCGGATTCTGCCAGCTCGCTCGTGTAGATTTTGAAGCGGGCGCGAGCGCGCAATTGGACGTTGCTGCACGCCGTTCGTGCGCAGCGCATGGCGATGCGCTCGAAGGTCTCGCGGCCAAGGTTGGCGACATGCGCTTCGCGCCGGGCGGCGCCGAGCGGCCGCGCGAGGAACCGCTCCATTCTCGCGGCGTCGTCGGCGCATCCGGCGACCAATCGCACGCGGGCTTCCGCTTCGACACTGCGCAGCGCCGCGAAGAGGGCTTCGAACCGCACCGAGTCGGACATATGAAAAAAACTCCTGATCACTTGACGCATCCGATCAGGAGCCATCAGCCGCAGCCGGCGGTTTCGCGGGGGCGCTCCATCCCCGTCAACGATATTTTCTGGAATCCGAGCAGAACGCCCTCTCTTCCAGACCGGTGCCGGCCGCGCGTCGGACTATCATCGAGTTCGACGAACCTTCGGCATTTGCGGGTCGCGTACGCAACGTCGGCGATCGACGATGATCCCGGGAGAATCTTTGGAAGGTGAGCGTTCTGACGCGTGAGAAGGAGGGCCCAAAGAGACCACGGGAGCGATGGAGCTCGCTTACCGCCCGGACGGGCTGATGGCTCCTACTCACTGCTTTGCGTTTGAGTATGGGAGCTTTTTGTGGTAGCCGTTGTTGCCTTCGAGCACGCAGGTAGCGGTGGATGACGCAGTCGATCGCCCTTAACCTCCTCCAAATCGCCTTCGTCCTGCTGCTCTCCCCGCTTTTTGCCGGCATCTTGGCGCGATGCAAGGAACTCGTGCAGTCGAAGCGCGGGCCGAGCATCTTTCAGCCCTACCGTGACCTGCGCAAATTGTTCGGCAAGGACGAACGCATTTCCGAGGACAGCAGTTGGATCTTCCGGAGCGCCCCCTACTTCGTCTTTATCGTTCCCCTCATCGTTACGCTGCTGATTCCGGTCCTGACCGATTTTCCGCTGTTCTTCGCGTTCGCCGGCGACATGGTGGGCGCGGGCTTCATCCTGGCGATTTCCGGAATGTTCTTCACGCTCGCGGCGATCGACGGCGGCAACCCGTACGGCGCCATGGGCGCATCGCGCACGCGCATGGTCGGCTTCCTCGCCGAGCCCGTGATCATCATCGTACTCTTCACGGTCTCGTTCGTCGCGAACTCGACGATTCCGTACATCGTGCAGCAACATTGGGTCCACCCCATTGCGAACTTCTTCGCTCCCTCACACGTGCTGCTGCTCATCGCGTTCTTCATGGTGCTGCTCGCCGAGACGGGAAGACTCCCGGTCGACAATCCGAGCGGCCATTTCGAACTTGCGATGGTCGACGAATCGAAGGCGCTCGAATTCTCGGGCCGCTCGGCGGCGCTGATCAAGTACGGCGGATACATGAAGTTCGTGGTGCTCTCGATCGTGTTTCTCAACGTCCTCACCACACCATGGGGCCTCGCAACGAACGGATCGCCGGCGGGCCTCGCGCTCGCGATCGCCCTCGTCGCGGTCAAAATTCTCGCGCTGATCGCCGTCATCGTCGCGGTGGAGTCGTCCTACGCAAAGCTGCGGCTCTTCCGTATTTCGGAATTCTTGGCTGCCGCATTCGTGGTCTCCGTCACGGCGATGATCACCGAGATTCTGCACCTATGACGGCATTGCTGCTCGAACTCAACGCGCTGGTGCTCGGGCTCTTCATCATCAGCACGATCGCAATGACGGTGACGCGTCAGATCGGCGCCTGCATGCAGATCTTCATCGTGCAGTCATTGCTGCTCGCCGCTTCTGCGTTTCTGCTCGGCGCGGCGCCCTTCTCGTGGCATTTGTTTGCACTCGGTTGCGTAACCGTGGCGTCGAAAGCCGTCATCATCCCGTGGCTGCTGCGCCGGCTGGTGCCCGGCGAAATCGACCGGCGGCGCGAACTCTCACAAGCGATCGACGTTCCGACGACGCTGCTCATCGCTCTTGGTCTTACGTTCGCAGGGTATGCGTTTGCCCAGCATCTCGTGCATGCCGCTGACAATCTTTCGCCCGGAAACATTTCGATGGGCTTCGCCGCTCTGCTGGTGGGATTGCTGCTGCTGGCGGTGCGCATCGAAGCCGTGCCGCAGCTCTTGGGCCTTCTCGCGATGGAGAATGCCGCATTTCTGGCGGGCATCGCTATTGCGCCGGACTTCCCGCTCATCGCCGAGCTCGCGATCGCATTCGACGTTCCGCTGCTCGCCTTCATCGTCGCACTGCTTGCGCGGATTGCGTACCGCAGCATGGGAACGACGCAAGTCGGTGGGCTCGCTTCGCTGAAGGAGCGGCAATGACGCTGCTCGCGATTCCCGTGATCGCGCTCGCCGCCGCTCTCTGGTGCGCGATTCCACGCAGCGCTCGCGCCGCGCCGGCGGTTACACTCGGCGCGGCGGTGGTTGCGTTCGCGCTGTCCACCCAGGTGCTCTGGGCGCTCAGGTTCGGGGCAACGCTCGCGCCTGCGCGCGGCTGGGTCGAAACGGACGCTCTCGGCGCATTCCTGCTCGTGCTGATTGCATTCGTCTATATGACGGCCGCGCTCTACTCGTGGGGCTATCTGAACGCCGAGGGAACGACGGCGCGCCGCGTCCGTCTCTACCATGCGAACTTCAATTTGTTCGCGTTCTCGATGTTTTGCATTCCGCTGGTGAGCGAACTCGGCCTGGTCTGGATCTTCGTCGAGCTGACGACGCTGCTCTCGGTGCTGCTCGTGAGCTACGCGCTCACGCCCGAAGCGGTGGAAGCGGCATGGAAGTACATGATTCTCACGCTGCTCGGCGCGACGACTGCCGTGCTCGGCGTGCTCGTCCTCTTCTGGGCTCTGCACACCACGGGCAGCACCGACTTCACCTGGGCCGGTTTGAGGGCGGCGGCTCCCCACATGCCGCAGGCGCTGCTCGGTGCGGCCTTCGTCCTGTTGCTCGTCGGATACGGAGCGAAGATCGGGCTGGTGCCGCTTCACACCTGGCTGCCCGACGCGCACAGTCAGGCGCCCTCGCCGGTTTGCGCGATGCTTTCGGGCATCGAAACCAGCGCGGTACTGTACGTGCTGCTGCGCCTTCGCAACGTGTTCGCGGGGGACCCGGCACTGCACGTCGGCACATGGTTCGCCCTCGCCGGTTTGATCTCGGTCGGAGTCGCTGCCCTCCTCATCGTGCAGGCACGCGATTACAAGCGCTTGTTCGCGTTCTCGACCGTGGAACACATGGGAATCATGCTCACGGCGGCCAGCATACTCACGCCGTTCGGAGATACGGCGACACTGTGGCAGATGCTCGCACACGCCGTGACCAAGTCGTTTTGTTTCTACGCTGCCGGCATCGCGGTCATCGTGACGGGTTCGCGTGAGATCGCCGACGTGCGCGGATTGCTCGGCATCAGCCGCGTCGCGAGTGCGGGACTGCTCGTCGGAGGTCTGGCGATCGGCGGCGCTCCCCCGATGGCCGTGTTCCCGAGCGAACTGGCGATCGTGCGAGCGGCGCTGCAGGCGCACGGATACGCCGTCGCGTCATTGCTGGTGCTCTTCATCGTTGTCGCGTTTTTCGGCGTCATGTGGCACGTGACGTCGATGCTCGCCGGGCCACCCGTCACCTCCGCTCGCCATCGGGTGCCGGTCACGTGCGCGCTGGCCCTCGCGGTGGCGGCGATTCCCGTCTTCGTGCTGGGCCTGTGGATTCCGAGCGGTTTATCGCAAGCGCTCGAAAGCGCCGCGAAGGTTCTGGGAACGTAGGCGATGCTGACCGAATTCGCGGAACTGATGCGCTCGCTCTGGCCGACGCTCGAATGGCGCATCGTCGATCGAACGATTAGCGTCGACGCCGACGCTCGCTACCTGCGTGCGATCGTGAAGCTTCTCCACGCGCAGCATTGGCGGATCGGGACCATCGTCGCACGCGAGCGCGGACGCGGATTGGAGGTGCGCTACGTTCTGTACGCGAGCGACTATCCCGGCTGGACGGAGCTGCGCGTGGCCGTCGACCCGGTCGAGCGAGCGCTTCCGAGTCTGACGAACGTCGTCATCGCATCGGACTGGTTCGAACGAGAAATCGAGGACCTGTTCTCGATTCGCTTTCTCGAGCATCCCCGGCTCGGGGACTTCGTGCTGCACGACGACCAGTGGGCCGAAAACCTCGGGCTCATGCGCCCGCACGTGCGCTCGGCCGAGGACGTGCCCGTGCACCGTCGCGAGTGGCATCCCAAACGCGTTCTCGAAGAAGAAGGAGCATTCGTGATGACGGTTGGTCCCGTCTACTCGGGTGAAGCGGAGTCGGCACTCTTTCTTCTCGAGACCGTCGGCGAAGACGTCGTGCGCGCGGTTCCGCGGTTGTTCTTCAAGTATCGCGCGATCGAGAAGATCGCCGAAGGGCGCACCATGCACGACGTGCTGCTGCTGGCCGAACGCTGCAGCGGAACCTCCGCGATCGGCAACGCCCTCGCCTATTGCCAAGCCGTGGAAGCGGCGCTCGGCGTCCGCGTGCCGGCGCGTGCGTCGTCGCTGCGCGCGTTCTTCGCCGAGCTGGAACGGCTGCGTCACCACATGACGTCGATCCGCGAGATATGCGCATCGACCGCGCTGACCGTCGCCGAAAGCCAAGCGATCTGGATCGAGGAACAGCTGCTGCGTATCAGCGGCTCGCTCGCCGGACACCGCTACCTCTTCGGGGTGCTCGCGATCGGCGGCGTCACGCGTGACTACGATCGCACGATGCTGCGCTCCGCGCTTACCGCGACCGAGGCGCTCGAGCACCGGGTCGAGTCGCTGCGAGCCGCCTTGGAGACCTCGAGCAGTTTCCTCGATCGGATCGAACAGATCGGCATCGTTTCGGAGCAGGCTGCGCACGCGTTCGAAATCGTGGGACCGTTTGCGCGCGCAAGCGGCGTGGCCTTGGACATGCGAAGGGTGCAGCCCTACGGTGCGTACGGCGGCATTCGATTCGACGTGCCGACCGAAAAGGACGGCGACGGCTACGCGCGATTACGCGTGCTCTTCGCGGAGATGACGCAATCGCTCCGCATCATGCGGGCGCTGGCGGAAGACTTTCCCGAAGGGGCGGTGCTGGGGGAGGTCGGTGCGCGAGGTTGCCATGCCGTCGGCTGGAGTGAAGCGCCGCGCGGCGCGTCGGTGCAGTGGGTCGAGCTGAACGATGACGGAACCGTCGCGCGATACCGGTTGACGCCGCCTTCGTTCAGGAATTGGCACGGGTTCCACGTCGCGACCGAAGACTTTGCGTTCCAGGACTTCCCGATCGTGCTTGCCACGCTCGATCTTTCCGTCGCGGAGAACGACCGCTGATGAAGAACTGGTTTCTGCGCGGACTCCTAGCGGGCGTTCGCACCGAACGGCCTCCGGACGGAGGCGACGTCGCGACCGCGCTCGCATCCGGCTTGCCGAAAACGACGCAGAGCACGCAAGAACGCGCGCTGGCGCTGGCGCAGGGTTGCCCGACCGGCGCAATTGAAGCGGACGCGGCGATCGCCCGTGTGAACCAGGACCGCTGCGTTCTCTGCATGCGCTGCAAAGGTGAGGGAGGAACGCAGTGGCGGCACGACGTGACTTGGGCGCATCCGCCGGATGTGAACGCGCGCGAACCGCTGGCCGGCCCCTTTACGCGCTCGCTGAATGTACGCGTCGTTGACGCGGGTGATTGCGGTTCGTGTCTGAACGAGCTCGCGCAGATGAACGGCCCCTCCTACAACCTCCATCGGTTCGGTATCTTTATCACGCCGACGCCGCGTCAGGCGGACGTGCTGCTGGTCGTCGGGCCGGCGACGCGTCAGATGCACGATGCGCTGCGCGCAGCATACGAGGCTATGCCGGAACCCAAACGGGTGGTGGCGGTCGGTGTGTGCGCCGCGACCGGCGGTGTATTCGGCCCGTCGCTGATGTCCTCGGGAGGAATCGCCGAGGTGATCCCCGTCGACCTGGTCGTTCCCGGCTGCCCGCCGCCGCCGCTCGCGATCATCGACGCGCTTCGCTTCGTCTGCGGCCAGTCACCGCGGGTTTCGCGCCCATGACATCGCTCGTTTTGACGGTCGCGGCACTTGCGCTGTGCGCCGCCGGCGCCGTCGTCGCGCTTGCGCTGGCGGAACGATACGCATCGCGCGTCCTTGCGGTCACCGGCTGTACGGCGGCAACGCTCTCGTTCATCGGCGGCGCGATCGCTCTTGCCGCCGGGCCGAGCGGCGATGTCGCACTGTGGTCGTTGCCGGTCGTCGGCACGATCA
Source organism: Candidatus Baltobacteraceae bacterium (assembly GCA_035502855.1). Classification (NCBI taxonomy): domain Bacteria; kingdom Bacillati; phylum Vulcanimicrobiota; class Vulcanimicrobiia; order Vulcanimicrobiales; family Vulcanimicrobiaceae; species Vulcanimicrobiaceae bacterium. The sequence goes on from DATJTX010000021.1 coordinate 98,300, forward strand.
CGATCGGCACGACGGCGCTCGGGTCGTGGTTCGCCTGCGTGGCCTCGCTCGTGTACGTCCCGACCTCGCTCTTCACCCTCCGGTATCTCGAACGGTACGCCGGCGAATATTCGCTGCGCGCTTTCACCGTGTGGTACTGCGTCCTGCTCGCCGGGATCATCGGACTCTTCGTCTGCGCCGACGTGACGTCGTTCTTCATCGTCTGGGAGATCATTGCAATCGCGAGCGCGTTGCTCGTCGCATTCGAATGGCGCCGAGCCGGCAACGCTCGCGCTGCGTTCGTGATGCTCGGCATGAGCGAAGCCGGCACCATGGCCGCGCTTCTCGGTGTCCTGCTCGCACGCGGGGATTCGCTCTCGTTTGCGGCGGCCGCGCCTCCGCTGAGCGCCCCCTTGTCGTGGGCCGTGTTTCTGCTCGCATTCTTCGGATTCGGCGTGAAGGCCGGGCTCTTGCCCATCAACTCGTGGTTGCCCCGCGCGCATCCCCTTGCGCCCGGCAACGTGTCCGCGCTGCTTTCCGGCGTGATCCTCAACGTCGGCGTCTACGGAATCGTGCTGGTCGATACGGTGCTTGCGCCCTCGCGCATCCCGGCTCAGGGTCTCGTGGTCATGGCCGTCGGTGCCGCGTCTGCTTTGGTCGGCATCCTCTACGCGACGATCGAGGACGATCTCAAGGCAATGCTCGCGTATAGTTCGATCGAGAACATCGGGATCGTCCTGACGGCGTTCGGGGCAGCCTTCGTGTTCGCGGCCGAACGTCAGCCGCTCTTCGCCGGGATCGGTTTCGCCGCCGGGCTGTATCATCTGACCAATCACTCCGCGTACAAAGGGCTGCTCTTTTTAGGGGCGGCGACGGTCGACACGAAGTTCGGAACACGGTCGATGAACGCGCTCGGCGGTATTATCCGCGCGCTGCCGATCACGACCGCGTTGTTCTTCGTCGGTGTGCTCGCGATATCGGCCATTCCGCCGTTGAACGGCTTCGTGAGCGAGTGGATGACGTTCCAGGCTCTGCTGCGCAGCGTGCAGCTCGGTCCCTTGACGTTCCGTGTCATTTTCGCACTTTGCGGCGCGACGCTGGCGCTCACCGCGGCACTCACGGTAACGTGCTTCGTGAAGGCGTTCGGCATGTCGTTTCTCGGGCTGCAGCGTACGCCGCGGCCGAAGCCGGCGGAAGCATCGCGCAGCATGCTCCTCGGGATGGGGCTGCTCGCGCTCGAGTGCGTGCTGCTCGGCACGTTGCCCACGTACGTACTGCCGCTCATCGGCCGTGCATCGAAGACGGCGTTCGGTTCGGACGTCGTCACCGGCACGCTCGTTCCACCGTTCTTCAAACCAGGCGCTCCGCCGAACCCGCTCCCGCCGGACTTCGTTGCATCCTTCCACGCGCTCGGCGCACAGATCGGGCAGTGGCTCCCGGGCAGAGGACTCGTCGTGATGCTGCGCGGAGGCGAGACGAACCCGGTCGTCTTCGCGATGTCGACGACCTATCTGTGCGTAATCATCATCGTCTTGTTGCTCGCCACGTACGGCGTGGTTCGGTTCATCACGCGGGCGCGGCGCGCCGAGCGTTCGAACGTGTGGGCCGGCGGGCAGAAATCGCTCTCGGCGGAGATGACGTACACGGCGACGGGCTTCTCGAACCCGGTCCGCGTCATTTTCGATGCGATCTTTAACCCGACCGAGGTTGAGAACCGGCGCGAGACGATTCACGAACATTTCCGGGCGGCGATCCTGCGCGAACGTGAGGATGTGTTCCTCGCCGATCGTTTGCTCAGTGCCCCGATCGCTTCAGCCGTGCGCGCCGCCGCGTCATTCCTGGCGCGAATGCACCACGGAAGACTCTCGGCCTATGTCGGATACGCGCTCGGAACACTCTTGGTCGCGCTCGCTGTCGTATCGGTGATGAACTAGGGAAGCTCTGAAAAGGAAATCGGTCGCCCTGCCTGAACGCCGACGCACGATGCGCCCGGCACGCGATGTCTGACCCGATTACGGGAACGCTCTTGCGAATCTTCGTCGACGAGGAGGACCGCTATCACGGGCGGCCGCTCTACATGGCGATCGTCGATGCGCTCAAAGACGCGGGGTTCACCGGCGCCACGGTTCTCAAAGGCATTGAAGGCTTCGGCTGCCACAAAACCGTGCATGCCGCGCGCACCTTCGACATGTCCACGAATCTTCCGATCCTGATCGAGGTCATCGAGGAGGATCCGCGCGTTCGGGCGTTCATGCCGACGCTGCGGGGTATGATCGCGGAAGGGCTGATCACCCTCGAGAAGATCCAACTGATCGCGAATTCGCGCAAACTAGAGATCCCCTAGATGCTCACGAAGTGCCGGCATCTCGAGGTACTGTAACGGGCCGACGGGGACGATCCGGGTCGGGTTGATGTCGTCGTGCGTGTAATAGTAGTGCCGTTTGATGTGGTCGAAATCGACGGTCTGCGCGATACCGGGGTATTGGTAGAGATCGCGTAGGTAGCCGTAGAGGTTCGGATAATCCACGATCCGCCGCAAGTTGCACTTGAAGTGTCCGTAATAAACCGGATCGAAGCGTATCAGCGTGACGAACGTGCGCCAATCGGTCTCGACCGGATGCTTTCCGAACAGAAACCGCCGCGTCGCGAGCCGCTCCTCCAGAAAATCGAGCATCGCGAAGACGCGGTAGGCGGCCTGTTCGTAGGCGGCTTGGCTCGTCGCGAATCCGGCTTGATAAACGCCGTCGTTGAGATTACGAAAGATCTCTTCGTTGAGCGCGTCGATCTCGGTCCGCAGCTCCAGCGGATAGAGATCGGGCTGCGGGTCACCGATCGCGTTGAACTCCGTTTCGAACATCCGCATGATGTCATCGTCCGAGTTGCTGACGATGCGTTTGGTCTGCATGTCCCATAAGACGGGCACGGTCACGCGGCCCCGATAGTTCGGGTCGCTCGCCTGGTAGAGCTCGCTCAGGAAATGCGTGCCGTAGCGCCATCCGCGCTCGTCGCGAATCGGATCGACGATCGTCATCGGAATCGCGGCTTCGAGCCGTTTGATCTTGCGAACGATGATCGTGCGATGCGCCCACGGGCAGGCGAGCGAGACGAAGAGCTGGTATCGTCCGGCGACGGGCGGGAATCCGGTATGCCCGTCGGCGCAAACCCACGTGCGAAAGCGGTCTTCTTGGCGGACGAACCTCCCGTCGGCCGATTGTTCGTCCGGGAACTGCGCCTTGACCGTCGTGTCCATATCCATGGAAAGGAGCCTGCGTGCTAAAAGGATTCATTCTCGGCATCGTGGTTACGATCGTTGCCGCGCTCGTCGTCGGCTACGCCGGCATCACCGGGGGATTTCTGATTCCGGCCAACGCCGACGCGAAGCCCTCGCCATTCGAGCGGTGGGCCGCGTCGCGCTCCCTTGACGCAACCATTGCGCGCGAGGCACCGACGCAGGCGAACCCGGTCGCGGCAACCGATGCGAATTACGAGGCCGGCATCAAGCTCTACGCAGCGAACTGCTCGGCCTGTCACGGTCTACCGGGCACGCGTCCGTCGTCGATCGCGATCGGACTGTACCAGCACGCGCCGCAGCTCGCCCGGCACGGCGTCGAGGACGATCCGGCCGGCGAGACGTTTTGGAAAATCAAGCACGGCATCCGTCTGACGGGCATGCCGGCCTTTACGCGCACGCTCTCGGACGCCCAGATCTGGACGCTCGCGCTCTTCCTCAAAGCGATGGATAAACTGCCGCCGGCCCCGCAAAAGCTCTGGAGGTCGCTGAAGATGCCGGTGGCACTCGCCCCGAGCTCGGCGCTGCCGCCGCCGCGGGCAGGTAGGTAGACCCAATCGCCGAGAAACGCGCATTTAATATGGAAAGCACTCGCCTCGATTTGCGCCTCCTCCCCGTTTGGGAGCGACCGGAGAAGGTTTTCGACATCTTCGACCGTTTGCCGCCGGGAGGTTCGGTGATCGTGGTCACCGATCACGAGCCCCGCGGCCTGGCAAGCCGCATCGAACAAGATCGCCAGCACCAGATGATCGTCGAGCACCGCCGGGTCGGGGATCGCGAGTGGGTTATCCACTTCACCCGGGCAACCGCCGAGTCCGAGCTGCCTTCGCCCGCCGGTATCATTAAACGCGCGCCGGTGTTCGCCACGCTCGACGAGGCGGAACGCCAGCGTTTGGCTGCCGAAGCGAGCATGCACACGACTCGGCGCGGACAAACGATCGTTCCGGAAAACACCGAGTGGCCGTACGTCGGTCTCGTGTTCGAGGGCACGCTGGCGTTGACTAGCGGCAACGGCAACGGGCGTCCGCGTATTTACGAAGAGATTTTCCCCTACGAACTCTTCGGCGAGCTCGAACTCTTCGACGAGGCGCCGGCAGCCTGCCGCGTGATCGCGCTCTCGAAGGTCGCGCGATACCTGCGGATCTCGCGCCGCGCAATTCTCGAAGCCGGAGAGCGTCATCCGCGCATGCTTCTTGCGCTCGGGCGGGTGAGCTCGCAGCGCTCGCGTGACTTGATGCAGGCGCTCTCGACGCAAGCGACGATGCCGATCATCGCGCGTATCGCGCAAGTGCTCGTGCCCTTTGCGATGCCCGAACGCGGACTGAGCGCTGCCCGCGCACCGCTGCCCCACATGACGCAGGCGCAGATTGCCGCGGCGGCGGGCACGGTCAAGGAAGTCGCGGCGCGCGCAATCGCCGATCTCGAGAGCCGCGGGCTGCTCAAGCGCGAGCGCGGCCACATTCGGTTTCTGGACCGGCAGCGTCTGATCGATCTCATCAAGGACGGCGGATGATCGCCACGTTCTTCCGGCATGGAAGTAACGCGGTCTTAGCTCTCGTCATCCTCGCGGCAATCGCCGCCTTCGCGCTCGGCGCGGTCCCGTTCGCTCTTTCGGGTGCGCTGATCGGCGCCGCAGTGTTTTTCGTCTCCGAATACACGACGCACCGGTTTCTCTTTCACGCGCAGCCCTCGAAGGCACCGTGGCTTCTGAAACTGCAGCACCGGCTCCACTACGATCACCACATCGATCCGCCCAAGCTCGAACTTCTGTTCCTGCCGCTGTGGTTCGTGTTGCCTACGACGCTGCTCTACTTCGGTCTCTACGCCGCGATCACGCGCAATCTGCCGTTCGCGTTTTCGCTCGCATTCGGCAGCGTTTGCGCGCTGTTCTATTACGAATGGGTGCACTACGTGGCCCACATTCCCTTTACGCCCAAGACGACGTTCGGCCGGTTCGTGAAGAAGTACCATCTCTGGCACCACTTCAAGAACGAGCATTTCTGGTACGGCGTCACCAATCCGTCGATGGACTTCGCCGGCGCAAGCTATCGTGACGTCGAGGCCGTCGAGCGCAGCACGACCGTGCGCGAAATCTGGCGCGGCATGTGAATTACGCCGTCCTCCTCGGGCTTTCGCTCTTCTTCGGGTTTGCGTTCGAAGAATTTTTCGGGAGCGAGGATCCTCCGGTACCGGGCGGGATACGCACGTTTCCGCTCCTTTCGCTCACCGGCGCCGCACTCTACCTGATCGAACCGCATTACCTGCTCGCGTTCATAGCCGGCTTGTTCGTGCTGGGCACATGGGTATTTCTCTACATTCGAAATGTCGTCAGCGGGAGCCGCAAGCCGGTCGACGGGCCCTTGATCATCCCGGTGTGCGTCTTGATCGCCTACGTTCTCGGACCGGTGGCGCTGACGCAGCCGCTGTGGACCTCGTTCGCGCTGGTGGTGGGGGCCGTGCTGCTCGTCGGCTCGCGCAAGTGGCTGCACGCGTTGGTGGCGCGGGTGCCCGAGGAGGAAGCGATCACGCTCGGCCAATTCCTGCTGCTGGTCGGCGTGGTATTGCCGCTGTTGTATGGCGCCCCGCCGATTCCGCACACGAACATCACGCCGTTCAACGTGTGGCTGGCGGTCGTCGCCGTGTCGACCCTTTCATACCTGAGCTACGTGCTGCAGCGCTATGTGCTGCCGTCGAGCGGCATACTCGTCGCGGCCACGCTCGGGGGTCTCTATTCATCGACGGCGACCACCGTCGTGTTGGCGCGCACCGCGCGCGATGAAGGCGTAATGCCCGAAATCACTGCGGGCATCGTGGCGGCGACCGCGATGATGTACGTGCGCATGGTCGTGATCGTCGCCATTTTCAACTTCCCGTTGGCGCGTGCCGTCGTCGTGCCGCTCCTCGCGCTCGGGATCGTCGCTGCCGTTATCGCCGGAGCTTTTGCCGCGCGCGCGGCGGGGATAAAGACGCGAGCGGTTGCGCCGTCCAATCCCTTGCGCCTTGGCACCGCGGCCGTCTTCGCGGTGCTTTTGATCGCGATCTCGCTGCTCTCGAAGTGGGTGCAGGCACACGCCGGTGCCCACGGCGTCCTTGCGCTTGCGGCGGTGGTGGGCGTCACCGACGTCGACCCGTTCGTCGTGAGCCTGGCGCAAAGCGGTGCCGCCAGCGTCGGACTGGCGCTCTCGGCGGTGGCGATCGTCATCGCAGCGTCGTCGAACAACCTGCTCAAAGCCGTCTATACGGTCGCGTTCACACGCCGTTCCCAGAGCGTCATTCCCGCCGCGGTCCTCGGTGTACTCTGCGTGCTCGGCCTGGCCGCCGCGTGGATCATGGCGAGGTGAGCTCGTTTCTCCGCGATCTCCTCGTGTCGATCGGTGTCCGTAAGCCGGAGCGTTCACCGATCGGCCTGCGGCCGCATCGTGACGTCGTGCTGCCGCTCGCAATCGATGCCGCGTACGAGCGCGTGCGCGAGGGCTTCGAGCGCACGCTCGGGGCCAACATCTATCTCGACGATCGCGCCGCGCGCACGCTCGAAGCCGGGTTCGGGACGATCAACCAGGAGCGCGTCCGCGCGAGCTTCGAATCCGAAGCGATCGCGCGAACGCGAGTCCGCATCGAGGCGTATTTCCCGGCGGGGTTTACGCCGCCGAAGCGTTCGCCGGCGGTGGACGCCTTAGCCGATGCGCTCGAAGCCGGCGTAGGGCACTAGCGCGCGCGGAACCGCGACCGAGCCGTCCGCACGCTGATAGTTCTCGAGGATGGCGAGGAACGTGCGTCCCACGGCGAGCGCCGAGCCGTTGAGCGTGTGAACGTATTCGAGTTTCGCCGCGGGATCGCGGCGCATGCGGATCGCAGCGCGGCGCGCTTGAAAGTCGGTGCAATTCGAACACGAGCTGATCTCGCGATACCCGTTTGCGCTCGGTAGCCAAACTTCGAGATCGTACGTCTTGGCGCTGTTGAATCCGACGTCGCCGGCACAGAGCAGCATCGTGCGGTACGGCAGCTCGAGTTCTTGGAGCAATGCCGACGCGTCGGCGGTGAGCCGTTCGAGCGCGTCCGGCGAGTCTTCCGGCGGCGTGAGCCAAACCAGTTCCACTTTTTCGAACTGGTGCTGACGAATCAGCCCGCGCGTATCCTTCCCGGCCGCGCCGGCTTCCTTGCGGAAGCACGGCGTGTGTGCCGTGAGCTTGCGCGGGAGGCCGGCGATGTCGAGGATCTCGTTTCCGTACAGCGCGGTGAGCGGAACCTCGGCGGTCGGAATCATGAACAGATCGGCTTCGGGATCGAGAAACATCGCGTCCGAAAATTTCGTGAGCTGGCCCGTGCTCCACATCGTCTCGCGCGTCACCAGGAGCGGCGGCGCGATCTCGACGTAGCCGCGCTCGACCGCGCGGTCGAGAAAGAACTGCGCGATCGCGCGGTGCAACCGCGCGCCCTTACCTTTCAGCACCGAAAAGCGGCTGCCCGAAAGTTTGGCGGCGCGCTCGAAATCGAGCACGTCGAGCGCCTCCCCGAGCTCCCAATGCGCTTTGGGTTGGAACGTGAACGGCGTCGGCTCGCCCCAGGAGCGCAGGAGAACGTTGTGCGACGAATCGTTCCCGTCCGGAACGGAATCGTCGAGTACGTTCGGGGTGTTTTCGAGGATGACGCGTAGTGGCGAACCGGGCGCGTCGGGCGCGAGCGCCTTGGCGGTTTCGTCCGCTTGCGCGATCGCGGCCGAAAGGCTGTCGAGTCGAGGACGCAATTCGCGGGCGGCGACCGCCTTGTCGGCCGCCTTTCCGATTTCTGCCGTCAGCAGATTCTTCTCAGCCTTCAATCGCTCGGCTTGCGCGAGTGCGGAGCGGTACCGTGCATCCAGATGCAGAAGCTCATCGACGAATGACGCGTCGATCCCGCGACGCTGTGCCGAACGGCGCACGCGATCGGGATCGCGTCGAACAAGAGCGATATCGAGCATGGAACAGCGCGGCTTCGTCTTTCTCGAAAAAAATCTTTTGTCGCCCGCCCAGGCGGTTGCGACGTTTCTCACGCGCGTCGCGGTTGCGCCGCGCGCGTTCGAGCGCGTGCGGCTCGAGGATGCGTGCGGCCGCGTTCTCGCCGAGCACGTCCTCGCCGATGCCGATTATCCGATGGCCCCGCGTTCGGCAATGGACGGATTTGCGATCGCCGCGGAGCGCGCGCCGGGCTCGTTTTCGATCGTCGGCGCGATCGCGATGGGCCATCCGTGGGGATCGTACTTGGCTCCCGGCCAGGCGGTGCGCATCCCCACCGGCGGCGTCGTCCCCGACGGTGCGGATGCGGTCGTGGCGGTCGAAGACGCGCGCCTGGCTGGATCGCAGGTGGTGTACGTCGACGACGCGCTCGATGCCGGCACCAACGTCAACCCGCCTGCCGGCGACATGCGCGCCGGAACCCGCGTGCTCGAAGCCGGAACGCGGATCGGCGGGCCGCAGATGGGCGTGCTGGCGACGTTGGGGATTACGCTCGTGCCGGTCTTTCCACGCCCGCGTATCGCGGTGATTTCGAGCGGCGATGAGTTGGTGCCGCCCGCGATGCATCCCTCGCCCGCACAGGTGCGCGATTCGAATCGGCACGCGATCGCCGGCGCGCTGCAGGGCATGGGCGCGCAGCCCTTCCACGGCGCGACCGTTTCCGACGTGCCCGGCGCACTGGAGCGCGCGCTGCGTCGAGCACTTGCGGAAGCGGATGCCGCGATCGTCACCGGCGGTTCGTCCGTAGGTGACGCGGATCGTACGCCCGCAGCCATCAATGCGCTTGGAGCACCGGGTGTGATCGTGCACGGTCTGCGGGTGAAACCGGGAAAGCCGACCGCGCTCGGGGCGGCCGGATCCAAACCGGTGATCGGCCTTCCCGGCAACCCGACCTCCGCACTGGTCATTCTCGAAGCGGTTCTGGCGCCGATCATCGGCGCGCTGGCCGGTGCGCCGGTTCCGATCGTGACGGTTCCCGCCACGCTCGCCGGCGAAGTCCGGACTCGCGCGGGTTGGACGTGGTACGTGCCGGTCCGGCTGGAACCGGGGGAGGAAGGGTGGCGTGCCCTCCCGCTGGCGCTGCGTTCCTCCGTCGTCAGTCTGACCGCGGCCGCCGATGGATACGTGATCGCGCCGGAAGAAACCGAAACCTTGGAGATGGGATCGCGTGTCGCGGTACACCGGTTCATCTAGGCCCGCCGGCCTACCACGCTAGGATGTTGCAACTGCACGGAGGTACACAATACCGGTGATTCGCCCTGCACCCGCGATCGATGCGATCGCGCCCATGACGCCGTTCATCGGACCCGAACAGCTCATGCGTGAGACCGGGCGATCGGAACTCGTCCGGCTCGGCGCCAACGAAAGCGCGTTCGGGCCGTCGCCCAACGCCGTTGCCGCGATGGCGGCCGAGCTCGAGCGGCTTTCATGGTACGGCGATCCCGAGTCGTATCAGCTGCGCGAGGCGCTGGCGCGAAAGCATGGTTGCCGGGTCGAGGAGGTTCTCGTCGGTGCGGGCATCGACGATCTGATGGGGCTGGTCGTGCGCGCGTTCGTCGCGCCGGGCGGCGCCGCGCTCACGACACGCGGCTCGTATCCTACCTTCAATTATCACGTCCACGGCTACGGCGGCCGCCTCGTCTTCGCGGACTATCTTCCGGACGGACGCCTCGACTTCGACCAGCTTGCCGCCGTTGCCGCGCGCGAGCGCGCGGCGGTCGTCTACGTTGCCAATCCCGACAACCCGAGCGGGACGTTCGCGGGCAAAGACGCGATGCTGCGCCTTTTCGAAGCGCTCCCTCGCGACGCGGTCTTTTTGCTCGACGAAGCGTACGCCGACTTCGTCGACGAGGCGGCGCTCTTGCCGATGTACGTGGAAGATCGCCTGATTCGAACGCGCACGTTTTCCAAAGCCTACGGCATGGCCGGAGGACGCATCGGGTACGCGATCGCTTCCGAGCGGGTGAACGGCATCTTACAGAAGATTCGTCTGCAGTACGGCGTCAACCGCAACGCCCAGATCGGCGCGCTCGCTTCGCTCGCCGACGAGCCGTTCCGGCGGCACGTCGTCGACGCGGTCGCGACGGCGCGCGGGGATTATTACGCGCTTGCGCGTGAACTCGGCCTGGGCGCGATCGATTCGTCCACCAACTTCGTCTGCATCGACCTGGGTGATGCGGCGCGGGCGACGACGGTGATGAATGAACTGCTCGCACGCGGGGTTTGGATTCGTAAACCGGGCCTGCCGCCGCTCGACCGATTCGTACGGGTCAGCGCGGGAACGCCGCCGCAGCGCGAGGCATTCGCACGCGCTTTCCGCGAGGTCCTCGCGGCGGTGCCGAGCGTCTCCGCATGAGGTACGCGGTCATCTCCGATATCCACAGCAACATCGAATCGCTTCAGCGCGCGCTCGCGCTCATGCGCGAAGACGACGAGATCCTCTGTCTCGGGGACGTCGTCGGTTACGGACCCAACCCGAACGAATGTCTCGAACTCCTCCGCACGCGCCTCAAACACGCGGTGCTTGGCAACCACGATTTGGCTGCACTCGAGAATTTCGGCGTCGAATACTTCAACGACGCGGCGCGCGCGGCGATCGCCTGGACCCAAAGGGTGCTTACCGACGAGAACCGCGCCTGGCTCAACGGACTGTCCTATGAAATTCGCTATCCGGAGTTTCTGATGGTGCACGGTGCTCCGGTTCATTACTTCGAATACATTCTCGACAAGCGCACCGCGGCCAAGGCTTTTGCCAACACCGATGCGCCGCTGGTTTTCATCGGACACACCCACATCGCCGAATATTGGGTGCAAGAACCCGACGGCAGCGTCGGTCACCGGCACATGCAGCACGGCGGCGCGCTCAAGCTCGAAGAGGGTCGGCGCTACATCATCGACGTCGGCAGCATCGGTCAGCCGCGCGACCTCAATCCCGAGGCCTCGTTCGTGTTCTATGAGCCCGAACGCCGCTCGGTTGAGTGGGTGCGTTATCCATACCCGATTCGCGAAGTGCAGGAGAAGATTCATGAAGCGCACCTGCCCGAGTATTTGGCGATGCGTTTGGAGTCGGGACGGTGAGCGCGCCCTTCGACGACGGCAACTGTTTCGGGTGCGGGCCCGAGAACGCAATCGGGCTGCATTTGCAATTCGAGCCGGCGGGTGAGGGCGTACGCGCGCACACGACGCTGGCGCGCGATTTTCAAGGTTGGCGTGCGATCGCGCACGGTGGGATCGTCGTGTGTCTGCTGGATGAAGCGATGGCGCACGCGGCCGGCGCCGCCGGGCATCGCGGCGTGACCGCCAGCGTCAACGTGCGCTTCCGCAAGCCGGTGCCGATCGACGAGCCGGTCGCGGTGACCGGCCGGATCGCGTGGCAGCGCCGCAACGTGCTGGGCGTCGAAGCGTGCGTGCTCGACGAGTCGGGCACGGTGCTTGTCGACGCCGAAGGTAAATTCGTCTCCAAGGGTTCGCTGGACGCCGTCAACGATCGCCGCAGCACATCTTGGGGAAATGTTGATTAGGCGCGCCTTTTCAAATGGCTAAGTCCAAACAAACACGGACCGTCGTCAAGGAAGAGGCCAAGCGCCGGAACGAGCCGGCGATCGATAACCGGCGGGCGCGGCACGAATATCACATCCTCGATTCGCTCGAAGCCGGACTGGCGCTGACCGGGACCGAGGTGAAGTCCATTCGCGCCGGCGGCGTGAGCTTGAACGAAGCCTACGCGCGTTTTCGCGACGGTGAAGCTTGGCTGATGAGCATGCACATTCCGCCGTACAAACAGGGTAGTTTCTCGAACGTCGATCCGAACCGGCCGCGCAAACTGCTGCTGCACAAGGAACAAATCGCATCGCTCGAAGCGCGGGTGAAGGAGAAGGGGCTCACGATCGTACCCCTGCGGATGTATTTCACGCGCGGCAAGGTGAAGGTGCAACTCGGCCTGGCGCGCGGCAAGAAGCTCTGGGACAAGCGCGAGGACATCGCAAAGCGCGACGTGGAGCGGGAGCTGGCACGGCATGCGCGGCGCTAAACCGCACGCTTCGATCGAGCAAACGATCGAGCGCGGCGGGAGTGTCCGGCGCGGGGAGCGCGTAGTGATCGCGTGCAGCGGCGGCGCGGACTCGGTTGCGCTAGCCTATGCGCTGAACGCCGTGCGCAAACCGATGGAATTGGATCTGATCCTCGGGCACGTCAATCACGGCACGCGCGAATCGGCATGGCAAGACGAATGCGTCGTGCTGCGCGCGGCCGCGAGTTTTGGGTTGCCGGTACGGATCGCCGCGCTCGATGGTTGCGCACGCGACGAGGCCGCATTGCGCGAGGCGCGCTACGACGCGCTGCTCGCGATCGCGCGCGAGGCCGGCGCGAGCGCGATTGCGACCGCGCACCATCGCGAGGACCAGAGCGAAACCGTGCTGCTCGCGCTTCTGCGCGGCGCGGGTCCCGACGGCTTGGCGGGCATGCGGGCACGCCGTGCCCTGGCCCCGGGAATCGACTTAGTGCGGCCGCTTCTCCGCACAGCGTCGCAGGAGCTGCGAGCAGCCGCACATATGCACGCCCTGCCCTATGCGGTCGATCCCGGCAACGCCGATCGCGGGCTGCGGCGCAACGCGCTGCGCGCCGCCTTGGACGCGCTGCGGCCGCTCTTTCCCGGACTCGACGCGGCGGTCGCTCGTACCGCCGAACTGCTCGGCGACGAGTTGGCCGGTACCTCGCGTTCGGATTTGCGGCGCGACGTGCGGGCGACCCTTGCCGCTCAAGAGGGGCTGCAAGACGTGGACTTCGAGCACGTCGAAGCCGTCGTGCGGGCGATCGAACGCGGCGGCACCGGCAGCTTTCATATGAAGAAAGGCGTCGAGCTGCGGGTCGAACGCGGCCTTATCGTCCGCGAGCGTTGACGACGAACGGCGGGTAGTGATGAAGATAACCGACGACTACGAGACGAGCATTGCGAAGGAACTCTTCTCCGCCGAGGAAATCGGCGTGGCAATCGCCCGGTTGGCGCGCGAGATCGCGGAAGATCATCGCCGCCTCCCGGTCACGCTGCTCGGCGTGCTCAAGGGCGCGCTCTACGTGAGCGCCGATCTTTCGCGCGCGATTTCCGCGATCGCAGATGGCCCCGCTGAGATCGTGGTCGATTATATCAGCGTTTCGAGCTACGGCAACGCCGCGCGGTCCTCGGGCGAGGTGCGACTTCTGAAGGACGCGAGCGAGCCGATAACCGGGCGGCACGTCGTGATCGTCGAGGATATCATCGACAATGGTCTCACACTGGCGTACCTGCGCGCGTTACTAGGGGAGCGCAATCCGGCCAGCCTTCGCGCTTGTGTGCTCTTCGATAAGCCGTATCACCGTCTGGTGGACGTACCGCTGGAGTACGTCGGTCTCCAGGTGCCCGAGGAGTTCGTCGTAGGTTACGGGCTCGACTACCAGGAAATGTTCCGGAACCTCCCGTACCTTGCGCAGCTTCGACCAGAGGTCTTTCTCGAGGGTTAAACCTGTGTGAGGAGCCTGCCGACTAAGGAAACGATGGCCCGGGTATCGTGGTTTAAGAGGTGGATACCCGTCGGAGGCTCGTGCCAAGCCGTCGGGATCCCGTCGCGCGAAGTCGCGATGGGGGTGCGCAGGCGAGTTTCCGCCGCGAAGTGGCGGAAGTGAACCGAAGCACCAAAACGACACGCGAAGTGTGTCGTTGATTTAAGGGGGGTCCCGTCGCGCGAAGTCGCGATGGGGGTGCGCAGGCGAGTTTCCGCGGCGAAGTGGCGGAAGTGAGCCGAAGCGCCAAAACGATACGCGAAGTGTGTCGTTAGTCTAAGGGGGGTCCCTTCGCGCGAAGTCGCGATGGGGGTGCGCAGGCGAGTTTCCGCCGCGAAGTGGCGGAAGTGAGCCGAAGCACCAGACAGTGCGCGAAGTGCACTGTCAGTCAAAGGGAAAATAAGTGAGCAAACATCTCCGTTCCATCCTTCTCATCGTCGCCGCAGTGCTGATCGTCTTCTTCGTCGTGGAGAAGCTGATGCAGCCGGGCGAAGGCGTTACGCGCCTCGATTACGGCGTCTTCTATCAGAAGCTCGAGTCGAACCAGGTGAGTTCGTTCCACGCCGTGGGCTTGGAGGCGTCGGGCGAGCTTAGCGATGGGACCAAGTACGACGTGACGCTGCCGAATACCGACAGCTCGTTTTCGCAGCAGCTCTCGAAGCACATCAAAAACGGCAAGTACGGCTTCGAGCAGCCGACGAACAGCGGGCTGGTTTCGAGCTTGGTCAGCATCGCGCCGCTGCTGCTGATCGCCGCCCTATTCTTCTTTATCTTGAGGCAGGCGCAGAGCGGCGGCAGCCAAGCGCTTTCGTTCGGCCGCTCGCGCGCGAAGATGATGAGCGAAAACCGTCCCAAAGTGACTTTTGCCGATGTGGCCGGTGTCGACGAGGCCAAGGAAGAGCTGGGAGAGATCGTCGACTTCCTTAAGTATCCCAAGAAGTATCAGGCGCTGGGCGCGCGTATCCCCAAGGGCGTGCTGCTGCTCGGACCGCCTGGTTCGGGTAAGACGCTGCTCGCGCGCGCGATCGCGGGCGAAGCGGGCGTTCCGTTCTTCTCGATCTCCGGATCGGACTTCGTCGAGATGTTCGTCGGCGTCGGTGCGTCGCGCGTGCGCGACCTTTTCGATCAGGCCAAGAAATCGGCGCCCTGCATCGTGTTCATCGATGAAATCGACGCGGTGGGGCGGCAACGCGGCGCGGGCTTGGGCGGCGGGCACGACGAGCGGGAGCAAACGCTGAATCAGTTGCTGGTCGAGATGGACGGCTTCGATCAAAATACGGGCGTCATCTTGATTGCAGCGACGAATCGTCCCGACGTCCTCGATCCGGCGCTGCTGCGTCCGGGCCGGTTCGACCGGCAGATCGTCGTCGATCGGGCCGACTTCCGCGGCCGCGAGAAGATACTCGAGGTGCACGCTCGCAACAAGCCGCTTTCGAAAGAAGTCTCGCTGGAGACACTGGCCAAACGCACGCCCGGCTTCTCCGGCGCAGATCTCGAGAACTTGCTCAACGAAGCTGCGCTGCTTGCTGCGCGCAAGAACAAGAACGTCATCGAGATGAATGACTGCGACGAGGCGATCGACCGCGTCATGGTCGGCCCGGAGCGCAAGTCCACGGTGATGAGCGCGAAGGAGAAGGAGAACACCGCCTACCACGAGTCGGGTCACGCAATTCTTGGAGGCTTGCTCGACAAAGCCGACCCGGTGCACAAAGTGACGATCATCCCGCGCGGCATGGCGCTGGGCATCACCTGGTCGCTGCCGGAGGACGACCGTCATCAAATGACGCGCGAAGAACTGCTCGCCCAGATCACGATGGCGCTCGGCGGACGTCTGTCCGAGGAGATTCAGTTCGGTGACGTCACCACCGGTGCGAGCAATGATTTTCAGAAAGCGACCGAACTTGCGCGCCGGATGGTGACGCAGTACGGGATGAGCGATCTGGGTCCGATTCAGTTCGGACGAGGAAGCCACCAGGTGTTTCTTGGACGCGATTTCGGCGAGGAGCGCAACTACTCGGAGGAGGTCGCGAGCAAGATCGACGCCGAGGTGCGCCGGATCATCGAGTCGTGCTATGACCGCGGGCGCACGATTCTCACAGAGAACTGGGATAAAGTCGAGCGCATGGTCCGCTCACTGCTCGAATACGAAACGGTCGACGCCGAAGAAGTTCGCGCGATCCTCGAGAACAAGCCCTACGATCGCAACGACTCGGGAGGCAGCGTGGTCGCCTCGGACTCCGGCCCGCCGGAGCGTCCTCCCGAGGAGCCGCAGCGCGAGAAGCCTTCGCGCATTCCGCCCACGATTCGGCCGGAGCCGGCCTGATGCGCCGGCCACTCCTTTTCGCAGCGGCGCTGGCCCTGATGCTCGCGCCGCTGGCCGCGTCTGCAGCCGGCGAACCTTCGGCCGGTCCGCTCCCGCACGGGGGCAACTATCTGATCGATCGCGACGCGACGCTCGCCTCGGCGGCGGTCGACGTGTGGTTTCGGGCGCCCGGGGCCGGGTATGACAATGACTCGCCCGGCATCTCGCGCTTGGCCGCGACGGCCGCAGCTGCGACGACGCTCGAGAGCGGGAGATCGCTGGTGAGCTTGGTGCGTTCACTGGGTGGGCGCCTCACGATCAACGTCTATCCCGATCTGGTCGGCGTGAGCGCGAGCGTACCCGCTTCCGCCGCACGCCGCGTGGTTGCGGCGATGAGCGCGGCGTACTTCGCGCCGGCGATCGACGAGGACGCGTTCAAGATCGCCGATACCGACGTCGCCGTGCTGAGCGCGCAGGAGCACTATTCGTCCGACGATCTGTTGCACGACGCGCTCTTCGCGCAGCTCTTTGCGGCCGGCCCGGCACATTATCCCCCGATTCCCGCCGACGTGACCGACGTCAAAGACATCACGCTCGCACAGCTCAATGCCTTCGCGAAACGCGCATTCCGTTCATCGAACGCAACGTTCACGCTCGCGGGTAACGTCGATGCCTCGCTGCTCGGCGCGATCACCGACGGCACACCGGGACCGGCCGAATCACCGATCGGCTCGACGGTGGCCGGCACGCCGGCCGATCGTACGATCACCGCCGCGGTTTCCGGCGAGGGCCTGGCGTGGTCCGGCCCGCCGATTAGCGACGAGCGCGCGGCGACCGCGATGGACTTTATCGCCGACTATCTCTTCCGCGACCAGACCGGCCTCGTGAGCAAAGAGATCGATCCTACGAGCGATCAGTACGTAAACGGGCAGTTCATCACGCTGCACGATCCGGGGGTCATGCTCGTTACCATCGGCGGCTCGAAGCCGGATGCGATCGAGGCGCAAGTGCTCGCGGCGATCGCGAAGCTCGAGCAGCCGCTCGATCCCGCATCGTTCGCCGCGGCGCGTGAGGCGTTCTTATATCATCTTGCCTCCGACACGCAAACCCCCATCGAACAGGCGGACAACCTGGGGTGGTATTACGCCGAAGGAAACGGCAATTACGCGCCGAGTCAAAATGAAAGCACGTACTGGAAAACAGCGCGTTCGCTCGATCCGCAATTCGTCGCCTCGGTCGTCAAGAAATATCTCGCTCATCCGGTCGTCGTTCACCTGATCACCGCGACGAGTAAGGAATCGGCCTCGTGAAATTCATTCTTGCCGCGCTCGCGGCTTTCGTACTGCTTGCCGCCGCACCGTCCGTTACGCCCCCTGCCGGCTCCGTCCCGGTCGTCACGCGCAACGGCGGCGTCACGATGATCACCCAACAAGATTCGGCTGCGCCGCTGCTTCACGTCGTGTACGTCGTACGCGCCGGGCTCGACCGCCAGTCGCTCTCACAGAACGGCGTAGCTGCGCTGACCGCCCAAACGATCGTGCTGACGCCGGTGAACGGCGTCCCGCTCGAAGATGCGATCGCGGGAGCAGGGGGCTCGATCGCCTTCACGATCGATCCGACCGACGTGCGCTTCGAGATCGAGTCGCTGCCCGAGGATGCGAACCGCGTGCTGGCCCTTGCGCGCACCGCGCTCGCGGCACCGGCGTTCGATGCCGCGACCGTGCGCGCGGCGCGCTCGAAATTGATCGCGCGCATCGCCGAGAACCAGCAAATCGCGTTTCAGGTCGGACTCGACATGCTCAGTTCGACCCTCGCAACGTCCGCCAACGCCGGTCTGCCCGAGCTCGGTCTTCCGGCGGCGCTTGCCCAACTCGGACCCGACGACGTGCGTTCGTTCTACGGAACGTATTATCGCCGGGGCGGTTCGTATGTGAGCGCGGCGGGGCGCATCGATGCGCTGGCTGCCGGTACGCTCGAGCAGTTCGGGAATACCCTGGCCGAAGGCAGCACCTCGCCGGTGAGCGTGAAGCTGCCAAAACTCGAGGGCGCCTCGCGGCAACTGGTCGCCGAACGCGATATCGCGGCGCCGTGGCTGATCGCGCAGTATCCCGCGCCGTCGGTTGCCAGCAAAGATTTCGGACCGATGCTCGTGCTCGCGACGTTCATGCAGCGCACGCTCTCCGATATGGCCGATGTCCCGGGCGTCGTATCGCCGACCTACGCTTCGCGTGCGGTCGGTACGCTCTATCAGTACGAGAATCCCGAGCCGAATCTCGTCCTCTACGTGAACGGCGGGATCGGGAATCCGAACCGCTCTTTCTCGACCGCGCTCTCGATCGCGAGCATTCTCGCTTCCACCAAGCTCGAGGGTTCGATCGATCAATTCAAGGCGATGGCCTCGGGTGATTTCATCAGCAGCACGAACACGCTGGAGGCGCGCGCTTGGCTCGCGGTCGTGTACGACGAAGCGGGTCAGCAGCCCGACTACCTCTCGCGCACGCTCGACGCCATCGCGCAGACCACGCCGGCCGATCTGCAGCGCGTGGCACGTGAATATCTGACCAACCCAACGATCGCGTTGGTCCTCCCGAGAGAGGACTCCTGAGCCTATTCGCGTTGCGCTGGTTCATGATTATTTAAATCAGCGCGGCGGTGCGGAACGCGTTTTCGCGCATATCGCTCGCGCGTGGCCGCAGGCCCCGATTTATACCGCGCTCTACGACAGGGCAACGGTCGGCGATCTGATCGCACCCGAACGTGTGCACACGTCGTTCCTCGCGCGGATTCCCACCGCCAATCGGAGCTTTCGCTATTTCGCGCCGCTCTATCCGCGAGCGTTCGAAGCTTTCGACCTAAACGCATACGATCTCATCATCAGCTCGACCAGCGCATGGGCCAAGGGCGTGCGCTTTCGCGCCGGCGCGCGACATGTCTGTTTCATCCACACCGTCAGCCGGTTTCTGTTCGATTACGAACGGTACGTCGGGGGATTTGGTTTGGCGCGCTTTGCCCGGCCGATGGTGGATTCGCTGGTCCGTTGGGATCTCGAAGCCGCGACACGGCCGACCCGATACGTAGCCAACAGCCGCACGGTTGCGCTGCGCGTGCGCGATTTCTATAACCGTGATGCCGACGTACTGCATTCGCCCGCAGACGTCGATCGCTTTACCGTCGGAAGCGGCGCGGGCGATTACTTTTTCATCGCGTCGCGCTTGTTGCCGTACAAGCGCATCGACCTGGCGATCGACGCGGCTGCGCTTGCCGGCGTGAAGCTTTTCGTCGCCGGCGACGGACCGGCGATGCCGCAGCTGCGGCAGCGCGCGCGCGGAACGACGACGACGATGCTGGGGTTCCTCGACGACCGGGCGATAAACGATTTGATGGGCGACGCGATCGCCGCGATCGTACCCGGGGAAGAAGATCTCGGGCTCGTGCCGATCGAAGCCGCCGCGGCCGGCCGTCCGACGATCGCGTTTCGCGCAGGGGGCGCCCGTGAGACGGTGATCGAGGGCGAGACCGGTGCGTTCTTCGATCGAGCCAGCGCGCAATCGCTGGCTGCGGTCTTGCGCACCTTCGATCCGCGCCGATACGATCCGGCCCGCCTGCGCGCGCATGCGGAATCCTTCGCACCGTCGCGCTTCATCGAACGCTTGCGGGCTATCGTCGACCAAACCACGGACGATTAGCGGGTTGCCGTTCGTTTCGTGGTAGAATGGGCCATCTGTTGCTTTCTATCGGAGGGCTCTTGTGAAGAGACTCGCTCTTAGCTGCAGCGTTGTTGCCGCAGCGTTTCTCCTCGCGGTCCAACCCGCGTTTGCGGCCAGAATCTACAACTTTCTTCCGGTCCCGGTGTTCGTTCGCGCACCCGGGCTGAGTATCCAGACCCTCAACCTCGCTCCGGGGGAGCGAAGCGGCAGCCTGAGCTGGACCAAATCGTACGGTGTCCAAGTTCAATCGACGACCGTAGCCCGCATGCTGTGCAACATCAACTACGGTCTGATGCGAGCCGATATGCAAGGCGGAAACTACATGACGATCGGACATCAGGGCAATCAGGTGATCTGCACCGTGTGCAATTCGAGTCACAATCAAATACACCGGGGATCCGGTACCGCTCCCGCGGACTTGTGGGATGCGAAGAGGTATCCGTCCAGCCGCACCGGGTGCTGATTCTCAAGTCCTCTCAGCGCGCCGTCAGCGCGCCCGTCAACACTCCGAGCGTGAGCCGTGCCGGCGCGTGCCGGTCGATACGGGCGGCGCGCGCGAGCGATCGCGCGCGCAGCGTGTGGCGGAGCCCGCCGTCGCGCGCGAGCCGCTGCAGCTCGCTCGCCCATGCCTCGACGTCGAACGGCGCCACGAGCATCGCGGCGCCGTCGCACGCCTCGGGGAGGGCGCTCGCGTTACTGGCGATCACCGGTGCGCCGCAGGCCATCGCCTCGACCGCCATCAAGCCGTAGCCTTCGGCGCTCGAAGGCACCGCAACCGCGAGTGCGCCGCTATACAAGCAGCGCAGCTCCTCGTCGTTCGGCTGAACCGTCGCAAGCGGCGTGTTTCCCGCGATCACGAGTTCGCATTCGCCCGCGGCAAATGCGCGTTCGAACGCGCGTACGAGCGTGGCGAGATTCTTGCGCTCTTCGGGGCCGCCGACGACCAGAATGTACGGTGCCCGGCGCGGCGGCTCCACCGGCTTCCAATACGGGTCGGGCACCGGATGAATCACCTTGAACGAAGCGGAATCGACGCGGAAAACGCGGGCGAGCTCGCGCGCGGACCAATACGAATTGGCCGTTCGCACGTCGGCGCGGCGCATCGCGCGCCGGATCGGCCGCTGCTCGCGCAGGCGCGCGATCCATTGGGAATGCGGCTGCGTAAAGGCGAAGGCGTCGTGAAAGAGCGCCACGCTGCGCGCGCCGCGGACCGCAAAGCGCAGCGCGTTCCACGGATACCACGCCGCGTCGTAACGGCCGCGAGCATCGGTCCGCACCGCGTAGGAGAGTTCGCGTTCGAGAAGAGGCACGTGCTCGGACTTACGCACGATCAGCGTGACTTCGAGATCCGCTTCGTCGTGCCAATCATCGAGCACCCGGCGCACGTAGCGCCCCATCCCGCGGCGATCGTCGACCAAATTCCAGGCGTCGACCGCGACGCGCATCATTTCACGACTTGCGGTGAAAAAACAAGCAGCGCGATGATCGTGTATGAATTGAAAAGCCCGTGAGTGATCATCGAGGCGAAGATGTTGTTGGTGCGATAATAGACGAAAGCGAGAACGACACCGCCGAGGGCGAGCGGAAGCGCGGCGATCGGATCGCCGTGGACGAAGCCGAAACACGCTCCGCTGATCGCGGCTCCCGCCCAAAAGCCGAAGTATCGTCGTGACGCATTGAAGAGAAAGGCGCGAAAGATCGTCTCTTCCATGAACGGCGCCAGCACGACGGCGAAGGTGATGAAAGCAAAGAGCAGCCGCGGATCGTGCAGTTGGCGCAGCATCGCGACCGACTGCTGGTCCGCAGTCGAATGCAGCGCGCTCTGGATCAGCGACGCCGCGCCGTTGGCGACCAGTGCCATCACCAACGAACCAAAGAACGCGACCACGAGATCGCGCGGCGAAAGCGCGCGAAAACCGAGCTGCCGCAGCGAGAGTCCGGCGACCTTCGGGAGCGTGACGAGGACGATGAGGAAGAGCACGCCTTCGACCGTGAGCGTGAGCAGGATCGAGCCGATGACGACGAGCGGATTCGCTAGTTCTTGTTTAGGGATCTGGACCGCGCCGGACTGGAGCATCTGCCACAAACCGAAAGCGAGCAGCGGAAGGATGACGATCACGAGCAGCGCGATCGTCGGTCCGCTTCGGAAGCTATCGCTGGGCCAGGAGGTCGGCCAATCGGCAAAACGCTTGGAGATCGAGTTGTTCACCACGTGACTCCGCAGGTAAGCCGCTCGCCGCAATCGCTTGCGCGATCGCATTGCGGTCGAGACCGAGTGCGAGGGTCAAGCTGTTGACGAGCGTCTTGCGGCGGTACGCGAACGCGCCGCGTACGACCTTCCGGAACAGTTCGAGATCGTGCGGCGCAACGAGCGGTTCGTTTCGGCGTGTAAGTGAAACGACCGTCGAATCGACCTTGGGCGCCGGATAGAACGCGCGCGGTCCGAGCGTGAACGCACGCTCGACGCGCATCGCCCGCTGCACGGCGAGCGAAAGACTACCGTACGCAGGCGTGCTCGGCTTGGCATCGATGCGGTCGGCGACGTCTTTCTGTATCATCGCCACGATGCGCTCGGGACCGCCTTCCATCTCGACGAATTGCATGAGCAGCGGCGTTGCGATATTGTACGGAAGGTTGCCCGCCGCTCGCCACGGACCGCTTTGCGCGAAGGAGGCATAATCGTAGGTCATCGCATCAGTCCGCACGATGTCGGCGGCAGCGAGGTCGCCTCGATCGTTCAAGATCGCGACGAGCGCGGGGTCGATCTCCAGCGCGCAGACGCGCGCACCGGCTTCGAGTAGGGCGAACGTCAGCGTCCCGGTGCCCGCACCGATTTCAACGACCGGCGTGCCGGGCGCCGCGTCCTCGCAGGCCAGGCGCGCGATGCGTCCCGCCGCTGCGGCGTCCATGAGGAAATTCTGTCCGAATTTTTTGCGTGGACGCACACCTCGCCGCGCCAGTAAGGCGCGCGCGTTTATTTCAGACGGTATACCGTTACCGCCCGCCGGCCGAAGTTCACCGCGGCGCGATCGGATTCGAATCCGAGATCGATCCGATAGCCCACGATCGCTCCACCGGTGTCACCGGCGATCGCGTATCCGTATCCGGGAATGTAAAGCCTCGAACCGAGCGGGATCACCCGCGGATCGACTGCGACGACGCCGTGACCCGCTCGCGTACCGGTCGCCGTGATCCCGCTGCAACCGCCGCCGCAGTACGGCGTATACGCGGTTGCGACCATTTGCATCGACTCGGCTGCACCGACGGCCACGATATGGGGATGCGGTTTGCGTAGAACGCGCGACCGGATCACCGTGGCGCGTACGTCGCCGTTCGGATGTTGAATGAATGAAACGACGACTTCACGCACGCCCGGTCTACCCGGGTTGATAACTTTCGATTTCCCCGGAACGACCGAGAAATCGACTCGCCGAATCGTCGGTACAGGGATCACACGATGCTCGATACGCTGCCACGTCAGATAGTGATCGATTCGCACGACGCCGCCCGGCGGTACCGCGGCGCTGAGCGCGGGTTTGACGCTGTCGTATCTCCCGAGACGAACATTTTCCGCGGCGAGCAGCGATGCAACGTTGGGCGCAGCGGTAACGATGCGTTCGCGACGCTTTCCGTCGACGATCGTTACGGCGACCGCAGGACGATATTCGATCGACATGCGATCCGATAGCGGCGTGTCTGCCGCGGGCGAGACGTAATCGCGGAGGGCGATCGTGATCCCGTGTTGGCGCAGAAAATCGCCGACCGTCGCGGCCGTGGTCTCCGCCTCGCTCGTCATCTGCGGGGTGTTGAAGATCACGAGGTGAGATACCGTGCTGCCTGCATATGCCGGCGACGGAGAGGTGAGAAAACCGGCCCACACCAGGCCGGCGGTCAAGACGCTTGCGGCAAGCAAATGGCTGCGCCGCAGGGGGCCGCGTCCTATCAACCCGAGGTCCTTTCTGTCCCAGCCCCGCATCGGCCGCACCGCACACACCGCAAGTGGCGCACGAATGCCGCAGGCTGAACCAACAGTAGGTTGTAAATCGGCGATAGTAGCCCAGTGCTGATGGGCTTGGTCCCTGGAAGGAAACGCCGTGGTGGCGGACCCGAAGGGTTCCGCAAAATGGTCGCTTGTTGGGTGCGCGACCGGTAACCCGGGCACTATAGCACGCCCGCTGCTTGCTCGCACTATGCCGAAAGTCGCAATTCTCGCAGGAGAGACCTTTTTTGGAGCGGCCGCGGCGCGAACGGCGAAGGAAGCCGCGTGAGTCACCTCCGCCTGGGCTTTTTTACCGAGATCTATCGGCCCGCAGTCAACGGCGTGGTGGCCTCGGTCGAGACGCTCGCCGAGGGTTTGCGCGAACGCGGCCACGAGGTGTACTGCTTTGCACCAAGTATGCCGGGCGGCGCGCGGAGCGACGGCGACGTGTTTCGTCTTCCCTCGCTTCCGCTGCCGACTGCACCCTATCGCCTAACGTTGCCGCTGGTCGGCCGGCGCAACGTCAACAACGTGATCAAACGTCTGGCCTTGATCCACGTTCACTCGCTTTTCGTAACCGGTTGGGCCGGCTTACGGTATGCGCGGCGTTACGGCATGCCGATCGTGTACACGTACCACACGCAGCTCGAAGCCTACGCGCATTACATTCCATTCGAGCCGAAGGCGACGCGTTTTGCCGCCTCCCAGCTCACCCGTACCTTTTGCAACCTGGTCGATGGGGTGGTCGCCCCGACGCCCGCGATCGCCCGGCATCTGCGGGACCTGGGCGTGGAGGCCCGGATCGACGTGGTACCGAGCGGCATCGACGTCGATCGCTTTGCGGCGGGACGGCGCGAAGCGCGCCTGCGCCGCGGGCTTGGCGTCCCTTCCGGCGGGCGGCTGCTGGTGTGCGTCACCCGGCTGGCGCGTGAGAAGAACGTCGAGTTGCTGCTGCGCGCGCTGGCGGAGAGCGGCGACCCCGCGACCGCACTCGCCATTGCCGGCGACGGCCCGCAGCGGGACGAGCTCGAGCACTTGGCGGTCGACGTTGGCGTTGCCGACCGCGTGGTCTTCCTCGGCGTCGTCGCGGCGGCCGAGTTGCCCGATCTCTATGCGAGCGCGGACGCGTTCGTTTTTCCGAGTACGACCGAGACGCAGGGCTTGGTCCAGGCCGAAGCGCTAGCCGCCGGGGCGCTGGTGATCGCCGCCGACACCCCGCCCAACCGCGAGGTTCTCGGGGATGCTGCGCGCATCGTTGCTCCCGACCCGGCCGCGTTTGCGCGCGCCTTTCGCGATATTCCCCGCGTGCCCGACGCCGCCGTCGCGCGGCGCGCCAAAGCCGCCGCGCAGCGGTTCTCTGCGGCGCGGCAGGTCAGCCGCATGATCGAGCTCTACGAGAGCCTCCTTGCCCGAGATCCGGGCCGTCTTGACGGCGCGAACACACGTTCGATATCATAGCACTATGGTGCAGGCTCAGCTCGGATACGCCGCCGATGGATTGGGGGAGGGAATTGCCTACGCGCGCCTGACGACGCGGGCGGGAGAGCGGCTTGTGCGAGTCGCCTTCCGCGTCCCGCGCCGGTGCGGTCGAGACGATCGGGTGATCGCCTACGCGGCGCTGACGGCCATCGCTTCGATGCTCCGCGAACATGGGCTGGAGCGCGCGTCGTTCGCGCTTCCCGACGCGGAACTGGTGGCCGACTGTCACGATCGTCGCGAGGTTCCGCCCCCGCTGGTCATCCCGTACGTGCGGCTGCGTTGCGCGCTCAATCGCTTTGCCGGATACGAATTGCGCGTAGCGGAAGATCTCGACCTCGAGGGCCGCGCGCGCGCCGAACTGGTGTTGCATCCCGCCGCGTAATCGTCTTGCCCCCGGCGCCGGATCGGACGCGGCCGGGCGGCCTGAGGTCACGGCGAGGTCGTCAAGATTGCGGCTTCCCGGAGGACATGATATAGTAAGCGCGTTTAATCCCCCGTACCTATGAATCGACGCTCGCGAGGCAGCCTCGCCCGTGATAGTGTCGCGTGTTTCATGCGTACGACTCTACGAGAGAGACACTCCTCTGCAAACGGAACATCGCCCTAACGATAATGGACGGCCGCAGAGTGGTGGTCGCCGCCGCCGCTCCCGCCGCAGACACCATTTCAACCAACAATTTCCCCAACACGACCAGTTTCCTCAAGCGGAAACCGGGCCGCCGCTTTTGACCGCCGCCGACCTCGAAACGAAGAAGAAGGCGGAGCTCGTCGAGATCGCCGAGACCAACGAAGTCCCGCTCGGCAACCCGACGACGATGAAAAAGGACGAGATCGTCGCTGCGATTCTCACCGCCCAGCAGCAGCGCTCGGGCGTCGAGATGGCAAGCGGCATCCTCGACATCCTTCCCGAGGGCTACGGCTTCTTGCGCCGCGGCGGCTACGTGATCGGTAACGACGACATCTACGTCAGTCAGTCGCAGATCCGGCGCTTCGAGTTGCGGCGCGGCGACATGGTCGAAGGCCAAGTCCGCCGTCCCAAGGAGAGCGAGAAGTACTACGGGCTCATTCGCGTCGATCGCGTCAACGATTTCGATCCGGAAGCCATCAAGGGCCGGCGCACGTTCGAAAAGGGCACGCCGATCTACCCGAACGAGCGGTTCAAGCTCGAGGTGCGCTCGACCCAGCTTTCGACCCGCGTCATCGATTTGTTCTGCCCGATCGGCAAGGGTCAGCGCGCGTTGATCGTTTCGCCTCCGAAGGCCGGTAAGACGACGCTGCTCAAGAACATCGCGAATTCGATTTCGATCAACCATCCCGATGCGCACATCATCGCGCTGCTCGTGGACGAACGGCCGGAAGAAGTAACCGACATGCAGCGTACGGTCGACGGCGAAGTCGTTGCGTCGACCTTCGACGAGCACCCCGAGAATCACACGGCCGTCGCCGAGCTGACGATGGAACGCGCGAAGCGCTTGGTCGAACTTGGTAAGGACGTGGTGATCTTGCTCGACTCGATCACGCGTCTGGCTCGTGCCTACAACCAGGTCGTGGCGAGCTCGGGCCGCACGCTCTCCGGCGGTCTCGATACCGCCTCGCTCCACAAACCCAAGCGCTTCTTCGGCGCCGCGCGCAAGATCGAAGAGGGCGGTTCGCTCACGATCATCGCGACCGCGCTGATCGAAACCGGCTCCAAGATGGATGACGTGATCTTCGAAGAGTTCAAGGGCACGGGTAACATGGAGCTCAACCTGACGCGCAAACTGGCCGAATCGCGGGTCTTCCCGGCGATCGACATCAAGCGTTCGGGTACGCGCCACGAAGAACTTCTGCTCACGACCGAAGAGATGCGCAAGATCTGGATGCTGCGCCGTGCGACGTCGGTACTCAACACCGGGGATATCACGGAAATCATTCTGGACAAGATGGCGCAGACGCGCACGAACGACGAGTTCCTGCAGTCGGTTACCAAAGAAGCGCTCTCGATGTCGCGCGGGTATGACGAATCCAACGGAAACGGCAGCAAATACTAGGCTTTATCGGACAAAGCTGAAGCTTTGTCCGATAAAGCCGCGTGGCTCGCTGGACTTTATCCGTCAAAGCTAAAGCTTTGCCGTCTAAAGTCGCTCGCTCACGCTGCGCTGGTATCGTTATCGACGTATGCGGCTGAACAAATACATCGCGCAGGCGGGCGTTGCGTCGAGGCGGCGTGCCGACGAATTGATCGCGCGGGGAAAGGTGCGGGTCAACGGCAAGGTCGTCCGGGAACTGGGCACGATCGTCGTGCCCGAGGATCTCGTCGACGTGAGCGGCACCGCCATCAGGCCGGTCGAGGAGAGCGCCTATCTGGTGCTACACAAGCCGGCGGGCGTCATGACGACGATGCGGGATCCGCAAGGTCGCCGTACGGTTGCTGATCTGCTTCCCAAGCGCACGCCGCGCCTGGTACCCGTCGGACGGCTGGACTACGATACGGCAGGCGTACTGCTCATGACGAACGACGGCGATCTGACCAATCGATTGCTGCATCCGCGCTACGGCGTGGAGAAGACCTATCGGGCGACGATCGGCGGGAGGCTTTCACCGGAAGAGGTCAAGCGCGTGCACGAAGGCGTGACGCTCGATCGCGGCGAGCGCGCGGAGGCTGCCAAGGTTCGGGTGGTCGCGGTGCGGGCGGGTACGTCCGTGATCGACGTCACCGTCCACGAGGGCCGCAACCGCCAGGTCCGTCGCATGTTCGAGTCGCTCGGCCACCCGGTGCAGGCGCTGGTACGGCTGCGCTTCGGCCCGGTTTCGCTCGGCGACCTGCCTGCCGGCCACTCGCGCGAGCTTACGCCGAGAGAACTTTCGGCGCTTCGGCGCGCCGGCAGCCAGGACGAGGAACACCGCGCCCCGTAGCCTACCCCGCCGGTTGGGTAATGAACACGATAGCTTTGAGGTAAGTTAGGTCAATGAATCGAATCTCGCCAGCGCTCGCCGCTGCTTGCGTGCTTGGAATCCTCTCGAACGCATTGCCCGCGTTCGGAGCGTATGCAAACGAGTTTACCCCGGCCAAATTGAAAACGCAGGGGCAAACGCAGCACGACATCGCCGGCAGCGGAACCGTGATGGTGCAGGTGCAGGTCAACGCCGACGGCACCCACCGGGTCGTCAAGATCATTAGCTCGACCAACCACGGCGACGACGCGGCGGCGCGCGATATCGCGCAGAACTCGACCTACATTCCGGCCCACCGGGGTACGAGCGCGATTTCCTCGTTCTATGACTACCGTCTCCACTTCAACGGCAAGTCGGTGGCGCAAAGCAGCGGCGACGAGATGGCCTCCGGCGGCGGGGACACGGCCGCGATCGACGCGCTCGTGCGTGCGGGCAAGTACAAGGACGCGATCGCAAAGGCAAACGGCGCACTGCTCTCCTCGCCGGGGAACGAATCGATCCTCCAGCTCCTGGGCGTCGCGCAGTACTACGACGACGATTTCGTCGACGCGGCCACGACGTTCAACCGCGTAACCGACATCAAGAAGCCGTTCCAGCCGATCGCCGCACAGGCGTTCGCCACCGGCGCGGTGCGAGCGTCGGCAACCGATCCGGCGCAGTCGCTCGCTTTCGCAAATAAGGCGATTGCACTTTCGGACAGTGATACCTCGAAGTTCGCTCTGGGCGTGGCCCAGCTCGCGAACAAGCAATACCCGGACGCGGTCGCGACGCTGAAGGCGGTCCACGATCAGGTCAGCGACCCGAAGGACAAGCTGAACATCGATCAGGAGTTGCTGCAGGCGTACTTGGCGACGAACGATTCGGCCGGGGCATCGGCGATCGCCGCCGAGATGAAGGGCCTCGATCCGACCGGTACTCAGGCCTCGAACGCGATCGCCGCGCATTACATCCAACTCGGCAGCGACGCCATGGACTCGAGCAATTACGCCGAGGCGCTCAAGGACTTCGATCAGGCTGCCTCGGCGGGCAACCCCGCGGATGCGGTCACGGCCAACACGTTTGCCGCGTTTGCAATCATGAAAATGCCCAAGCCGGATTATGCGAAGGCCAGAGACTATGCGCTCAAGGCGGTCGCGGGAAGCCCCGATGACGCGCAGGCGAACTATGCGGCCGGCGTCTCTTACGCGGGTGTCTACTCGACGAGCGGCAAGAACGACGACAAGACGCAGGCGCTCACGTATCTGAAGAAGGCCGACACGCTCGCGAAGGCCGCCGGCAACGAAGGCCTTGCTCTGCAAATCGAGAGCCAGATTAAGAACATTCCGCAGTAAACGCTGTGGAACGGCTGGGGAGGTTGGTATTACGTCTACCAGGACTTTGCGGCGGGATAGGCCAATTGGTCCGGCCTGTTCGGGGGCGGAGCACCGCCCGTGTTTTCCATTGTCTAGCGCACTCGACATAAATACCCGGGAGGGTTTCGAAACTCGTGTTTGACGGATTTATAAGCGTGATGCAACAGGGCGGTCCCGTTATGTGGATGCTCCTCATCGCGTCCATCCTCGTCGTCGCCATCGTCATCGAGCGACTGATCTTCTTCGCGCAACAGCATAGCGATACCAAGGGTCTGCTGCGACAAATCGGCGCCAAGATCGCGGCCGACGACCTCGACGGCGCGATCAAGATTTGTCAGGCGAATAAAGGCATGCTGCCGCGTATTCTCGAGTTCGGCCTTCGCCGCGGAGAGAAGAATCGCGCCGATATCACGGATGCGCTCTCGATCGCCCTCATGGAACATCTCAACGCGCTCGAGCGCTTCCTCGGTGTGATCGGTACGATCGCCGTCATCGCGCCGTTCGTCGGTCTTTCCGGCACGGTGCTCGGCATCATTCGCGCCTTCCAAGACATCGCGCTCAAGGGCAACTCGACCCCTGCCGTCGTTGCGGGAGGCGTGTCCGAAGCGCTGATCACCACGTTCGCCGGGCTCGTCGTTGCGATCGTGGCCGTGATCTTCTTCAATTACTTCAAGTCGCGCATCAAGGCGTACAATCAAGAGATGATCGTCGCGGCGAATCAACTCGCCGAGATGCTGCACTTCCACAACACCGGCGCTCCGATTCCGACCGAGCTCTATCAGCCCTCGAAAACGGCCGCGAAGTAGCTTCGGAGCACCATTGTGAGTTTGCTCTCAGCGCAGCAAGAGTCGGACGTCATGGCGGAGATCAACATCACGCCGTTCACCGACGTGCTCTTGGTGTTGCTCATCATCTTCATGATTCTGGCCGCGCTCGTGACGCCGCCCGGGTTCGAGAAAGAGCTCCCGAACAAGAGCAATAGCACCTCGACGCAAAACAATCCCAAAAACGACATCGAGGTCGTGGTCAACGCCAAGGGCGTTATCTATGTCGACGGGCAGCAGACGAACGCCAAAGGCATCTACCGGGTGATGACCCTCACCGCGATCAAGCGCCCGCACAAGCACGTCTCGATCACGGCGGACGAGAAGGCGCCGTACGGGATCATCATCACTATTCTCGACGCTGCGCAGAACGCCGGCTTGAACGACGTCGGCTTCGTCACGTCCTAGGGAGGTTTGATTACTCGTGGCCGTTTCGACAGGCGGGGGAGAAGATGATGTGATGTCGACCATCAACATCACGCCGTTTACGGACGTGTTGTTGGTGCTCCTCATCATCTTCATCATTCTTGCCTCGGTTACGAAAGAGCCGAAGCTGCCCGACGCTTATAACAAGACAAAGGTGCAGCCTTCGCAGATCGTCGTCATTGTCGACGACAAGAACAACATCGAAATCGGTTCGAACGTCGTGAACGTGCACGATGCGGAGGGCGCCTTCCGAACGCTCCAGGAAGATACCGGGTATAAATTCCGGAGCGTCATCATCAAAGCCGATCCGAAGGCGAGCTACGGCGTGATCCTGCAGATCATGGACGCGGCCAAATCCGTCGGATTGATCGACTTCGGGCTCGCGAACCATGTCATCGGTACGCCGGAGGGACAGAGTTCTTAGCCGATGGCGAAGCAAAAGACGTTCATCACCACCGGCGAACGCATCCGGAATTATCTGGGCATCGCCTTTTTGCTTTCGATCTTGATCAACGCCCTGGCCTCGCCGTTCTATCCGAATCTCAAACAGCACCACGAATCCGATCAAGTCGAGAAGATCAGCCAGACGAAGAAGGTGCAGGTCCGGGTTCCGACGCCGCCGCCTCCGACGCCGACTCCGCCGCCGACTCCGACCCCGCCGCCGCAGCGCACGCCGCCGCCGCATCGGGTGGAACGCGTCGAGCCCAAGCTCAAGGTCAACATTCCCAAGACACACAATGCCGCGAGCGAATCGGAGACGGAGCACACCAACCAGTACACGACGGGCACGACGCAGGGCGTTCCGAACGGAACCGCGTCGACCGGACCGGTGACGCCCGCCACGCCTGCTCCGACGCCGAAGCCGGCGTGCGCGAATCCGAATCAGGAGGCGACGGTCACCAATGCGATGTCGCCGGACTATCCCGATTCGGCGCGCGATCTCGGCCTCGGACCGGTGACGGTGCTGGTCGAGGTGACGATCGGTCCGACCGGCAACCTGGTTGACGCGAAGATCAATCAGAGTTCGAACAACTTGGCGATCGACCAAGCTGCATTGCGCGCCGCGCGGCAGTCGCAATATGCTCCCAAGCTGGTCGACTGCCAGCCGACGACGGGGTCGTATATCTTCCGAGCCGAATTCAACCCCGATTAAGACGGTTCGCCTGGCCCTTCGACAAGCTCAGGGCCGGGCGCACATCCTGTGCTGCGAACCTTCACCCGCATCGTGCGGGTTCGCGCCTTTAGTTAACGAATCGGAACATGATGGATGGCAAGCGGACGCGACGGCTCTTGATCGTCGCGTTTGCTTTATCGCTCCTGCTGCACGTGATCGTCACCTTCTTCATACGGTGGCCGTTCCGCCCTTCGCCCGACGAAGTGCAGATCGTGCACATCGAACGCTTGCGTCCGATGCGCATCGCGCACGTCGTGAAGGTCCCGCCGACGCCATCGCCGCCCCCGCGTCATGTCGCGGTGAGCGTTCCGAAGCGTTCGTTCGCAACCTCGGCGCCGGGAGGGCGCGGCGGGCGCGGCGTCGCCGTCACCCCCGCGCCGACGACCGCTGCGCAGCCGACGCCGACGGCGGCGCCGACGCAGAATTGTGCGACGAACGATACGCCCGTGCAACTGGTCGCCTCGCCGCCGCCGCCCGACATCGCATCCGGCGCGCGCGGTGACGCCGTCAGCGGGGTTGCGCGAGTTCGCGTGATCGTGGACCCGCAAGGCAACGTCGAGAGCGCGAGCGTGGTTTCGAGCAGCGGCAGTCCCGCGCTCGATCTGGTTGCGCAGACCATGGCGCGCAGCGCTGCGTACTCACCCGCGACGCACGCCTGTAAAGCGGTCGCCAGCGCCTACGTCTTCTCGGTCAAATTTATAGCGTGGTGACGTCGTCAGAGGAGCGCGAGCGAAGCCGCGTCACAGCATTCCCATATCGCGGAGCAGATGCAACGTGTCGATGTAGCGCTGCAGGTGCGCGCGCGTCGCATCGTCGACCTCTAGAAACGCGATGCCGGTCCGGTAGCGCTGGAGGAGCGGATCGTAACGCGACCATCGCACGATCCCGCGGACGCGGAGCACCGGCTGAGCATCGCCGCGGAGTTCGATCTGCACGCTGATCGGGTCGGAGCGGTTGAGTTCGGCGTTGGTCAGCATCGCCATACCCCCGAGCGCGATATCGTACGTCTCGGTGAACTCCGGCGCAAACTCGTCGCCGATGCTGTAGGACACGAGTAACGTATCGCCTACACGAGCGAACTTGCGCTCTTGCGGCTCTACCGCACGGGTGTCTTCGTGCTGATCCACTAGGATCATCGCCTTAGGCCGCTCGCGCAGGCAATCCTCCCCGCGAGCTCTACCGTGCAGCTCGCGGGGAAGGCGCGTTTCGGTTGGGGGGCGTACCAAAGTGCTCCGTGACCGATCTCCAAGCACTGGTCCTCGCGCTACTGCAAGGCGTAAGCGAACTCTTCCCCGTCTCGAGCCTTGGCCACATCATCTTGGTTCCCTCGCTCTTGCATTGGACCAACATCCATCGCGCGGATCCCACCTTTCTCGCCTTTGTCGTTCTCCTGCATCTCGGCACGGCGCTCGCGCTGATCGTCTATTACCGGAAACGCTGGTTGGCGATCGTGCGAGCCCTGATCGCCAGCGTGATTCGCGGCCGGCTTTCGCCCGATCGCGACGAGCGAATCGGGTGGCTCCTGGTGGTCGGAACGATTCCGGTCGGCGTCCTTGGTGTGCTCTTCGAAGCGCCGGTCCGCGCGCTCTTCGGCTCGCCGGCGCCGGCGGCGATCTTCCTCGCGCTCAACGGCCTGGTGATGTTCGGGGGAGAAGCGCTGCGCCGGCGGCAGATGGCGGACTCGGGCCGCGTGGACCGTCCCATCGAACATTTGAGCTTTGCGCAGAGCGTGCTGGTCGGATTTGCGCAGAGTTTCGCATTGCTGCCGGGGATCTCGCGATCGGGCGCGTCGATGGTCGCGGGACTGCTCTGTGACCTCGATCACGAGGATGCGGCCGAATTTTCGTTCCTCTTGGCGACACCGGTTATCTTTGCCGCTGCCCTGCTGGAGTCGCGCTATCTGATCGCTCCGGACGCGCACGTTGCCCTGCTGCAGGCCCTGACCGGGGGACTGGTCGCGGCGATCGCCGCCTACCTCTCGGTCGCGTTCCTCATGCGCTACTTCAAGTCGAACGATCTACGCCCGTTCGGCTGGTACTGTTTGCTCGTCGGTGTAGGCTGCTTCATTCTCAGTGAACGAGGACTCTTGACGTGAAACTGCTGGCTCTCGCCCTCGCCGTGATCTTCTTCGTGCTCGGTGCGCTCTACGGTCTTGGAACGATCAACTTCTTGACGAAGTCCGGCACGACGCACGCTCACCACGTTTCGCACCTGGTGGTGTGTTGGGTTCTGGCCCTGCTCTCGCTGGTGTGGTACCGCTTTCAAAGTTCCGCCGAGAGCACGCGGCGTTAGGTCCTTGGGCCGAAAGGCCCCTGTCCATGTGACCCTCCGCATCCCGAGGTCGCGCGGCCGACTCGGTACGATGCAGGTATGCGTCGCTGGCTAACGGTCTTTGCTGCCCTCATTCTCCTTGTCGGTTGCGGCGGCGGTGGCGGAAGCAGCTCGCCCGTTCCGCCGACCCCCTTGCCCTCGGCACCCGGCTCGCCCCCTCCCTCCAGCTCGGCTTCGCCATTGCCCACCGGGAGCGCGCTGCCGTCCGCGGCGCCGTCGGCCTCCGCCGCGCCGACTTCAACGCCGACGCTCGCACCCACGCCGACGCCAACCCCGGCGCCCACCCCGACTCCGACCGGGAACGTTTGTTTCGGAATCGACGGTGCCACGTGTCCGCCCAGTCCGACGCCGACGCCTTAGGAGAGAACGATGCGCCTCACCTTTGCACTCGCCATCGTTTTCGCGGCACTTCTTGCAGCCTGTAACGGCGGCGGCACCGGATCATCGACGCTTCCCAACGCGAATCCGCCGACGGGAGGCAATTTGCCGGCGCACGCGAGCGGATCGGCGACGTTTTCAATCGTCATACCGGCAGCGAGCACGATGAAGCGGGTGCGTCCGAACTACGTTTCGCCCAACACGCAATCGCTGGCGATAACGCTCACGCAGGCGGGCGGCTCGCCGGTGCCTTCACCTGCGCCGCAGGTCGTCGCGCTCGCGCAGGGCTCGCCGAATTGCTCGACCTCGGACGGTGTGACCACGTGCACGGTCACCTCGACGTATCCGGCCGGTTCGGACGTATGGACGCTCGCGCTCTACGCATCGACCAACGGCACGGGAACGCCGCTCTCGATCAACACCGTTGCCGCGAATGTCACGACCGGAAACAACACGGTCGATTTGACCATGAATCCCGTCGTCGCTTCGCTGGCGTTTACGCCGGCGAGTGCGGCTTGTCCGTACAACGCCGCGTGCACGAACGGGGTGGTTCTCAATGCCCTCGATGCAAGCGGCGCAACGATTATCGGACCCGGCAACTACGTGAACGCTTCCCAGGGCGCGGTTACGGTTTCGATTTCGCCGGCGCCGAGCGGCTTGACGCTCGAGAATTCGAGCGGTGGTGCTGCGGTGACGAGCGGCACCGCACCGGGTCAGGTGACGCTTGCGAACATCGGGTATGACGGAAGTTCCACGTCGTCC
The DNA here is from genome assembly GCA_035502855.1 of Candidatus Baltobacteraceae bacterium. Lineage (NCBI taxonomy): Bacteria > Bacillati > Vulcanimicrobiota > Vulcanimicrobiia > Vulcanimicrobiales > Vulcanimicrobiaceae > Vulcanimicrobiaceae bacterium. The sequence continues at coordinate 133,742 of DATJTX010000021.1, forward strand.
GGCGGAACGCTCACCGTCAACGCGTCGGATACCGACGGCGACAGCGCGTCGTGGACCTTGTCGCTTGCGGCCACCCCGGAGCCGTCGGCGACTCCCGCCGGCGTGCCGTCGTGGAACGGCAAAACCATTTCAACCGTCTTTTCGCCCACCCCGGTCGTCAACGGAACACCGGACGCGTTCAACCCGCCGTATGGCGACACGCCGAGCGGCGGCCAGGGACCACTCGGCTCGACCTTCGACGGCCAGACGTGCGAAGCGTCGATGTCGAACAACTACCACATCCACGTCTTCATCGGGATCTACGTCAACGGAAGCGAGCTCGCGCTACCCGAGGGATTGGGTATTCCCGGATCGGGCAATCCGCCTCCGGACTACATCAACTACGGTTCGTGCTTCTATGCCACGCACACGCATGATTCGACCGGCGTCTTCCACGTCGAGTATACCAACCCGAACGACGTGCCGATCACGCAACCGGTTTTCCAGACGCAAGACCTCTTCAATATCTGGGGCATCACGGTCAGCCCTACGCAGTTCGGACAGTTCGCGGGACCGGTCACCGTATATACGAGCGGGCAGGTCTATCGCGGTGGAGACGATTGCAGCGGAACGTATCCTCCGGCCGGGACCGTTACCGGAAACGGAACGACCCCCGCGTCCGATCTCTCGCTCTGGACCGGCGACCCGAACGCGATCCCGCTCTACTCGCACGAGGTGATCTGGTTCTTCGTCGGATCGGGCAACCCGACGTCGCTGCCGAACGTCAGCTTCGACGAAGAATGCTAGACTTTATCCGACAAAGCTTCAGCTTTGGCGGATAAAGTCTACGTGGTTGCGACGAGGTACATTTCGTAGGGGTGTGGAGCGATCAGTTTGACGTTCGGGCGCGCGTCGCGCACCAGCGGCTCGAGTTCGCCCAGCCGCTGTTCGGTCGTTTGCACGACGACCACCGAATAGGCTTGCGCGTTCGAGAGTATGCTTGCGAAGGCGCGGGCGTACGATGGGCCGTCGGCGGCACGCGCTCCCAGGAGCGAATCGCGGTAGGCATGCTCGATCGTGAAATACGGATTGCCTTGCCACCAGGCTTCCCACATCCAGATTCGCGCATCGGCACTGCGAAACGAGTTGCGGGCGGGCGGAGCGATGAAGAGTGCGTCGCCGCTGCGCGCTGCCATCGTCGCGAGGACGTCGCCTTGCCGCACCGTGTTACGGCGCATGTTCGGCGTGACCCATTGCTCGGTCTGACGGATATACGACCATGCCAGTTCGCTCGGTGAGATGTCTTGCATGTCGTCGGCCGCCTGCGTTTTCTGCATCCAGTAACAGAAAGCGCGCCAAAGTCCCAGAATCGCCAAGCCCGTCTGTTGATCGCTGCGCAGATTGCGCACGTTGTCGTGCCAGACGCCCAGATAGACGCATTGCTCTTCGGTGAAAAAGACGCCCTCCCACGCTTTGAAGAGATCGAGCGAATAGATCCGTCCGGGCAGCATCTCGACGATCTCCGCCACCTCGGAGTCGCGCAGAATCGTGAGATCGTTGCTGATCAGGCCTTCGCCGACGCGCACGAACCACTCGAGCAGATCGCCGCCGTGGACGGCGATACCGTGACGCTTGAGATAGTTGAGGTGGGTCGGTAAACCCATGAACGGATCGACCACGCTCTTGCAGTCGTGTTCGTGCAGAATTTCGAGGAGGCGGGAGGGAGAGATGCGCCGCGTGCGCTCGGGAAGTTCGATCATGCGCGCGTCTTGGCAGCCTCCATCATCACGCGCACGACCGCCGGATCGAACTGCGTACCAACTGCGGTATCGATGCGTTCGCTGCGATCGAGCCGGTCGTAGGCGATCGCCGCAGACAAGATGGCCGCGGCCGGAGGAATCGCCGCGCGAGCGAGACCGGCTGGTTTCCCCGATCCGTCAAACCATTCGCCTCGCGCTCCGACGATGGCGGAGGCGGAGCGAAGCGACTCGTGTTGCTGCGTCAAAGCGGCGGCGCTGGCTGCGTTGCGCGCCCGGTGATCGACGCCCAGACGCGCAAGCGGATCGAACGCCTCGTCCTCGATCACCTCGACGTCGATCTCGCCCGCGCCGAAAATCCGGCACGCGATTGCGAGCGCGCGCGCGTCGTCGGCAGAGATATGCAGTGCCGCCGCGGTCGCTTCGGCGACGCGTGCGACGCGCCGCCAGCGGCCGTCGACGGCGTTGTGCGCATCGATCCGATCGGCGAACCGTTCTAACAGCGTCGCGGCATCGGTCGGCGAATCGCGCAGCGCATCCAGCGGCGGCTCCACCAGCGAGACTTCACCGCCGGTACGATGAAACCACATCGTGAACATACGAACGTTTTCGGGGGCGAACGCGCGCCCGCTCGCGAGGCCGATCTGGGCGAGCGCGTCTTCGGGATCCGGGATGCGGGTGAAACGATCGGCGAGCGCCAAACATTGTGCGGCGCGCGGGATCCCGAACCACCGTAGTTGGTCCGGATACCCGGTGCCGTCCCAAGCCTCGTGCTGCCAGCGAACCATGTCCGCCACATCCGGCGGCAGCGCTCCGATCGTTGCGCAGATCTGCGCGCCGTGCGCCGGAACATCCCAGGCTTCCATCCGCGCGGTCCGTTCGGGGAGCTGCTCGCCCTTGCGATATGCGGGGTTTCCGATCGCGCCGACGGCGTGGAGAAGGCCGGCGAAGTAGAGCGCGCTCAGGCTCGCCTCGGGAAGCTCCGCGGTCGTCGCGAGCGCGACCGCAAGCGACGCTTTGCGCACGGCAAAGCCCGGAGCGTTGCCCATTGCGGCATCGCCGACGGCGCCAAACCATGAAAGAACATCCGCCACGAGCATGCGAGCCGCCCGAGGATCGCCGCCGGTGTCCTGGAATAGCGTCATTGCTTACGCCGTTTACATATAGCCGTGCAGAAACCCTCACACATCCAGGCCGACGGTCGCATTTCCATGGTGGACATTTCCCACAAGCCCGCCTCGGCGCGAACCGCGCACGCGCGGGCGCTGGTTCGGATGAGTCCGCAGGCCGCCAGGGCGTTACGTGACGCGACGCTGCCGAAGGGAGATGCGTTTGTTGCCGCGCAGCTTGCGGGTATCATGGCCGCAAAGCAAACCGGAAGCCTGATACCGCTCGCGCATCCGCTGCCGCTGGCTCACGTCGACGTGACCTTCGCGTGGAAGGACGAGTCGTGCCTGTGCATCGACGCGGTCGCAGGTACGACCGCGCAGACCGGCGTTGAGATGGAGGCTATGGTCGCGGCAAGTATCGCGGCGCTGACGATCTACGACATGACGAAAGCGGTCGATAAAGGCATTGTCGTCGAGAGCGTCCGGTTGCTCTCGAAAACCGGCGGTAAGAGCGGATCTTTCGAGGCGCCGAAAGGCGCACCTTAGGATGAGCGCGTTTAAGACCGCGTTGATCGTGCTCTCGGACCGGGCGGCCGACGGCCGGCGCGCCGACGGCTGCATTCCGGTGATGCGCGAACGTCTCGGCTCGAACTACGAGGTCGTGCGCGAAGTCGTTCTCGCCGACGATCCCGGTGCGCTGCAGGCCGAACTCATCGAACTCGCGGATCGCGGCGCGGCGGAGTTGATTTTGACCAGCGGCGGGACGGGCCTGGGGCCGCGGGATCGCACGCCGCAGGCGACCGCCGCCGTCCTCGACTACGAAGTGCCCGGCATCGCCGAGGCGATTCGCGCCGCCTCGATTCCGATCGTGCAAACGGCGATGCTCTCGCGTGCGACCGCCGGCGTTCGTTTACGGACGCTGATTGTCAACCTTCCCGGCAGTCCGAAAGCCGTGGGCGAAGCGCTCGGCGTCATCGTGCCGGTGCTGCCGCATGCGCTCGAACTGCTCGCCGACCGGGTCGTCGACGGATAAGGGATTCGACGAAGCACATGGAGTTCGGATCCGCGCAAGAGTATCTGCTCGCTACCATCAACGAAACGGTTTCGCGGCGGATGCCCTACCGGTTGGAGCGCATGCGCGCATTCATGCGGGAACTCGGCGATCCTCAGGATCGCTATCCAACGGTCCACGTTGGAGGAACCAGCGGCAAGGGCTCGACGTCGATGATGATCGCGGCGGCGCTCGGGCGCTCGGGCAAACGCGTCGGCTTGCATACCAAACCGCATCTTCGTTCGATGACCGAACGCGCGCGCATCGACGGCGTCGCGATCGGCGAGGAACGCTTCGGCGCGCTGCTCGAAGAGATGATGCCCGCGATCGAGCGAACGACCCGCGTCCACGGCCGTCCGACGTATTACGAAACACTGCTCGGGCTGACGTTGCTGTACTTTGCACAGGAACAGGTCGACGTTGCCGTGATCGAAGTCGGTCTGGGTGGCCGGCTGGACGGAACCAACGTGATCGTACCTGTCGTCGCAGCGATTACATCGGTCGGGCTCGACCACACCGACGTTCTGGGCGATTCGATCGAGGAGATCGCGCTCGAGAAAGCCGGCATTGCCAAACCGGGCGTGCCGATCGTGGTGGCGGCCGACGACGAAGCGGCATATGCGGTGATCGCGCAGCGGGCAAAGGAGACCGGAGCACCGCTCGTCGACGCGCGTTCCTCGGCCATCGCCATCGAGGACTCAAGAATCGAGCGCGACGGGCAAGCGTTCACGGTTCGCACCGCGCGGGCGCGCTATGCGATCGAGACGCGCATGCTCGGTGTTTTCCAGCGGCGCAATGCGGCCACCGCGATCGTTACGATGGAGGCGCTGCCGGACGGCTTGCGGCCGAGCGTCGAGCAGGTCGAGGCAGCGTTCGCCGAATTGACGATTCCGGGGCGCATGGAGGTCTATCCCGGACATCCGAGCTTGGTTTTCGACATTGCGCACAACGTCGAGAAGGCCGAGCAGCTGCTGCAGTCGTTGCGCGAGCGTTTCGCCGACCGGCACTTTACGTTCGTGGTCGCGATCGGTGCCAGCAAGGATGCGACCGAGATTCTCCGAACGCTGGCCGCGCTGCCGGCGAATTTCGTTTTCACCACGTTCGAAACGGCGGGCCGCGAGGCCACGAGCCCGATGCGCCTGCTGCGGATTGCCGAATCGCTGGGGACCTGGGGGCGAGCGGTCGCGGATCCCGTCGAAGCGCTTTCGGTTGCGCGTCGCAGCGCCGCCGCGAACGACGTGATCGTGGTAACGGGCTCGACGTTTCTCGTGGCGGCGTTGCGGGAATGGTGGCTGGTCGCGGCGTGATGCGCCTGCGCGGGCGCAGCTTTGTGTGGGGCGAGCGAACGTATCTCATGGCGATCGTAAATGTCACGCCCGACTCGTTTGCCGGTGACGGGCGCACGCAGATCGGCGCCGCGATCGATTATGCCGTGCACCAATGGAACGCCGGCGCCGATATTCTCGACATCGGCGGCGAGTCGACGCGTCCCGGTCACGAGCCGGTCGACGAGGCGACGGAGCTGGCGCGCGTCGTACCGGTGATCGCCGGCGTGCGCGAGCGGCTGCGCGACGCGGTGATCTCGGTCGACACGTACAAGCCGGCGGTCGCGCGCGCCGCCCATCATGCCGGGGCGGATGCCGTCAATTCGGTTTGGGGCGCACCGGATGAATTGCTCGCCGTCGCCGCCGAGCACGATATGCCGATCTCTGCGATGCACAATCAGCACGGCACGCACTACGATGGCGACGTGGTCGACTCGGTGGTAGCGTTCCTGCGTGACTGCGCCGACCGCGCGTTGCTCGCCGGAATCGGACCGGAGCGGATCATGCTCGATCCCGGCATCGGCTTCGGCAAAACGCCGAATCACAACATCCGCGTGCTGCGCAGCCTCGAGCGCATCTGTGAACTCGGCTTTCCGACCCTGCTCGGAACCTCACGCAAGTCGACGATCGGAAAGTTGACCGGCCGCGAGCCGCACGAGCGGATTTATGGTACGGCGGCAACCACGGCGCTCGGCATTGCGGCCGGTATCGACGTCGTGCGCGTGCACGACGTCGCGCAGAACCGCGACGTGATCAGCGTCTGCGATGCGATCGTGCGCGATTGGAGGCCGAGCGGATGGACCGGATAGCGCTGCACGACATCGTCGTCGAGGGACGTCATGGCGTGCACGCCGACGAACGAGAACGGCCGCAGCCGTTTCGCCTCGATCTGGTACTCGAACTCGATCTCTCGCGCGCCGCAGCCAGCGACGATCTGCGCGATACGATCAACTACGCCGCGATTCATCGGCGTATCGTCGAGATCGTCCAGACGCATTCGTACGCGCTCCTCGAGCGATTGGCCGGGGTGATACTCGACGAGATCACCGGCGACGACCGCGTCGTCCTCGCCGACCTCTCGATCGCCAAGCCCGGTTTGCTCGACGGTGCGACGCCCTCGGTGCGCCTGGTTCGTGCGCGCGAACCGTGGCCGTAACGCGCGCGTACATCGGCCTGGGATCAAACCTCGATGATCCCGTTCGTCGAGTGCGCGGCGCCGCCGATGCGTTGCGCGCACTCGGCGAGGTCACAGCGGTTTCGTCCCTGTACCGTACCGCTCCGTGGGGAAAAACCGATCAGCCGACGTTCGTCAACGCGGTGGTGGGACTGGACACGGAGATGCGCCCGCGCGCCTTGCTGCACGCCTTGAAACGGCTCGAGCGTGAACTGGGCCGCGTCGAATCCGGCGAACGCTGGGGGCCGCGCCGGATCGATTTCGACATCCTCGTCTTCGGTGAGGAACGCATCGACGAGGACGATCTGCTGATCCCGCATCGGCACCTGCACCGGCGGGCATTTGCGCTGGTGCCGCTCGCCGAGATCGCGCCGCAGTACGTGCCGATGCGCGATGCGCTCTCGGCCGAAGAACGCGCCGGCGTGGAGAAAATCGTTACGGAACCGTCTCGCCCTACGAGACGTGCTTGATCAGCGGGTTGTTCTCTTCGCGGCTGGTGACGTCGTAGAGACGTTTGTGGATGAAGACGTCGAGCAGCAGCGGATCGACCTTGCCGCGCTGCGCGAATTCTTTGGAGAGAATATCGAGCGCGCGCTCGGTGGACATCCCTTTCTTGTAGGGCCGGTCCGAGGCCGTGAGCGCGTCGAAGACGTCGCTGATCGTCATCATCCGCACCTGCGGCTTGATCGCCTCGCCCTTGAGCTTTCGCGGATAGCCGGTTCCGTCGAGATGCTCGTGATGGCCATAGGCCAAATCGGCCACGTCGCGCCACGGCGTCTCTTGCCACGGGATCTCGCGCAGAAACAGGAACGATTGCGTGACGTGTTCCTGCATCCGGTTGCGCTCGTCGTCGGAAAGCGAGCCGCGCGGAATCGTCAGGTAATCGTACTCATGCGACTCGAGCAGCGGTCGCGGCCCGTCGACGTCGCGGTAGCGGCGCTCCAACGCGCGCAGCAGTGTTTCATCGCCAGCGTCCGCGACGACGTTGGGCTCGTTGGCGGATTCGATCTTGACGAGCAGTTCGCGCAGCAACTCCTTGTCGTCTTTGGCTCGAGCCTGTTCGAGCGCGAGCAGAAAGCGCAGACGAATCGTGTCGAGCCGTCCGTCGGGGAGCTTTTTTGCCTTGGCAAAGATGTACTCGGGAACTGCGACCTTGCCGAAATCGTGCAGGAGCGAGGCGTAGCGCACCTCGCGGATCTGCTCGACCGTGAAGTGCAGACCGGCGAGCGGCCCCGAGTCGATCGTGTTGATGGCTTCGGCTTGGGCGACGGTCAGCGCAGCAACGCGTTCGGAGTGGCCTTGGGTGGATTTGTCGCGAACTTCGATCGCCTTGACCGAGGCGTGGACGAACCGCTCGAAGAGGTTCTGGATCGCATCGACCAGCCGCGCGTTCTCCATCGCGACCGCCGCTTGCGAAGCAAGCGCCGTAAGCAGCCGCTCGTCGTGCGCGTCGTACGGCCGTACGATCTCTTCGGTGTGGGCCGGCGATTCGAGCTCGGTTTGGAAGCTCGGCTTGTGATTGATGAGCTGAATCGCGCCGATGACGTTGCCCTGCAGATTGCGCATCGGCACGCACAGGATCGACTTCGTGCGGTAATTGTTCTTATCGTCGAAGGCGCGGTTGAAACGATACGGCGAGGATTCGGGAATCGCGTACGCATCCTCGATTTGAAGCGCCTCTCCCGTCACCGCAACGTATCCGGCAATCGATGTGGTCGAGAGCGGAAGCAGCGCGTCCATCAGGACCCCGTCGTCGTGGGGGCCCGTTTGCGCGACCGCGAAGCGCAGACGTCTCTGATCGTCGTGCTCTTCGATCACGAACAAACTTCCGGCATCGGAGAACGTCAATTCACGCGCCTTACGCACGATCAGCCGCTGCAGCGTGGGAAGGTCGCGTTCAGACGAGAGCGAGCGCCCGATTTCGAGCAATTCCTCGCCTTCGCGCGCGGTGCGCGTCAGGGAACGCGCGCTCTCGATTTTTGCCGCGGTGCGGAGCGCGGCAAGCAGGCAGGCCCCGGTCACCGGCGGATGCATGATGGCGACGACGTCGGGATCGTCGGCAATCCATGCCAGCGCCGAGTGCGCAGGGGGCAACACCACGATCGCGGTTACTGGGGGCGCCCCCAAAGTCCGCAATCCGCCACGCTCGCGCAGCCGTTTGAAATCCACGGCGTGGACCGAAACCCCGACGTTGCCGAGCAGAAGCGGCAACTCACCCAGATCGAGGTCATGCGGATAGAGGACCAGTGTGGCCATCCCTTATATAATCGGCCGTAATTCGGAATTGCGCCAGAGTGCCGCGGGACGTCGCGCCTGCCGGAGGGCACGCCCGCGAGCGCGAAAGCCTAGCGCCGATGTCCGATCCCTACCCCTCCTCCGCCCTCGCCGGGCGGGTCCGCGCTTTGGCCGAGCTGCTCGTCGAGACCGATTTGCTGCGCCTGCGGATCGAGCGCGAAGGGGAGGAGATCGAGCTCGGCCGCCGGGCGATGCACCCGGACGTGGTGCCGGAGGTCCCGGCCGATCTGGGCGCGCTCGATGCCCGCCCCGCCCGAGCCGAACAGATCCGGGCCGATCTGGTGGGAATCTTTCACCTGAGCCGCCCGGCGCCCGCCGAGGGCGATCTGCTCGAGGGCGACCGCGAACTGGCCTTCATCGAGGCACTCGGGATTCGAAACCCCGTGCGCAGTCTGGGGCCGGGACGGATTCTGGCGATTCGGCGCGGAGACGGGCAGCCCGTCGAATACGGCTCGGTGCTCTTCGAAATCGATCGCGGATGAGCGCGGAGGGTCTCTAACCATTTTCAACAAGGTTCTCATCGCCAATCGCGGCGAGATCGCGCTGCGCATCAATCGTGCCTGCCAAGAACTGGGCGTGCGCACGGTGGCGATCTTCTCCGAAGCGGATCGTGAGTCGTTGCACGTGCGACAGGCCGACGAAGCCTTTTGCGTCGGTCCGGGTCCGGTGCAGCGCTCGTATCTCAACATTCCGAACATCATTTCGACCGCGCTGATCACCGGCTGCGATGCGATCCATCCCGGATACGGCTTTCTGGCTGAGAACGCGCGCTTCGCGCAGATCTGCGCCGACCACGGACTCACGTTCATCGGTCCCAAACCCGACGTCGTCGCGGCGATGGGTGACAAGGCGACGGCCAAACGCGTCATGCGCGAGGCCGGCATCGCGACGACGCCGGGCACGGACATTCTCGAGACGCTCGACGATGCGCTTTCGGCGGCGCAGGAGATCGGTTATCCCGTACTGCTCAAGGCAACGGCGGGCGGCGGCGGCAAGGGGATGCGCGCGGTGGAGAGCGCCGGCGAGATGGAGCGTGCGCTCGCGAGCGCGACTGCCGAGGCCGAGGCGAGTTTCAAAGACGGCCGCGTCTACTTGGAAAAGCTCATCCTCGATCCGCGTCACATCGAGGTCCAGGTTCTGGGCGATGAATTCGGATCGGTCGTCCATTTGGGCGAACGCGATTGCTCGGTGCAAAAGCCGTCGCATCAAAAGTTGATCGAAGAGTCGCCGACTCCGCACCTCTCGGATGCGGCGCGCAGTTCGCTGCTCGAGATGGCCGTTCGCGCCTGCAAACACGTTCAATACAGCAATGCAGGCACGCTCGAGTTTCTCGTCAGCGGCGATGACGTGTACTTCATGGAGATGAACACGCGCATCCAAGTCGAGCATCCGGTAACCGAGATGGTTTATAGCGTCGATTTGGTCAAAGAACAGATTCGCATCGCTGCCGGGGAGCCGCTTGGTTACGCGCAGCACGATCTGGCCCTACGGGGCCATGCGATCGAGTGCCGTATCAACGCCGAAGATCCGCACAACAACTTCGCGCCGCAGGCCGGTACGCTGACCAAGGTCGTTTTCCCGGGCGGCCCGGGCGTGCGCGTCGACACGCACGTGTTCTCGGGTGCGGTCGTGCCGCCGTACTACGACTCGATGATCGCCAAAGTGATCGCGTTCGGCGCTTCGCGCGAAGCGGCGATCGCGCGCATGGAACGCGCCCTGCGCGAGACCGTCGTCGAGGGCGTCAGCACGACGATCGGCTGCTGCCTCGAGATCTTGGCGACGCCGGAGTTTCGCGAGGGACGCTACGACATCGGCTTCCTCCCCAAATTGCTTAAGCAATTTGGGGACCCCGTTGTTTTAACCGGCGCTTCGCCTGCGGCTCCGCGCCGTCGACGGGCAAAGCCCGTCGGGTCTCCCACCGACACCTGATGCCCAGTCGGCGGCAAGGGCGTGAGGCGGCCCTACAAACGCTCTATGCGGTCGCGGTGGGACACCGCGATCCCGGTGACGCGCTCGGCGAGACGGTCGGCGAAGGGGTCGAAACCGACTATCGCGCGTTCGTAAAGGATCTCGTGCTCGGCACACTCGATCATGCCGCCGAGGCCGACGCCTTGTTGGCGCCGCTTTTGGAGGGATGGACGATCGAACGTTTGCCCACGATCGACCGTTTGCTCTTGGAGATGGGGACGTTCGAATTATGCCATCGTCCGCTCACACCGCGGGCGGTGGTCATCAATGAAGCGGTGGAGCTCGCGAAGAAGTTTTCGACCGAGGATTCCAACCGGTTTGTCAACGGCGTATTGAATGCTATCGCGAAAGAAACGACGTAAACGTAAGGCTCGAACGGGTCCGCCGCCGAACTGGCTGCGCGGAACGCTGATCGCGCTGCTCCTGGTCGTGCTGTTCGGCGCGGGCCTGGTTGCCGGTATCGTCGCCGCCTATTCGCGCAACCTGCCCGACATCAGCCGCCTGGCCGACTACCAACCCGAGAGTTCGACGCGCATCTTCGCGCGTGACGGCACGCTCCTCGCTTCGGTTTACAAAGAAAACCGTATCTACGTACCGCTTTCACATATCCCGCTCATCATGCAAGAGGCGGTGATCGCAAACGAAGATCACAATTTCTACTACCACCACGGCGTCGATTTCGGCGGCATCGTGCGAGCCGCGTTTGCCGACCTCACCCATCAAGAGTTCCAAGGCGCCTCGACGATCACCCAACAGCTCGCACGCAAGCTCTTTCTGAACGATGAAGTCTCGATTTCGCGCAAGATTCAAGAGGCGCTGCTCGCGATGGAGATCGAGCGTTACTATACGAAGGACGAGATCCTCGAACGCTACCTGAACATCGTCTACCTCGGCTCGGGGGCCTATGGCGTCGATGCGGCAGCGCACACCTATTTCGGCGAGAGTATCGAGAAGGTCGATCTTCCGCAGGCGGCGATGATTGCGGGCGTGATCGCCGCGCCGTCGGACTACTCGCCCTTCGTGAATTTTTCACTGGCCAAGGACCGGCAGCAGCACGTGCTCCAGCGCATGGTCGAGAGCGGGTACATCACGCAAGCCCAGGCCGACCAAGCCGCGAACGCTCCGGTGGCGCTGACCAAAGAGCGTGCGCCCGGCTTACAAGGCTATCTCTATCCGTACTACACCACCTATGTGATCGCGCGGCTCGAGCGCCTCTTCGGGAAGCAGGCGGTAGAAGAAGGCGGATTACAGGTCTACACCGCGCTCGATCCGCGCATGCAGCGGGTCGCGCAAGCTTCGATCGACTGGGGGCTCGCGCGCGCGAAGGCGATGGGCGTTCACGCGGGCGAAGCCGCCTTGGTCTCGATCCGTCCTTCGACCGGCGAGATCGTGGCCATGGTCGGGGGTAAGGGTTTCTCGCTCGACAATCAGTTCAATCGGGCTTGGCAAGCACGCCGTCAACCCGGGTCGTCGTTCAAGCTCTACGTCTATACCGCCGCAATCGATTCGGGACTTCCCGCCAACACCGTGATCGACGATTCGCCGGTGAGCTATCCGATGGGCGACGGCACGATGTGGTCGCCGAGGGACGATGACGACAGCTACATGGGCCCGGTCACGCTGCGCGTCGGGCTCGAACTCTCGCGCAACATCGTCGCGGTGAAACTCGCCGATCGCGTCGGACTCGATAAGATCATTCAATATGCGCAGCGCATGGGCGTCACCTCGCCGCTTGCGCCCAATCTCTCGCTTGCGCTCGGATCGTCCGGCGTCACCGTGCTCGACCAGGCGACGGGATACGCGACGATCGCGGATCAAGGGATTCACATCGACCCCTCGGCGATTCGGCTGGTGAAGGACTCGCTCGGCAACGTCGTGCTCGACGATCAGTATCCGCAGGCGACTGAGGTTGTCAGCGCGGGGACCGCGTTTATCATCACATCCATGCTCGAGGACGTCATCAACCACGGCACCGGCTACCCGAACGCGATCATCGGCCGTCCGGCGGCTGGAAAGACCGGGACGACGTCGGACTTTCGCGATGCGTGGTTCGTCGGATTCACGCCCGACCTGGTTACCGCGGTCTGGATGGGCAACGACGATTATTCACGCATGAACGAGGCCTACGGCGGCGGAATTCCGGCCTCGATATGGGCGCGCTACATGAAAACCGTGCTCGCCGGTGTGCCCAAACACGATTTCACGATGCCGGCCGATCAAGTCGTGCGCGTTGCTTCGTGTTCAGGCGGGTCGGAATATTATCTGATCGGAACGCAGCCCAGTTCCGGCGGGTGCGGAACGGTGGAAACCGCGCAGGATCCGACGGCAACGCCGCTGCCGACGATTGCACCGGGTACGGTTGCACCGGGCGGGACGCAGCCTCCCAATAGCGTCGGCGACGGAACCCACTACGTGCCGCTGGGCTCGCCTTCACCGGCACCGAGCGCGAGGCCGTGATCTCGCTCGCGCCGGGAACCGTGATTCGCACGGTCAGCGAATTCACCAACGGTCTCGCGCGCTGGTTCACCAATCAGAGTGCATTTCAGGGCGCGGCGATCAGCGGCGAGATCTCGGGATTGAAAGAAGTGACGGGCGGGCATCTCGCCTTCGTGCTAAAGGACAGCGCAGCCGTGTTGAATTGCATCGTGTGGCAAAGCAAGGTCACGCGCCTGCCGCCGCTGCAAAACGGTGACGCCGCGATCGCGGTCGGAAGCGTACGTCTGCGCCCCGAGCAGAGTTCATATCAGATGATCGTGGATACCGTGCATCTCACCGGCGTCGGCGAACTCTACGCGCGCTTCAACGCGCTCAAGGAAAAATTCCGGCTCGAGGGACTCTTCGACCCAAAGCGCAAACGGCAAATCCCTCGATACGCGCGCCGCATAGCGCTGATCTCTGCGCCCTCGAGCAAGGCATCGGATGACTTTCTCTCGACGATTCAAACACAGGTCCCTTTCGTCGAGGTCGAGTTTCTGCCGACGCGCGTACAGGGCGCCGGCGCCGAAGTCGACATTCGCGAAGCATTCGACCGTGCCGAGAAACTCGAAGTCGACGCGATCGTCCTGACGCGCGGCGGCGGCACATACGAAGACTTGTTCACCTTCAACGAAGAGGTCGTGGTGCGCGCGATCGCGCGTTCACGCCATCCGGTGATCACGGCGATCGGGCATCAAACCGACCATCACCTCGCCGACGACGCCGCCGATGCCACGTACGGGACGCCCTCGAAGGCGGCGGAAGCGATTGCCGCGCCGTGGATCGCGACGCGCGAGCGCATCGCCGGCGCAATTCGCAACTTGCGGCGTGCCGCCGAAGATGCACTGGGTCGCCGCGGCCAACGCCTCGCACTGGTGCGCTCGCAGCTGGAAGGCGCGATGCGGCAGCGCGCGGGGAACGCGGAACGCACGTTGGCCGCACTCGAGCGCCGCCTCTCCTTCCAAAACCCGGCGGCACGGCTCTCGCAGCGCGCACAGCGTTTTGCGGCTCTGCGCACGCGGCTTCCGGGCGCATGGGAACGGTACGCGAGCCGGCGTGCGAACCGGCTGCAGCTGGCGGTAACGCACCTGGAGGCGCTCGATCCGCAAGCGCCGCTCGCGCGCGGGTATGCATTGATCTTCCGCGACGGCGTGCTGGTGCGTTCGGCCGCCGACGTGCGTGCCGGCGATGCGATTTCCGCCCAGCTTGGTCGCGGAACGCTCGACGCGAGCGTCGAAGCGGTGCGTGATGAGTAGGAGTCCTGACGAATCTCCGGGATCGTTCGAAGAGAAGCTCGAGCGGATCGATACGATCGTGCGCGAGCTGGAATCCGGTACGGTCACGCTCGACCGCGCGATCGAGCTATTCAAGGAGGGCAAGGCGCTCGCGGCGCAGTGCGAAGCACTGCTCAAGAGTTCGCAGGCCCAGATCGATGCCGCAATGGGTCCGTCGACCGGCTCCGATTGAGATTCCCAAGCGTTGCGTCTGGATGAAGCGGTCGCGGAGCGCGCCGGCGTAACCCGATCGCAAGCCCGCAGCCTCATCATGGAGGGGCGCGTTCGCGTCGGGGGCGAGCCCGCAACCAAGGCCGGCCAACGTGTGCGTGAGGGCGCGCAGATCACGGTCGACGCGCCGCGACGCTTCGTCAGCCGCGGCGGCGAAAAACTCGCGGCCGCGCTCGATGCGTTCTCGATCGACGTCACCGGCGCTCGCGCCCTCGACGTCGGCGCGTCGACGGGCGGGTTCACCGACGTGCTGCTGCAGCGCGGCGCCGCATTCGTCGCGGCCGTCGACGTCGGTTACGGCCAACTCGATTGGAAGCTGCGCAACGATTCGCGGGTGCGCGTGATCGAGCGTACGAACTTTCGCTACCTGGCCGACGATGCGTTCGAACATCCTTTCGACATCGTCACCATCGACGTCTCGTTCATTTCGCTGCGCACGATCTTGTTGCGCGCAGCGGCCTTTCTCGTACCGGGTGGACGTATCGTCGCGCTGGTGAAGCCGCAATTCGAGGCGGGCCGAGCGCGGATCGGCGGCGGCGGCGTCGTGCGCGACCCGGCGGTTCATCGCGCTATTTTGCGAGAGGTACGCGACTCGGCGGCGGCTCTCGGCCTGCCCGTGGCGGCTCTGATCGCCTCGCCGCTGCTCGGACCGGCCGGCAATCGTGAGTTTCTGATCGAACTGCGCAGCGGCGCGCAGCCGATCGAGGACGAGCGGATCGACCGCGTCGTCGGCGAAGGGGCGTGAGAGATGCAAAAGGTTGCCATCGAACGCAAGATCATCGCGCTTCAGGTCGATGCCGCGCGCGAGCGAGCGCGCCGGCTCGCAAACGAGATCGCGAGCAGTTTTCGTGCGCACGAGTACGAGATTGTCGATGCATCGGCCAAGGCTGAGGACGCGGCGCTCTTCATCACCGTTGGCGGCGACGGCACCTTATTGCGCGCGGCGCGCGTGGCAACCAAGATCGGCGTGCCGCTTCTGGGCATCAATACCGGCCGGTTGGGATTCCTGACCGAACTCGACGAGGGCGATCCGCGCATTCCGCATCTTCCTTCGCTTATCGAAGAAGGGCTGATCATCGAAGAGCGCGTTGCGCTCGAAGCCCAGTACGGAGAGCGTCATTATTTTGCGCTCAACGACGTTGTCGTGCGAAAAGGGGGCGTTTCGCGGATCGTTCCCTTCGGCTTGAGCCTCGACAACGAACACATCGCCGACATCCCGGCCGACGGGATCTGTATCTCGACGCCGACGGGTTCGACCGCCTATTTTCTTTCCGCCGGCGGATCGATCATCTCGCCGCGCGTCGACGCCTTCGGTATCGTACCGCTGCTGCCGCATACGCTCTTTTCCCGCCCGCTGATCGTCCCCGCGAATTCGGAGATCGGCGTGGGATGCGATTCCGAAGTCGCGCGCGCGCATTTGGAGTGCGACGGCGACGTTCTCGCCGAGATCGGCCCGAACACGGTCGTGCAGGTGCGGCGCTTCCCGAAATGCGTGCGTTTCGCACGGCTCTCGCCGCTGCGGTTCTTCGAGCGGCTCGAAGAAAAGATGCGCTGGGGTGTTTCCATCCGGGCGGTAACGCGGTAAGGAGCCGCGCGATGCTCAGCCGCCTCGAGATCGAGAACTACGGTTTGATCGCCCGTGCGACGGTCGAGTTCAGTCCGGGCGCGACGATCTTCACCGGCGAGACCGGCTCCGGAAAGACGATGATTCTCGGTGCGCTCGGCTTCGCATTGGGCGAGCGCGCCAGCGCCGACGTCGTCCGGCGCGGGACGGCGCGGGCGACGGTCACCCTTGCGTTCGAGCCGGACGAGACGCTGCGGTCGCGTCTGGCGGCCGACGGTTACGAAGTGGATCCGGGCGAAGAAGCGACGATCGTACGAGAGATGAACGAAGCGGGCAAGTCCGGCGTGCGCGTCAACGGACGCCCCGCGACGGCGAGTTACGTGCGCGAACTCGGCGAGCAGCTCGCCGAAATCGTCGGGCAGCACCAGGCGCAGCGCTTGCTCTCACCGCCGTATCAACTCGAATTGCTCGACCGGTTCGCCGGGATGCGCGCGCTCGAAGCGCGCGACGCGGTGGAGGCATCCCGCGCGCGCGCCGCGGCCTGCGCGAAAGAGCTCGACGCCTTGCAGGGCGACGAACTCCGCGCCCGAGCGCGTTACGAGGACGCGCAGTATGCGCTCGGCGAGATCGAGGGCGCAGCGCCTGAAATCGGCGAGGACGATCGCCTCACCGAGCGCCGGCGCTATCTCGATAACGTCGAGCGGATCGCCGCCGCATTGCGCAGTGCGCATGAATCGACCGGCGGCGAGGACGCGAGCGCAACCGCGCTACTCGGCACGGCTAGCGTCGCTCTCGATTCGATCGCCGAGATCTCGCCCGAGCTGCGTGCGATGGCCGACGCCGCCGCGGCGCTCCAGAGCGAGAGCACGGACCTCGCGACACGGATTGCGCGAGAGCTCGAGGCGACCGAATTCGATGCCGGCGAGCTCGAAGCCATCAACGCTCGACTGGATCTATTGGATCGGCTCAAGCGAAAGTACGGCGGTTCGATCGAAGCGATGCTCGCGACGCGCGAACGGTCGCGCGCGATCGTCGAATCCTTCGAATCGCGCGACGAGCGCGCCGCGCTTTTGCGCGCCGCGCTGCGCGACGCCGAAACGGCGCTCGCGAAGCAGGAAGCGGCCTTGCGGGCGATTCGCGAGGAAGCCGCCGGCCGCCTCAAAAACGCGCTCGCCCAAGAGTTCGGCGCGCTGGCGCTGGGCTCGGCTCGTTTCGACGTTGCGTTCGAACCGATCGAATTCACGTTCGCGGCGAACAAGGGTGAAGCGCTGCGTCCACTCGGCCGCGTCGCCTCGGGCGGCGAGATTGCGCGCGTCCTGCTCGCGCTGGTGGTCGTGCTCGCCGGCGCGCGCGATCGCACGGCGCTGATTTTCGACGAGATCGACACCGGGATCGGCGGCGCGACCGCGACCGCGGTCGGCGCGCGCATCGGCCGCCTCGCGCGCGAGGGCCAGGTGGTGTGCGTGACCCACCTCGCGCAGCTGGCGACCTGGTCGGATCGTCATTACGTGCTGGACAAGGTGGAGAAGGCGCGCGTGACGACGATCACCGTGCGCGAGATCGCGGGCGAAGACGCGCGCGCAGCCGAGCTGGCGCGGATGCTCTCGGGCGAGACGCACGACGTAGCGCTCGAGCATGCTCGCACGCTGCTGCGCGCCCGATGACGATTCCGCGCGACCGCGACGACGCCGTGGTCGCGGCAGGCGGCAAGCGCGTCACCTTGACGAATCTGCGCAAGGTCTTTTTCCCGGCCATCGGCGCGACCAAGGGCGATCTCTTGCAATACTACGCCGACGTGTCCGCCGTGTTGTTGCCGCACGTGGCGGAGCGCGCGATGGTCATGAAACGCTATCCTAACGGCGCACAGGGCGACTTCTTTTTCATGAAGCGCGTCCCGCAACCGCACCCCGAGTGGTTGGAAACCTGCCGCGTCCACCACCGCTCCGGTAACGTGATCGATTTTCCGATGGCGAACGATCCGGCTTCGCTGCTGTGGATCGTGAATCTCGGTTGCATCGACCTCAATCAGTGGTACGCGACCTGCGATGACATCGATCGTCCCAGCTACGTTCATTTCGATCTCGATCCCGGTACTGCGGCGTTTTCGAGCGTGCGTGAAACCGCGCTTCTGGTTCGCGATGGTCTCTCGGCTCTGGGGATGCCCGCGTACGCCAAGACGTCGGGATCGAAGGGAATCCACGTCTACGTCCCGATCGTGCGCGGACCGGTGCAAAAGGCGGTGTGGAGCTTTGCCAAAGAGTTCGCGGTCGCGATCGCGCGCCACGAGCCGGCGCTGACGACCGCCGAGTATCGCAAGGAGAAGCGGCCGCCCGGTCGCGTGTTGGTCGATTACAATCAGAACCGTTGGGGCTCGACGCTCGCTTCCGTCTATTCCGTGCGCCCTACGCCGCACGCGAGCGTATCGACCCCGGTCGAGTGGGACGAGATCGAATCCGGTATCGAGATCGACGACTTTCGGATCGATAACGTTCGCGAGCGAATCGCGAAGCTCGGCGATTTATGGAAACCGCTCGTTGCTAAACGCGGGCGCTTCGATCTGACGCCGCTGTTGCATTAGGCCTATAAGCCCGGGTGGGTCTCCCTAGTCGGCCGTCTTTGCAACACGTACGCCTTGGTACGCTGATTTCCCATGAAGTCGGCACGTCTCGCGGTCATCACGCTTTTTGCGCTTTCAGTCGCCGCCTGCGGTGGAGGCGGGGGCGGCGGCGGTAGCCCCGTGATACCCGCGGGCGTGCCGACGAGTGGGCCAACGGGTCCGACGCCGAGCGCACTGCCCTCGAATGCGCCGGGCTCACCGACACCGGCGCCGACGCTCGCGCCGACCCCGACGCCGACGCTCGCGCCGACACCGGCGCCGACGCTCGCGCCGACACCGACACCGACGCTCGCGCCGACACCGACACCGACCGGAAACGTTTGCTTTGGGATCGACGGTGCCACGTGCCCGCCCACGCCGACGCCGACGCCTTAGGAGAGAACGATGCGCTTCGCCTTTGCTCTCGCTATCGTTTTCGAGGCACTGCTGGCAGCTTGCAGCGGCGGTAGCGGATCGCCGCCGCTTCCGAACGCCGGTGCGCCGGCGTCGGCGGGATCGCAACCGGCGATCGGTTCGGCCACGTTCGCGATCGTCGTACCCGCAGCGAGCACAATGGAGCGCGTGCGTCCGAATTACGTCTCGCCGAACACCCAATCGCTCTCGATCACGCTCACGCAGGCCAACGGAGTAGCGGTGACGTCGCCTACGCCGGAGGTGGTCGCGCTCACGCCGGGCTCACCGAATTGCTCGACCGCTGCATCCGGGGGAACTACCTGCTCGGTCACCTCGACCTATCCGACCGGCTCGGACGTGTGGAAGCTCGCGCTCTACGCCTCGACGGACGGAACGGGAACCCCGCTCTCGATCAACACCGTCGCCGCGACGGTCAAGACCGGAAGCAACACGGTCGATCTGACGATGAACCCGGTCGTCGCGTCGCTGGCCTTCTCGCCGGCGTACGCATCTTGCGCATACGGCGCGTCATGCACGAACGCGGTCGTGCTCGATGCGCTCGACGCTAGCGGCGCAACGATCATCGGGCCGGGAAGCTACGTGAACTCCTCGCAGAGCGCGGTGACGATCTCGATTTCGCCGGCGCCGAGCGGTTTGACGCTCGAGAATTCGAGCGGAGGTTCGGCGGTAACGACCGGCTCGGCGCCGGGGCAATTGACGCTCGCCGACATTGCGTATAACGGCAGCGCCGGCTCCTCGGGCGGCACGCTGACCGTCAACGCGTCGGACACGAACGGCAATAGCGCGACGTGGACGTTGTCGCTTTCAGCGACCGCGGGCTCCTCGCCGTCGCCGACCGCATCGCCGACGAGCGGCGCGACCTACTATCCGCCCGATCCGCCCTCGGCGATTCGCAGCACGTACGGTCGCATCGGATTGGCGGAGATCTTCGACTACTTCCCCAGCACCGGCACGCAGATGAGCTCGTCGCAGATCTCGGCCGACGCGAACAATTACGATGCGGTGTGGGCCTCGTTCGACCCGCAACCATGGCGGTCCAGCAACCCGTCGGCGCTCGTCTCGCGCTACTACATCATCGAGGAAGACAACGAACTGATATCGGGCCACGATCTCCAGTGGTGGCAGGAGAATCATCCCGACTGGATTCTTTATGCCTGCTCGTCGAATGGAACGCCAACCCACGACTACGCCTACACGCCCGGTGACGGCTTCCCCGACGTTCCGCTCGACATGCACAATCCGGCCGTCGTGCAGTATCAGGTCCAAAGCTTGATCTCGTACGCGCAGGCGAACGATTACAACGCGCTGGCACTCGATGAAGTGATCTTCGAGGACGTGATGAAAGGCGGAAATCCCGAACTCGGTCAGACCGAGAATACGAGCGAGTACGGGTGCGGGATCTGGAACGACGACGGAACGTTCACGACGGTCTACACCGGTCCCACCGATCCGACGTGGACGGCGGACGTGCTCAACTGGGTGAGCACCGCCAAACAGGCAGCGGAATCGGCCGGCCTCGCGGTCATCGTCAATCACCCGGTCGGATCCGTCGGTAACTCGAACGAGCAAAGCCTGCTCTCGAGCGTCGATGCCGAGGTCGACGAGGACGGCTTCTCCGACTACGGCAACTACATCGACTCGAGTACGTTCTTCAAGAGCACGTGGTCGTGGATGGAGTGGATACAGTCGCAGGGCAAGGCCTTCATCGACATAGATCGCTACACGCTCAACGGCGAAACCTCGCCGACAACCGACCAGATCGAGTACTCGATCGGGACGTATCTGATGGCCAACGAGGGCAACGCCGATCTTTTTGCCGACGCGAACAACGGCAAAGGATACGGGTATGGCGCGGAAAACTACTACCCCGAATATGCGACGCAGCTCGGCGATCCGTGCGGAGCGATGTACGAAGACTCGACCGATCCGCAGATCTACTACCGGCGCTTCGCGAGCGGTATGGTGGTCGTCAATGCGAGCGACTCGGCGAGCGGAAGCGCCACGCTGCCTTCAGATCACACCTACACCGACATCGGAGGCCGCTCGGTGACCGATCCGCTCACCGTGAGCCCCAGCGACGCGTGGGTGATGACCACGACCGGTAACGGCTGTACGTGACGCTGCCGATCCGTCCGCCGTACGACCCGATGGAGTTGTTGCAGGTCGAACGGATACCGGACGGACCGCAGTGGCAATATGAACCGAAGTGGGATGGATTTCGCTGCGTCGCGTTTCGCGACGGCGGCGAAATCTATTTGCAATCGAAGGCCGGCGAACCGCTGGCGCGCTACTTTCCCGAGGTCGTCGGTCATCTGCGCGCGCTCGGTGCGCGCCGCTTCGTGCTCGACGGCGAATTGATGGTGCAACTTGGCGAGACGCTTTCCTTCGATGCATTGCTGCAGCGGATTCATCCGGCGGAGAGCCGGGTCAAACGCCTCGCGCTGGAAACGCCGGCGCGCTACGTCGTTTTCGATATGCTGGTCGATGAGGGCGCGCACGATCTGACCGGGCAACCGTTGGTGACGCGCCGGCAATCGCTCGAACAGTTCGCGAAACGGTATTTGCACGGGGGCGAGATCGCGCTCTCGCCGGCCGTCAGCAACCGCGAGCAGGTGGAAGACTGGTTCGCGCGCGTCGGCAACGCGCTCGACGGCGTGGTTGCAAAGCGCCGCGATCACGCCTATGCGTCGGGAACGCGCGGCGGCGGTGTCAAGATCAAGCATCTGCGCACGGCGGATTGCGTGGTCGGCGGCTATCGTCTGAATAAGGAGCGCAACGGCGTCAGTTCGCTGCTGCTGGGACTCTTCGATCGTACCGGCAAGTTGAACCACGTCGGCTTCACGTCCGGTCTGCGCTCCGACGAACGGGTTGCGTTGCTGCAACGGCTGCATCCGCTCGAGAAGCCGCCGGGTTTTACCGGCGCGGCGCCGGGCGGCCCCAGCCGCTGGCGGCAAAGCGACGAACCGTGGTTCCCGCTCGATCCAAAATTGGTCGTCGAGGTTCGCTACGATCACGTCACCGGCGAGCGGTTCAGGCACGGCACGAAGCTGATGCGCTGGCGTCCCGACAAGGCGCCGCGCCAGTGCACGATGGACCAACTCCAGGTCGCCGAGGCGGCCGCGCCTTTGGAACTGCTCGGCTTCACGGCTTCTTCCTAACGCCGGAAGAAAAGACCGGCCGCTTCGAACGCCGGGTCTAACCGATTCTGCGTTTGCGTGCGCCGGGTTCTTGCTGCGGCATCGTTTGCACCCTCGGTGCGGACGGGCGCGGCAGCGTGAGAATTTCTCGCTCGACGGCAACGAGCGCATCCGCGGTTTGCGGCAAGTCGGGAAGACTGACATCGATCGGCGATCCGAAGCCGAAGGCGCCGGTCATATCGCCGCATGTCGCGCGGCGCCATGCGGAGAGGTTCGGAACTTCGGCGCCGAAGCGTGATTCGAGCAATCGCAGCGTCGAGGTGTGATCGAGCGTGTCACCGTAGACGTAACCGCCCCGGGCAAACGGTGAAACGATCAAGGCGGGCACGCGGAAGCCCAGGCCTGTCGGCTGGCCGTCGATCCATTCGTCCGGTGTATGCAGCGGCGGCGTCGGCGGTAATACGTGATCGAAGAGCCCGTCATTTTCGTCGTATACGATGATGAACGCAGTCCGTGCCCAGTTCACAGGATTCGAGGCAAGCGCTTCGATGATTTGCCGGACGTAATTTTCGCCCGCCGCCGGTAGCTCGTCGGGGTGCTCGCAAAACGCGTAGGGCGGAATGATCCAACTCACTTGCGGGAGATTGCCGGTCCGCATATCGTCGAGCATCGCGTCGACTCCGCGTGCCTTGACCGCATATTCGTAGAGCGGCGAGGTCGGCGCGGCGTCCTGGAAGGGCGCGAAATTCAGAATGACGTTCAGACCAACCGGCTCGCCCGGTTCGGGCTCGTCGTGATAAATGCGCCACGACACCCCGGCCCGCTGCAGTTGCTCCGGATACGTCTCCCACGAATAGCGTGTCCTCAGATTTTTGATCGCGGGGCCGCCATGCAGGCCGTTGGGATCATTCGACGCGGTCATCCAGAAGTAGCGGTTTGGGTAGGTGGGTCCCATGACCGAGCAGTGATAGCCGTCGCAAACCGTAAATGCATCGGCCAGCGCATAATAGAACGGGAGATCTTCGCGCGTGTAGTAGCCCATCGTGAGGGGTCCGTTCGCGTAGTCGGTCGCGCGATGTGCGCTGACAAAGCCGTCGAGGCGTCCGCGGTCCCACGATGCGTGCAGCGCGTTCCACGAATGACTGAGATCGTGCAACCGTTGCGCGTTCGTCGTTCTCGTGTCGAGATGGAACGGTAACACGTAGCCCTCACGGCTTTCGCCGTCCGGCTGGTAAAATACCGGCTTGCCGTTCAGCAAGATGCCCGCCGCCGGATCGCTGTACCCGCGCACGCCCGAGAGTGTGCCGAAGTAATGATCGAAAGAGCGGTTTTCCTGCATCAAGATCACGAAGTGCTCGATGTCGGAAAGCTTTGACGGCGGTGCCTGTGCCAGGGCGGGGCGCACCCACTCGACGTATGGCAGAGCCGCAGCACCTGCCAATCCCGAAAGAAACTGCGCACGCGATGGTCGTTTCATTCTATCACCTTTAGGGGATTTCGTGGATCTTGAGCAAGTTGGTGCCGCCGCCGCCGACCGGCATACCGGTGGTGAACGCGATCAGATCCTTAGACCGCACGATGCCGGCCTGCGTCATGCGCTGCTCGGTCATGTAGAGCAGGACGTCGAACGAATTGTAACGTTCGATCAGCAGCGCTTCGGTGCCCCACAGCAGCGCCAGTTGTCGCGCTACTTCGGGCGAGGGGGTGAGAGCGATGATCCGCGCTCGCGGGCGGAACGCCGCGATGTGATGGGCCGTATTCCCGGTCGTCGTGCCGGTGGCGATGAACGCGATGAAGAGCTCGTCGGCGGCGCGGGTCGCGGCTTCCGCGATCGAGGTGGCGATCGTCGGGCTTATGCCGGCGAGCCTGCGGTCGCGCAGCGTCGCGTGCGGATAGTTTTTCTCGACCTCGCGCGCAATATCGGCCATCGTGCGTACTGCTTCGGCGGGAAACTGACCGCGCGCGGTTTCGCCCGAGAGCATCAGTGCGTCGGTTCCGTCGAGAATAGCGTTCGCGACGTCGGTCACTTCAGCGCGTGTCGGCTTCGAGGCGAAGGTCATCGACTCGAGCATCTGCGTCGCGGTGATAACCGGTTTGCTCGCACGATTGCATTTGGCGATGATCGCCTTCTGCACCAGAGGTACTTGCTCGAGCGGAATCTCGATGCCCAAGTCGCCGCGCGCCACCATCACGCCGTCGGCGGCATCGACGATGTTGTCGAGATCCTCGAGCGCCTCGTGTTTCTCGATCTTGGCGATGATCGGTATATTGTGATTACGCTCGGCCATGAATGCCTTGACGCGGTTGATGTCTTCGGCCGAGCGTACGAACGAGACGGCGACGTAATCGACGCGCTGCTCGAGCCCGAAGGCAAGGTACTCGAAATCGCGTTCGGTGACCGAGGGAATGTTGAGCGATCCGTCGGGATAGTTGATCCCTTGCTGTGAGCGCAGGTCTCCGCCGTATTCGACCGTCGTTTGGATCTCCGTTGCGGTCTTACCGAGGATGCGCAACGTGATTTGCCCGTCTTGCAAGTAGATGCGGTTCCCCACCGCTACGTCACCGGGAAGATCTTTGTATTGGACGCTGATGCGTTTGTCGTCGCCGGGGACGTCGTCGGTCGTAAGCACGAAAGGGCTGCCGCGTTCGAGGCGCACGTTCTGCAGGTCGTCTCGCAGTTTGCCGGTGCGCACCTTCGGACCGGGAAGATCCTGCAAGATCGCGACGTGAATGTCGAGTTCTTTCGCGATGCTGCGCGTAGCGGCAATCACGGCGGCGTGATCGTCGGGCGTGCCGTGCGAGAAATTCAAACGAACCACATTTGTCCCAGAAACGAAAAGCGACCGCATGACCGCGGGGTCGCGCGATGCGGGACCGATGGTAGCGACGATCTTTGTTCGTTTCTGAAGAACGTATTCCATGAAAGCGTGCAGATGCGCGCCCCAGTTTGCAGGCTCCTGCGATAGGTTAAGCGCATAACGCAAGCGCATGCTCAGGCGCGATCCGCAGGACCCGCGTAGACGCGAGCGACTCGCAGCGAGCTACCTTGCATCGCTGCTGTTGCACGCGCTCTTGGCTGCACTGCTCTTCTCACTTGCATCGAGCTCGTCGGAGGAAGGCGCCGGCGAATCGATCTCGGGTGGAACGCTCGTGACGCTCGAGCAGCGCGCGCCCGTCGTCGCGCAGGTTGCCGTGCCGGCACAACAAGCGCCGCCGGTTCCGAACGTGCCGCACGTCGCGCCGCTCGTTCGTCACGCACCGCTCGTGCAGCCGAAGACGCGGCCGCAGCCGCCGCAGCCGCACGAGCTCGCGACGTTCGCACCGACCGCCCCGCCCAATCCCACGCCCGTGCCCCAGGCCTCGGCGCAGCCCAATCCCGTGCCGACGACGCGCGTGTATGAAACCAGGCCGCAAAATGAAATCCCGGCCGTGCCCACGGTGATGCCGTCGGTCGCGGTGCAACAAGTTGCAATCAAGCCTCCGCCGACCGCCGCGCCCAGTCCGGTGCCAACCGCCGAGCCTACCGCTCGCGCTACCCCGGAGCCGGCTGCGACCAAGGCCCCGTCGACGCCGAAGCCGGCGACGCCCGCGCCGAGCGCAAGGCCGACGGCCGTGCCGACCACGTTGGCGGCCAGCGTCGCCCGCGCGACGACCCAGCCCTCAGCCTCGCCGGCACCGCTCAATCGTCCGAGCCTCACGCCGGCCCGCAACGCCGGCGTGCCTAGCCCGAGCCCGACGCAAGGGCCGCGGATCGCGCAGAGCAAGGGTATCTCCGCCACACCGGCGCCGAAGGGTGAGAGTTCCCCCGGACCCCGCGCCGGTAACGGCGGCAACGCGAAAATCGCTCGACCCGGCCCGGTGCACGTTCCGCCGACACCGCAACCCCGCCCGAAACCGACGCGAAAGCCGGAATCCGAAAACAGCCAAGGCAGCGGCGGGTATCATCAGGACCTCAGCAAGCTCCTTGGCGCCAACAATCCGGTTGCGCCCGCACAATATCACTTCGCGTCGAAGCCGGCGCTCGACGCCTCGATGGTGCCCACGCCCCCGCCTGCGGTCGTTGCGATGACGAGGTACACGTACGAGCAGCGCGGCGCGGGTGACGACGCGCTGGTGAAGATGTGGGTGACCGGCACGCATCGCGACGGTCCGACGCTCGTCTGCGAGGGTTGGATGCTGCGCTATCCGCATGCAAACGGGCCGACTGCCGGCGGCGCCAACCTGCTCTCGTTCGGCGGAGTGCCGGGCGGAGTTCTGCCGCCCATCGTCGAGGAACACGCGAGCGTACCGTGTTCCGAACGTGCGCTGGTGCCGTTCGCCGGCCCGTCCACTCCGTCGCCGTGATTACCGCGATTCCCGCTTGTTGCGCGACTTTTATCGGAATAAAATAAAGTCAGCATCCGATGATGGATGCTGAATATCTGCCGCGGATTTGGGAGCGCCAGCTCCCAAAACGCTACAGATTCGCCGAAGGCGAATCCACACGGGAGGGGCGGTTTGGAGCCGCAGGATCCACCGGGCCAGATGGCTCGCGAATACGCGCACCGCTAGAGGCGCCACTGACCGCGCCGACGCAAACCGGACGTACCCGGCAACCGCGCAAACATTCGCATAGGAAGTTCTTGAACGGGGGGCCGCTCAAGCCACGTGGGCTTGCGGCCCGTCGTTATTTTGGGTACGATAGGGACGGTTAGATCGAGTAAGCGTGGGCAGGTCCCGCGCTTCGTTGTTGTTGGGGCCTACGCTGCGAAATCAGCGTTCGCCAAACGGTCAGGGGGCAAGCGATGTCGCAACTTATGGATCTCTTCGAGCGTACGATCGACGCGATCGCGCACGAACGGAGTTCGAGCGGCGTCGAGATCGTGACCCACTCGGCGCATTCGCGCCGCGGGACGGCCGCCTTCACGGTAATGATCGATAAAGACGGCGGCGTCGATTTGGCCACTTGTGAACGCGTTGCAGCGCGAATCAACGACGCGCTCGACCCAATCGGTCTGCCGTACTCGCTCGAGATCGAGTCGGCGGGACTCGAACGGCCGCTCTACCGGCCGAACGACTACGAGCGTTTTGCCGGCAAACGCGCGCGTATCGTTACCTCGCTCTCGATCGCCGGCGGAAAAACGCATCGCGGAACCCTCGTGGGCCTGCGCGGCGAGACGGTCATCCTCGCGACCGAGTCCGGCGAACTGCCGCTCCCGATCGCTACCATCAAATCGGCGAACCTGGAATACGACCCGCGCGCCGATCTTCAACGTGATAAACGTGAACGGAAAGCACATGGCAGAACCGGCAGCTGAAGAGAAACTCATCGACGTCCTCCAGTTCATCTCGAAGGAACGCAACATTCCGTTCGAGATGCTGCTCGAGGCACTCGAAGCAGCGCTGCTCACCGCGTACAAGCGGCACTACGGCAGTGAGGCGAACGCAATCGTCACCGTCGATCGTCAGACCGGCGAATATCGCGTTTACCATCGCCGTACGGTCGCTGAGGTCGTCGAAGATCCCAAACTCGAAGTCTCGATCAAAGAAGCCGGCGAACCCTATCAGCCCGGCGATTTCTACGACGAAGAAGTCACACCGAAGGAGTTCGGCCGCATCGCCGCACAGACGGCGAAACAGGTGATCGTGCAGCGTATTCGTGAAGCCGAGCGCGATACCGTGTACAACAAGTACGCGCGCAAGCTCAACGACCTGGTCACCGGGACCGTGCAGCGCTTCGAACAGCGGAACATGTACGTACTGCTCGAGAATCGCGACGAGGCAATTCTTTATCTGGCCGACCAGGTTCCGGGCGAGACGTTTCGCATCAACGATTTCATTCGCGCCTACGTGCTCGACGTGCGCAAATCACCCAAGGGTCCGCAGGTCGTACTCTCGCGCGCGGCCGAAGGTCTCGTGCAGCGGCTTCTCGAGCTGGAAGTGCCGGAGATTGCCGACGGCGTGGTCGAAATCATGGCGATCGCCCGTGAGGCCGGCAGCCGCTCCAAGGTCGCGGTGCGTTCGCTGCGCGCCGAAGTCGATCCGATCGGCGCCTGCCTCGGTCCGAAATCGAGCCGCATCGCGAACGTTTCCGACACGCTGCGCGGCGAGAAGATCGACGTGATTCGCTACGACACCGATCCGCAGACGTTCATCATGAACGCGCTCGCGCCGGCCAAGGTGATCAGCGTCGAGCTCTTTGAAGACGACGGTGTGGCGCTGGTCATGGTCCCGGATTATCAGCTCTCGCTCGCGATCGGACGCGACGGCCAGAACGTGCGGCTCGCCGCGCGCCTGACCGGGTGGCGACTGGACATCGCGAGCGAAAGCGAAGCCGACGAGGTGCGGGAGCGCTACTTGGCCGAGCGTGCCGAACGCGCCGGCGGTGAAGCGGTGGTCGAGGAGACGGTGGAGACCGAGGCCGACGAAGTGCCGGCGGCGGCGGCGGGAGTCGACGAAGAGCTGATCCGCAAACTCGAAGAGTTCCGGCGGGAGCGGCTTGGCGAGTAGCCGCGCCCCCGTACGGACCTGCGTCGGCTGCCGCGAGCGCTTCGCGCAGGCGGTGCTGGTCCGGTTCGTCCGTCATGCCGGAGGCTGGAAGCCGGACCCACGAGGGGCCAAACGGCAGCCCGGTCGAGGCGCCTACCTTTGTTCAGGGGGCTGCGCCGCGCGCGCGGCCAAGAACAGGCGCTACCCGGGTCTTGCATCTGCTGCGGCAGAATATGGTTTAATAAGTAGTTCGATGGACAGAAATTCGTGATGTTCGATAACGACGATGTTCTTGTTTAGCCGCAGGATGCGGCTGAAGATTCGGAGCGCAGGAAGCGCGACCGTCCCGAGCTTGTCGAAGGACGGCCGAATCCTCGGCCGCAGGATGCGGCTGAAGGTTCGGAGCGCAGGAAGCGGCCGAACCCTCTTCTTGGTGACTTAACGCTGTGGTGCCCCACGTGGGGACCACGTGGGGATACATGGCAGCAGCAACGACCGGTAGTAAAGTACGCATTTTCGAGCTCGCCAAAGAGGTGGGGCTCACGTCCAAAGAGCTGATCGCACTCTTCAACGATCGCTTGGGCGGCGCGTTCGAGGCAAAGAATCAGCTCAGCGTCGTTCCCGATAACATCGCGGATCTCGTTCGCAGCGTGCTCAAACCGGCGCCGGCAGCGAAGGCGCCGGCGAAGAGCGCCGCCGCGCCGGCCGCACCGAAAGCACCGGCCAAGACCGTTCCTGCTCCTCCCCCTCCCAAGGCGGCCGCGCCCGAAGCACCCGTCCCGCGCCTGCGGCCGGTCGGGCCGAGCTCGGCAAGCCCGACGCCGAGAGCACCCAAAGTCACGGCCCCCAAGCCGTCCGTTCCCGAAGAAGCGCCGGCTGCCGCCGCACCGGTCGAGCCCGCGGCTCCGCCGGCCGCGCCGCCGCGCCCGGCGGCCCGTCCCGCCGCAAGCGACGCGCCGATTCCACGGCTGCAGCCGGTTCCACAAGGTCAAACCTCCATTGCGCGCCGTCCGCCGGCCCCCACGACCAGTGCGTCGGCGTCGCCCGGCCCGTCGACCGGCGTGCCGGGCCGCCCCGGTGTCGCGCCGCGCCCCGGTCAGGCGCTGCCTGGGCAGGGCGGCAAAGGTCCGGTCGCTCCCGCCGGCCGCGGCAACGGGCCGCTGACCCCGCCGACCGGACGCCGTCCGGCCGGCAACGGTCCGTTCCGTCCGCTGGCCCCCGGTGCGCAGCGCCCGCTCGGTCCGCGCCCCGGTGTTCCGGCAACCGGCAACGATGCTCCCGCGCCCTCGGCCGGCGGCCGCGGTCCGGGTGACCGCCCCCGCAGTCATGAGGACAAGGCGGCGGCCAAGAAGGATCGTGAGAAAGAGCTGCTGCTCGAGAAAGAACGGCAGCGCAAGAAGAAGGGCGGCGAGCTCTCGGTCGCAACGCCTGCGCGCGCGCTCGAGACGATCGAGATTCCCGATCTGCTTACCGTTCAGGAACTCGCCACCTCGATGATCGTTCCGGTCAAAGACGTGATCACCGAACTGATCAAGATGGGCACGATGGCCACGATCAACCAAAATATTCCGAGCGACGTCGCCATCTCGGTCGCGAAGAAGTTCGGTTTCAACGCGGTGGTCAAAGAGGCCGGCGAAGAAGTCACCGTCGAGCAAGAAGAAGACAAGCCCGAGATGATGACCGCGCGTCCGCCGGTCGTCACCGTACTCGGTCACGTCGATCACGGCAAGACCTCGCTGCTCGATCGGATTCGCAGCGCGAACGTGGCGGCGGGCGAAGCGGGCGGCATCACCCAAAAGATCGGCGCGTACACGGTCGAGCGCAACGATCGCAAGATCACCTTCATCGATACGCCCGGTCACGAAGCGTTCACCGCGATGCGCGCGCGCGGCGCCAAGGTGACCGATGTCGCGATTCTCGTCGTTGCGGCGGACGACGGCGTCATGCCGCAAACGAAGGAAGCGATCGCGCACGTCAAAGCCGCGAACGTTCCGATCGTCGTTGCCGTCAACAAAATGGACAAACCCGATGCGCAGCCCGACCGCGTCAAGCAGCAGCTTGCCGAAGAGGGTCTGCAGGCGGTCGACTGGGGCGGTACGATCGAAATGGTTCCGGTTTCGGCCAAAGCCGGTACCGGCATCGATGCGCTGCTCGACACCGTGCTGCTCGAGGCCGACATCAAGGAACTCAAGGCGAATAAGAACCGCCGCGCGACCGGCGTCGTGATCGAATCGCAGCTCTCGCGCGGCCGCGGTGCGGTGGCGACGGTGCTGGTCCAGAACGGTACGCTGCGCGTCGGCGATATCGTCGTGGTCGGCGGGACGTTCGGCAAAGTGCGCGCGCTGATCGACGACAAGGGCAAACAAGTGAAGAAGGCGGGCCCCTCGATTCCGGTCGAGGTGATGGGCCTGCAAGACGTTCCCGCCGCGGGCGACACCTTGATGGTGGTCAGCGACGAGCGCGTCGCGCGTGAAACGGCCGAGAAGCGCGCGGTGCGCCGGCGCGACGTGCGTATCGCGGGCGCCGGATCCCAACGCGTTTCCCTGGAGACCTTCATGTCGATGCCGACCGAAGGCAAGAAGGCGCTCAACCTCATCATCAAAGCCGACGGACAAGGTTCGCTCGAAGCGCTGCGCGCTCGAATGGAGTCGCTCTCGAACGACGAGGTGGACGTGCGCGTCATCCACGGCGGCGTCGGCGCGATTTCACCCAACGACGTCAATCTCGCCAGCGCCTCGAGTGCCGTGCTGATCGGTTTCAACATCCGACCCGACGAGACGGCGAAGCGCCTGGCCGAGAACGAAGGCGTCGATCTCCGCTTCTACCAGGTCATCTACGAGATCGAGGACGATCTGCGAAAGGCAATGACCGGGATGCTCGCGCCGGTCGTGCGCGAGGTCACGCTCGGTCACGCCGAAGTGCGCGAGGTCTTCAAAGTCAGCAAGGTCGGAACCATCGTCGGCTGCTACGTCAAGGACGGGAAGATCACGCGCAACTCGAAAGTGCGCGTGCTGCGTGACTCTGCGGTCGTCTTCACCGGCGAACTCGAAAGCCTGCGCCGCTTCAAAGACGACGTGCGCGAAGTCGCCGAAGGCTTCGAGTGCGGCATCCAGGTCGCAAGGTTCCAGGACCTCAAGGTGGGCGACGTCATCGAGGCCTACGCGACCGAACAAGTGGCTGCGGAACTGGTAACGGCATGATGATTAGGCGCGCCCCCGCGTGTTCGGCCGTCCTGCGGACGGTCGCACATCCTGTGCTCCGAACCTGCAGCCGCATCCTGACGGCTGGGGAGACTGGCGTGCGGGTCTGGCGTGGAGCGCCTTCAGAATGAAGAGCCAGAGATTGGCGCGTATCGATCATGAGATTCAGCGGATTCTCGGCACCCTGATAACCCAGGAGCTGAAGGATCCGCGTCTGGGCTTCGTGACGGTTACGCATGTGGAGGTCAGCGATGATCTACGGCACTGCAAGGTGTTCGTTTCGATCATCGGCGACCGCCATCAGGCCCGGCAGTCGCTCGAGGCTCTGCACTCCGCGGCACGCTATCTGCGCGGCGAACTCGGGCATCGCATCGACCTACGTCACACGCCGGAACTCGTCTTTGTCGAGGATCGCTCGACCGAACGGGCAATTGCGCTCGCCAAAACGCTGCGTGAGGACGCGGAGCGCCACCGCATCAGCGAGGGAGAATAGATGATCGAGAACGAGTTGCGCTCCGCGACCGAGGCGGAAATCGCCGCCGAATTGCGGCGGCGCCCCGCGTTCGTGATGGTCAGTCACGTCAAGCCCGACGGCGATACGCTGGGGGCGGGACTGGCGCTCGGAATCGCGCTGAAGCGCATGGGCAAGCGCGTCTGCTATTTCCAGCAAGACACGGTTCCGCGGAATTTGCGTTTTCTGCCCGACGCGCAATTCGTCTCGCGCGAGATTCCGGCCGATCTTCCGCCCGATACGCTCTACGTCTTCGGCGACATGAGCGATCCGGCGCGCGCCGGCGAGTTCTTGCCCAAAGTCGATCGAGCCAACATGCTCGACATCGATCATCATCTCGGCAACAAGCACTTCGGAACCCTCAATTTCGTGATCCCGACCGAGTGCTCGACCGGAACGGCCGTGATGCGCATCCTGCGTGCGCTGGGCACGCCGATCGACGCCGATATTGCGACCTGCATTCTGACCACGATCATGACCGACACCGGCGGATTCATGCATTCGAACACCTCGCCCGAGGCGCTCGAACTCTCGGCCGAACTCATGCGGGCCGGCGCCGACAAGGAGCTTATCACCGAAGAGATCTTCGCGAACAAACGTGTTGCTGCGACGCGTTTGATGGGCCGGATCATCGACGAGATGCAGTTTTCGCACGAGGGACGCTATTGTTACTCGTTCATCGACGATGCGATGCTGGCACAGACCGGCGCGGACGGCGAGGATGCCGAGGACCTGGTCAACGTGTTGCGCGCACAGGAAGGCGTCGAGGTCGCGGCGCTCTTCAAAGCGTTCGACGGCGAGATTCGCGTGAGCTTGCGTTCGAGCGGGCGTATCAACGTGCAAGCTGCGGCGGCGCGCCTCGGCGGAGGCGGCCATTTCCGTGCGTCCGGTTTGACGCTGCATGGCTCGCGCGACGAAGCCTATGCGATGGTCGACGCCGCACTCTGCGCCGAAGGCTTATAGAGAGTTTGCCCGCAGGGCGAACGTGAGCGAGCGAAGCGAGCCACGCGACGTTGAACGGCAAGGCTCCGGCTTTGACGGGCAAAGCCTGATCGGATTCGTCAACGTCTTCAAGCCCGCCGGATATACCTCGGCTCAAATCGTTGCCCGTGTAAAACGCATCTACGGCATCTACGGACGCAACCGCAAGACCGCGGCGGGGCATTTGGGCACGCTCGATCCGCAGGCCGCCGGCGTGCTTCCGATCGCCGTCGGCAAAGCGACCCGTCTGATTCCGCTGCTCGAAGACCAGCGCAAGGCCTACACCGCGCTGCTCGTGCTCGGGCGGTCGACCACGACGCAGGACGCGCTTGGTGAAACGGTTGCAGCCAGTGCCTTGCCGGCGCACTGGGAGCGCAAACTCGAAGACGTCTTGCCGCAATTCATCGGCAAGATCGCGCAAGTACCGCCGATGTTCTCGGCCCTGCATCACGAAGGCAAACGTCTCTACGATCTCGCGCGCGAAGGAAAATCGATCGAACGTAAGGCGCGTAACGTTACCATCTACGGGCTCTCGCTGCTCGGCATCGAGACGCCGAATCGCGCTCGCGTACGCGTCGCGTGCAGTGAAGGAACCTACGTGCGCACGCTCTGCGAGGATATCGGCGCCGCGATCGGCGTGCCGGCGCATCTCGGCGCGCTCGTGCGCGAAGCCTCGGGCCCATTCGTGCTCTACGAGTCGCGCACGCTGGCGGAGATCGCCGACGATCCGCACGGCGCGATCACGCCGCCCGAACACATCATTCCCTTTCCGACGATCGTGCTCGATCTGCGCGGGTCGGCGGACTTTCGCGCGGGGCGCGTGGTGCCGTTGCCGGAAGGAGCGCCGGCCTCGCGCGTCTTCGTGCGCGACCACTCGCGCACGCTCGTCGGAGTCGGCGAAGCACACGGGGCCCTGCTCGCGCCACGGAAAGTC
The DNA here is from genome assembly GCA_035502855.1 of Candidatus Baltobacteraceae bacterium. Taxonomy (NCBI): domain Bacteria; kingdom Bacillati; phylum Vulcanimicrobiota; class Vulcanimicrobiia; order Vulcanimicrobiales; family Vulcanimicrobiaceae; species Vulcanimicrobiaceae bacterium. Next base: position 168,206 of record DATJTX010000021.1, read on the forward strand.
TTCGTGTGACGCGGCCTCTTCATGCTGTGTCGGGTCGCTCCTCGCGTGACATCCTGTCACGCTCCTGCTACGCTGCGCTCGCGCCACCTGTCAATGAAAATTATGACCTCCTGTCAATGGCGCTCGCGTCAGAGTCCCCTCCACAGCACGAAGAGGCCGCGTCACCGTGAAGATTTTCCACGACTTGTTTCGGGAGAACGATCGGCCGTTAGTGCTGGCGATCGGGTTCTTCGATGGGATGCATCGGGGGCATCTCGAGATCGCTAAGGCTGCTCGCCGGATGCGCAAGCCGGGGTATCGGGCCGGCGTGTTGACCTTTGCGAATCACCCGGCTGCGTTTCTGCGCCCGGGGACGGAGCCGCCGCTGATTACGACGACCGCGGAGCGCGTGGATCTCTTTGCGCGGGCCGGCTTCGAAGAATGTTTTCTCGTCACGTTCGACGAGCGCATCGCGAAGCTCACGCCGCAGGAGTTTCTCGAACGGCTGAGCGCGATGTCGGTATCGGGAGCGGCGGTCGGTGCGACGTTTCGTTTCGGTCACAAGCGCGCCGGCGACGCGGCGACGATGGCCGCCTATTTTGCCGAACGCAACCTCCCCTTCGTCGCGCTCGAAAACGTGACGCACGAAGGCGAGCGCATCTCGAGCACGCGGATTCGCACGCTCATCGCCGACGGTAACCTCGAACTAGCCGACCACCTGCTCGGTCACAGTTACGAGCTGCGCGGCGTGGTCGAGGTGGGCTTCGGCCGTGGACACGACTTGGAGTTCCCGACGGCGAATCTGCGCGTACCGGAGAAGCTCTTACCGAAGGACGGGGTCTACGCGGCGGTGGCGCGGTACGACGGACGCGATCACGCGGCGCTCGTCTCGATCGGCACGAACCCCCAGTTCGATGGCCAAAAGCGCACGATCGAGGCGTGGTTGCGTGATTTTCATCAGACGATCTACGGTCACGAACTCGCGCTGCGCGATCTGCGTTACCTTCGTGAGCAGCGCCTCTTCGCGTCGGTCGACGAACTGGTGGCGCAGATGCGATCCGATCTGGAGGCGGTGGCGTATCCGAGTTATGGCTAAGAAAACGGCAATCCTCATCGTCGCAGCGGTACTGCTCGCGGCCTGCAGCAATGGTGCGAACAGCGGCCCGAACGCCACCGCGCACATCGGAGCGCCCGCGCCGGGTTGGAGCGATCCGCTCGTCTCCGGCGGCACGCTCACGATGGCGCAGCTGCGCGGCAAGCCGCTTCTGCTCGATTTCTTCGCGACCTGGTGCGGACCGTGTAACGCGCAGGCTCCGAAAGTCAATGCCGCATACCGGCAGTTTGCGCCGCAGGGATTGCAAGTGATCGGCGTCGATGTGGAGGAGAGCGCCGCGAAGGCCAAGCAATTCGTCGATCAGCACGGGCTCACGTATCCCGCCGTGGTGGATTCGGGCACGCTGAGCGACCAATATCAAATCAACGGCATGCCGGTCAGCGTCTTCATCGACCGCAGCGGCGTCGTGCGCAAGGTCGACGTCGGTCAGGTCTCGCAAGCGCAGCTCGACGCCGACATCAAATCCATTCTATGATGCTTCTTACCGATCGGGCGGTTCGATCAGCGTCGTGCCGGTGACTGCCGGCGTGAGCAGCGGCTCGTCGATGAAATCGTAGCTTTCGCGCACGTCGTCGAACGAGATCGTCGCGTTCGTGACGACGCGGCGGTGCGGCAGGTAAAGCGGCTGGTCGGCGCTCTCATTGGAGATCAGCGGCGCGCCCCCGTAGAGCGTGAAGTCGATCGTCCACGGCACATCGGCGAGCGGTGCGATGGTGAAGTTGCCGGCGACGAGCGCTTTGCGCGGGAGATAGTCGTTCTCGCCGACCCACAGTTCGCGCAGGCGGTTGACCTTCGGCTCTCGCAGCGGCGTTAGCGCCAGGTGACAGGTATCCACGCCGCCGATGACGTCCGTGCCGAGCAACGAGACGGCGTAGTTGCGCTTTTCCGTCGAAACGACGGCAATGGTCGGAAGCGAGGGTGCAGGGCCGGCTACCGGCGTCTGGCCCGCGCGTTCGGGGAAGCGCAGGCCGAACGTGTAGGTGGGCGAGAGAATCGGAACGCCCAACAGATCGGCGGACGGCTCCGGACGCCCGACCGCAATGCTCGTGTCGCTCGTGCCGCTGCCGTTACCGCCCGAGAGGAAGAAGTGAATCGAAACGTTGATGCCGCGAGGCGCGGTCGGGTGCGCGGCTTCCTCCTGGCTGATCGAGCTCACGAGGATGCCGGCGCGGCCGCCGTACGAGGCGGCGTAGTGGTTCGTCCGCGGCGTCGATCCATCGTCGCCGCGTACCGCGATCGTGTACTCGATGCGCTGGGGATAACGCGCGGCCGAGACCGCCGAACGCGTGCGCTGAAAAATCAGGTACGCATCGGCCGGCGGGCTGGCGATGACGGCGGGCATTAAATCTTCGCGAAAAGTTTGGTGAGATCGATGCGCAGTTCCGGAAACGCGTCGGGCACCGCGATACCTTGAACGTGTGAAATCGTGCGCGTTCCGGCCGCTTCGTGGAATGTTACACTCTGCGCCATGGGATCGACGACGATGATGAGGCGAGCGCCGTTATCGAGATAGAGCCGGATCTTCGTCGTCAGCGTCTTCAAGCGGTCACCCGGTGATAAGATTTCGACCGCGATGTCCGGCGCGATCGTCGGTTTCTCGCGTAGTTCACCGTACGCTTCGGGCATGCGCGCGTAGGAGACATAGGCGACATCGGGTACGAGCGAGCTTGCCTTCTCGCCGGGCGGCAACAGATAAAACCGCCACTCTGACCCTACCTCGCCTTGCTCGCCGAATGCCGCGTCGAGCTGCGCCGCAATGCGCCATTGCAGCAGAGCATGGCGGCGCTGGGGGTTCATCTTCTGTTCCCACCGGCCGCGAATCGATTCGATCGCGGGTTTGACTTCCGGGATGCCCAGCTCGGGCGCCTCTTGCATCGTAGCCATTTCACGCATACTCTATCACGCTGTCAGGAAGCGTTGGCAAGGAGGAAGAGGTCAGCCGGGCATCGCCGGCTTACGCGGCCTTGACGACGAGCGAATCGCCGGCGAGCGTGACGTCGGCGGTCCCGCCGTCGCGCAGCTCGCCGCGCAGGATCGCGGTGGAGAGCGGGGTCGAGACGTAGTGCGAGACCGTGCGCTGGACGTAACGCGCCCCGCTTCCCGCCCCGATCGAGACGCGGGCCAAATAGGCCTTCGCTTCATCCGAGAGCCGCAGATGCAGATTTCGCGTTCCCATGCGCTGCGCCAGCGCATCGACGTGGATCTCGACGATTGCTTCGATATCGGAGAGCCGGAGTTCGTTGAATCGCACGTGGTCGTCGATCCGGTTGAGTAGCTCCGGCCGCAGGTAGTCGTTCAGTTCATCGTCGGGCAGGTTGGTCGTGAGCACGATCAGCGCGTGACGGAAGTCGATCGTGCGCCCCTTCGCGTCGGTGACGCGGCCATCGTCGAGAATCTGTAGCAGCACGTTCGCGACGTCGGGGTGGGCCTTCTCCAATTCGTCGAAAAGAATCACGCAATAGGGACGGCGGCGTACCGGCTCGGTCAATTGTCCGGGCTCGTCATGTCCCGCGTATCCCGGTGGTGCGCCGAGCAATCGCGAGACGGTATGCGCCTCGGTGAACTCGGAGAGATCGATGCGTACCAGCGCCTCTTCGGTGCCGAAGAGCGCGGCCGCGAGCGCTTTCGCCAGTTCCGTTTTGCCGACGCCGCTTGGGCCGGCGAATAAGAAACTGCCGAGCGGTTTGCGCGGGTCGTGCAGTCCGGCGCGCGCCCGCCGGATCGCATCGGCGACGGTTGCAATCGCATGGGGCTGACCGATGACGCGACGGCTCAACGTGCTCTCGAGTTCGAGCAAGGCGTTGGCTTGCGACTCGGAGAGCGTCTGCTGTGGGATGCCGGTCCATTTCGTGACCACGGCCGCGACGTGGTCCGACGTCACCGCCGGCCGTTCTACCGCCCCTTTGTTCGCGAGCGCAACGTTGGCTGCAGCTTCGTCGATCAGATCGATCGCCTTATCGGGCAAGTAGCGATCGGCTATATACCGCGCGGAAAGATTCGCCGCCGCGTCGATCGCGCCGGGCGTGATCGTGACGTGGTGGTGCTCGGCGTAGCGTGGGCGCAGACCGCGCAGGATCGCGATCGTGGCTTCGATCGTGGGCTCCTCGACCATGACCGGCTGGAACCGCCGCTCGAGTGCCGCGTCCGATTCGACGTATTTGCGGTATTCATCGAACGTCGTGGCTCCGATGCACTGCAAGTCGCCGCGCGCGAGTTCGGGTTTGATCATCGAGGAAAGATCGAGAGCGCCTTCGGCCGCACCCGCACCCACCAGCGTGTGCAATTCGTCGATGAACAACACGACGTCGCGTGCGCTGCGTTTTACTTCGTCGAGAATGCGCTTGACCCGGCCTTCGAATTCGCCGCGGTACTTCGTGCCGGCAACGAGCGGTCCGAGCGAGAGTGCGAGCACGCGCTTATTGCGCAGTGACGCGGGGACGAGGCCGCTCGCGATGCGTTGGGCGAGACCTTCGACGATTGCCGTCTTGCCGACGCCGGGCTCCCCGACCAACACCGGGTTGTTTTTGCTGCGGCGCGCCAAGATCGAGATGACGCGCTCGATTTCGTCCTCGCGCCCGACCACCGGGTCGAGCTTGCCGGCGCGCGCGAGTTCGGTCAGGTCGCGCGAGAAGTTCTGCAGCGTCGGCGTTCCGCCGGTGATCGAAAGACGGCGCGAGAGTTCGTCGCGATTTTCGATCAGCATCGCACCGCCGGCGATCAGGCCGGCTGCCGCCAGCGCCGCGCCGAGAAACGGTAATGCGCTCGCAGCCGTGCGGCGCTGCGCGCAGGCCGAACAAAGCGCCGCGCGCCCGATGACGGTGGTAGGCGGACGGCGCCCACAGGCCTCGCACATGCTGGCGGTCATATCTTCACCTACTTCGCCGGCCGGGGGCGGTTTCAGGGCTGGGCGATGAAGATCACGGTCAGACTGCTGGTCACGTTCACGCTCCCGGCGTCGAAGACCGTCGGCGGTGCTGGCGCGGACATGGCAGCCATGCGCACCATCGGCACGATGCCGGGCGAGCCGCCCAGAGTGATCCGCCCGATCCGGACGATATGCAGGCCCGCTGCCTTGGCAATCTCCGCCGCTTTGCTTTGCGCATCGCGCATCGCCTTTGCGATCGCCTCGCTTTGGGCTTGTGCAGGATTCGCAAGGCCGAAACTCACGTTATCGACGTTTGTCACTCCGGCGCGGGTCAACGCGTCCACGACTTTGCCCGCATTCGCGACCGCACGCACCTTTACGGCGAACGACCGATTGACGATATAGCCGAATCGCCCCGTCGGCGCGGGCTCGCCCGGAGCCGGACTCGGCCGTGGGTTGTAGGTCAAGTTGTAATACGAGAGCGTAACGTCGTCGCGCGCGATGCCGATCGCGGTCACCGCGGCGACGAGACGCGCGTACGAGGTGTTGTTTTGCGCGGTGGCCGCATCCGCGCTCGGCGCGTCGGTCACGATCGATGCGTTGACCGTCGCCTGATCGGGTATGACGGCGACGCTGCCCTCGCCGGTAACCGTTATGCGGGTTGCCGCAGGCGTCGCCGTCGCCGCGGTCGCAGCCATCACAACGGCCAGCAGGATAGGGAAATGCTTCATGGGGTCCTCTCAATCGAGTGCCCGGTTTTTGCTGCGACGCTGAAGGGTATCCTCTTGCTACACCACGGGAGGCAGTATGGGAATTCTCTTATGGATCATCTTCGGAATCATCGTTGGCGCCGTCGCACGCTGGATCATCCCAGGTGAGGGACCGGGCGGCATTCTCGGCGATCTCATCGTTGGCATTCTCGGTGCGCTGATCGGCGGCTGGATCTTCTCGTTCTTCGGTCACGTCGGCGTGACGGGCTTCAACCTGGGCAGCTTTATCTGCGCGCTGATCGGCGCGGTCGTGCTGCTTTGGATCATTCGCGCGGTCGCGGGGCGGCGCACGGTGGCATAGCAGGCGTCGGCTTCGGCCGTTGCCAATACGACCCCGTTATGGCGTACATCATCACCGAGCCGTGCATCGGAACCAAGGATAAATCGTGCGTCGACGTGTGTCCGGTGGACTGCATCCACGGCAAGGATGAGGACGACCAGCTCTTCATCGATCCGGAAGTGTGCATCGATTGCGGAGCCTGCGTTTCGGCTTGCCCGGTTGAGGCGATCTTCGCCGACTCCGACGTTCCGGAGAAGTGGGAGAACTTCATCGCGATCAACGCCGACTATTTTAAAAAGTCCGCTTGAGCGCGAACATCGTGTGAGCCCGGGCAACCACGGCGTCCGCTTCTTGTAGAAGCGAGGCGTCGGCGTTCCGGCGCTCGACTGCAACCACATCGAGCGGCGTGCTCGCCGCGGGACGCTCGTAGCGATCGTGGCGAGTGCGAAAAAAAATTGCGGGATCCGCGTCGTCGTCCCCACCGCGCAGCTCGACGAACGCGCACGCATACGATCCGACGCTTCGCAATCGGTCGCCTTCGCGCACGAATCCGATCGCGCGTTCGCCGCCATACCCCACGTCGAGCGGAACGACGATGCGGCCTGCGGAAGCGAGCAGCCTCCACCACTGCGGATCGATGTCGTTCGATCGCGCGGTCACGATGATGCGCTCGAACGGACGGTGTAATTCGGCAAGCTTATCGGCGTGCATGACCGCGACGCGCGCGTAGCCCAAGTCATCCAGGCAGGCGCGGGCGCGCTCGATGAGATCCCGTTCGAGTTCGACGCTCACCACCGCGCCGGCGGCACCGGCGAGTTCGGCCAGCAACGCAGCGTTATACCCGCTTCCGGTGCCGATTTCGAGCACGCGCGTTCCCGGCACGACCTCGAGCAACTCGAGCATGTGCACGATCATCGAGGGCTGAGAGATCGAAGAAATGACGAAGCCGTTGCGCTCCTTGATGGCCAGCGCCTTGTCCTCGAAAGCTTCGTCCGGCGAAATCTCGGGTATGAACTGATGCCGGTCGACGGCACGAAGGGCCGCCGCGATGCGCGGGTCGCGCAGGATGCGAGTGCGCTCGAGATGGGCGATCAGGCCGTCGCGCAGCGACCGGTCACGATCCATCGCCTGACCTTCGGGCCGGCTTCCGAGGGCTCTTGCGAGCGGCGTGCGAATGAAAGAAATCCGTTATGAATCCAGTCATTTCGCAGGACGCGCTCCGGGATTTTTTTGCATGGGCGCCGTTGGTGCTCGGAGTCGCCATCTATTTCGCGTTCTGGCTTGCCAAGCGCCACGAAGGCGTGACGGAGCCTGCGACCTTCGGCGCCACGTTCGCGTGCGCGAAATGCGGCCGGCGCGGATCGCGCGAGCACATGGTGCCGCAGCCGCATGACGGTGCGATCAGCTACTACTGCTCGCACTGCTCCCACTAGAAGAGGGACGAAGAGCCGCCCTAAATCTCGACGACTTCGGTGATTTCGGGGACGTCGGCCGTGACCACGGCCTCGATCGCGCCCTTGAGGGTCATCGTCGACGCCGGGCACCCGCCGCACGCGCCGAGCATCTGCACGTAGGCCGTTCCCTGGTCCACGCGCACGAGCCACACCTCGCCGCCATCGGCGGCTATGGCAGGCCGCACCTTATCGAGCGCCCGGTTGATCCGGACCTCGATGCACTCGCCATTCGCCGCGTCAATCATCTGTTTCAATTCTAACTGACCGTTTCGCCGAGGGGCTGCGACGTTCGGCCGAACGGGTTAGCCGAAGCGGCGAGGACCCTGACATTCACTGTCCGAGACGCGAGGCGTTAAGAGAGGTCGAATGTCGCGGGCCCGAGGCCAAACGATCACACCTGCCTCCGTTCGGTCGAATGTCGCAGGCCGAACCCGAAAAATCGGCTATTCTTCTTGGCCGTAGCTTTTCATCAGGTCGTGCATGCGCGAGCTCATCGCGAGGGCGTCGTCCCATTTGCGTTGCCACATGTTACGGCCGAAGATCAATCCGACGCAGCCGGCTTCCATCGCGGCGCGGGCCTTGTTCATCGTGTCGTCGTCGCCCATCTTGCTGCCGCCCGAGACGAGAACCAACGTGCGGCCGGCGGATTTTACGACTTTGCGCAAACCTTCGACGTCGGTGAATTGCATCGTGTTGTACGGCTTGGGCATCTTATCGGCGGTGGCAGGATCCCACTTCGGTTCGTTGAGCTTGACGATGTCGCAGCCCATCTCGCAGGCGACGCGCGCTGCGTAGTCGACGGCGTAGAGCGTGTCGATGCCGCCTTTGGCTTTCATCGCCGAGCCGCGCGGATACGACCAAATGATCAGCGGCATGCCGTAGCGCTCGCACTCGCGGCGCACCTCGTTGCACTGTGCGATGTCGACGTCTTGGGCGGGGCTTCCGACGAAGAGCGTGTAGCCGACCGCGTCGGCGCCCAGACGCACGGCGTCTTCGACCGACGACGTGAGCGACGAGAAGGCTTCGTCATCGGGAGGCACGTTGGTCTTCCCGTTGATTTTGAGCACCAGCGGAACGCGGCCGGCATAGGCTTTGTGATATTTTTCCGCCAGGCCGATATGGAGCGCGATCCCCGAAAAATTCCCCTCGACCGCGAGCCGGTGAATCCATTCCGTGTCGATCGAGTCGGGATTATCGAAGAAATCGATCGGCCCGTGTTCCAAGCCCTGGTCGATCGGCAGAATCATCAGTGTGCCGTTAGCGGGTCCATGTTCGTACATCAATCGATGCAAGCGCGTACGTTTGCCCACCGAGAGGTTCAGTTGATCGAACGTCGGGCGCCGGACGGCGGTGGGTGCAATGCTCATGGCGGCCGCTTCGGCCAGGAGCGGGGCCGCGCCTGTAAAAAGAGCCCGCGATGGAATCACACCCTTCGCTCGGTTTTCTCGGTCTCGGTGCAATGGGCGAGCCAATGGTACGCTCGCTCTTGCGCGCCGGGTTCCCGGTAACGATCGCCGCTCACCGCCGGCGCGAGGCGCTCGAACGTCTTGTGAGCGAGGGTGCGCGCGAAGCCGCCGACCCCGCGGCAGTCGCGGCCCTTGCAACGATCGTCATCACGTGCGTGCCGGATGCTCCACAGGTCGAGGAGGTGCTTTTCGGCGAGCGCGGGATAGCGTCGGGGCTCGCTGCCGGTGGGGTGGTGATCGACATGTCGACGATCTCACCCGTCGCCTCACAGCGTTTCGCCGAGCGGCTGGCCAAAGGCCGGGTCGGGTTCGTTGACGCACCGGTCAGCGGCGGCCCCGTTCGTGCCGCCTCCGGGACGCTTACGATCATGGTCGGTGCCGAGCCGGCGGTCTTCGAGCGCGTCGAGCCGGTGCTGCGCGCGATGGGTACGCCGACCCATCTTGGCGGGGTCGGCATGGGCGAGACCGTGAAGCTCGTCAATCAGGTGATCATCGCCAGCGTGATGATCGCCAACGTCGAGGGCCTGGTCTTCGCGAAGCGGGCCGGAGCCGATCTCGACGGGGTTCGCAAAGTTCTCGCAACGGCGACGGGTTCCAACTACCTCCTTGACCAATGGCTACCCAAGACCTGGCTGGGCGGGACCTTCAATGGTGGCTTCGCCATGGATCTGCTGCGCAAGGACGTTGCAGCGGCACTGGATGCGGCGCGCGCGACGGGATACGCGATGCCGTTGACGGGGCTCGCATACCAACTCTACACCGCCCGATCGGGAAGGGGAGACGGCGCGCTCGACTACAGCGCGATCGCCAAATCGTATGAACGGATCGCTGGAGACTAAACCTTCGCGGGGAACGTTCGTCAAGAGTCCGGACTTCAACAAGAAGATTCTCGTCGTTGACGACGAGTCCGCGATCTTGCAGACGTTGCGCTTCAACCTCGAGCGAAGCGGCTACACGGTCGTGACCGCAAGCGACGGACGCAGCGCGGTCGCGATGGCCCAGCGCGAATCCCCCGATTTGGTCGTACTCGACATCATGCTTCCCGTGCTCGACGGGGTCGAGGCATGCAAGGAGATCCGCAAATTCTCCTCGGTGCCGATCATCATGCTTACCGCCAAGGACCAGGAGATCGACAAAGTCCTCGCGCTCGAATTGGGCGCCGACGATTACGTGACCAAACCCTTCGCGCTGCACGAGTTTCTCGCGCGGGTCAAGGCACGGTTGCGCCGTCAAGCGCCGATCCAGGGCGGACATGAGGAGGCGATCTCACTCGGACAGATCGTGCTCGATCCATCGCGGCAGCAGCTCACCGTTCGCGGCAAGGACGTGGCGCTCGCGCCGAAAGAGTTCGCGTTGTTGCGCGTGCTGATGGAGAACAACGGCCGTGTCGTCACGCGTCAAACGCTGCTCGACAAAGTCTGGGGTTACGATTTCGAAGGCGAGCAGCAGACCGTCAGCGTGCACATCCGCTGGCTGCGCGAGAAGATCGAAGAAGACTCGCGCAATCCGCGCCACATCATTACGGTGCGCTCGCGCGGCTACATGTTCAAATCGTAGGCCATGGTCGAGATCGCGCTGCTGCTCGTGGTGGCGCTCGTGGCGGGTGTCTTGATCGGCTGGGCGGTCGCTAGGCCGCGCTTTCCGCACGAAACCGAGCACGACGAACCCGAAGCTTCGGCAAACGGGACACAAAGCGATGCTGACTTTGCCCGTCTCGTCGGGGCATTGCCGCTCGGCGTGGTGTTCGTCGATCGCGCCGCTCGCGTGCGCTTCGCCAATCCGGCGGCGGGAACGATCTTCGCTTTCGACCCCGAGCGGGCGATCGGATCGCACGTGATCACGTCCATTCCGAACGTTGAGCTGGAACGCCGTATCGACGACGCACTGCTGGGCGAAGCATCGGTCGCACCGATCACGCTTGCGAATGCGACGCAGAGCCGAACGTACGGCGTGTCCGTCTACCCGATCGGTGATGACGGCGCGGGCGGGGTAGTCGTGTTCGCCGACGACCAAACCGACATCGCCCGGCTCGAACGTGCCAGCAAAGAATTCCTCACCAATGTCTCACACGAATTGCGAACGCCGCTCTCTTCGATCAAACTGATGCTGGAAACCGTCGTCGAATCGCCGGATGACGAAGCCGCAGACCTCTTCTTGCCGCAGGTGCTGGCGCAGGTCGATCGTTTGGCCTCGCTGGTGCAACAGCTGCTCGAGCAGGCCCGCGCCGAGTCGGGTCAACTGCGGCTGAATCTTCGCCAGATGGATCTCGAGGAGGTTGCGCATCCGATCGTTGCCTCGTTCGAGCCGCAGGCGGCTAACAAGGGCGTGCGTCTCGAATTGCGCGCGATACGTCCGGTCTCGGTTGAGGCCGATCCCGACCGTCTCTCCCAAGTCTTCGTGAACCTGATCGACAACGCGATCCGTCACACGCCCGCCGGCGGGAGCGTGACGGTCGAACTGGACGCAAACGGCAACGATGCGATCATGCGCGTGCGCGATACCGGAGTCGGCATCCCGTATCGCGACATCCCGCACATCTTCGAGCGCTTCTACGTGGTCGATCGTTCGCGCACGCGCGAGAGCGGGGGAGCCGGCTTGGGCCTGGCGATCGTCAAAAGCATCATCGATGCTCACGGCGGGACGGTCTCGACCGAATCGATGCTGGGGAGCGGGACGCTCTTCACCGTGCGTCTGCCGATCATGCGCGTCGCCGCGCGATAGCCGCGGCGCGGCTCGCCCTTAAAGAGGCGATAAGCCGTGCGTAATCTGGGTGCCCTACCGTAGACCTATGTCGCGTTCCAAGGGCCCTGAGATGGACGAGCGCGCGATGCGCCGGCAGATCCTCGCGTTTCTGGACGAATACTGCGGTAGCCTCACGCTGCAGGACGTTCGAGCGTGGTATGTCGACGTTTTCCCCGATGTCACGCCCGCGGCGCCCTTCGCCGAGGGCGTTTGTCTTAATGCCCCTTAATCGCGACTTAAGGCACACTTCCGGGAGATCACGTAGGAGCTGCTATACTGCCGGCTCAATTCCCACGTACCCGCTTTGCATATGAATGATGACACAGAGACGCGCATGATCGCCACAAATCCCGAATTGACGAGTACGCCGGTCGCTACCAAGCTGGAGGCGCGTGACCTCGAGGTTTACTACGGAAACTTTCACGCGATAAAGAACGCAAACTTGAGCGTGCCGGAACACTGCGTGCAGGCGCTCATCGGCCCGTCGGGCTGCGGCAAGTCCACCTTTCTTCGCGCTCTCAACCGCATGCACGATCTCACGCCCGACGCTCGAGTGGAGGGCAGCGTCCTGCTCGACAGCGAGAACATCTACGCGAGCAACATCGACCCGGTCACGGTTCGTCACCGGATCGGGATGGTTTTCCAGCGGCCAAATCCGTTTCCGAAGAGCATTTTCGAAAACGTCGTCTACGGTCCCAAGATTCATGGCGAGCGCAATCGCAAGATGTTGATGGATATCTGCGAGAAGGGCTTGCGCGGCGCGGCGCTGTGGGAAGAGGTCAAAGATCGTCTCGATCGGTCGGCACTCGATCTCTCCGGCGGTCAGCAGCAACGTCTGTGCATCGCCCGCTGTCTCGCGGTCGACCCCGAGGTGATCTTGATGGACGAGCCCGCTTCCGCGCTCGATCCGATCGCCACCAGCAAGATCGAAGATCTCATCGACGAGCTCAAAAAAGATTACACCGTCATCATCGTCACGCATTCGATGCAGCAGGCGGCGCGCATCAGCGACTTCACGACCTTTTTCCTGATGGGAGAGCTGATCGAATCGGATACGACCTCGACCATCTTCACGAAACCGCTGGATAAGCGCACCGAAGACTACATCACCGGCCGTTACGGCTAAATCGCGGCGATTTTCCGCCCGGTCGTCGTCACCGGCCGCCTCGTGTATTCCGACATACACGTCGGCGGCCGTTTCCTAGACCGGACGAAAAGGCGCTCGCGATGGGTTGTTGGAGGCGTGTCCTTTTCGGCGTTTGCGGGTTTTGCGTTGTGCGAATCCGCTACAGAGCGCGAGGCCTCTCGAGCCGCTTAAGCCGACGTTAAGTGAGGCTTAATTTCATCCAGGTAGCATGAGGCCGTTACCCCTGTACCCTCACTTTCATACGGGAGTACTTTTTACGTGTTAACGAAACTCGCGCGCGTCGGTCTGACCGCTGCGGCGATGGTTTTGGCAGCCACGACTTTTGTGCTGGCGGAAACAACGGCAACACCAGCGCCAAAGAACGTCGCGCAGGCTTCGGCTTCTGCGACGGCTTCGCCCAATCCATTTACCTATCGCGGCTACGTTCGCGCTTACGACCTCACGCGGCAAAACGCATACAGTGCTTTCGGCGGACCGGGACCGGGCAGCAAGGCCAACCAGGCCTCGTTCAACTCGGCGATCAGCCTGCACGGCGACTACAATTTCCTGGGCTCCGGTTTTGACGTCGGCGCCTCGTACCTCTACGCGCAGCCGTTCAACAACTGCGCAAATCCGGCCACGCACTCGTCGACGGCCGGACCGCCCTGCGGTACCAAGAGTGAGCCGCCGGGTCTCAATCCGGACGACACGCTGCCGGGGTTCGAGATGAGCACGCTCTACGAAGCCTATGCGCGGTACGACGCCAACGGTCTGTACGTGCAAGGCGGCGATCAGGTCATGAATACGCCGTGGGCGCCGAGCTCGGATTCGCGCCTCAAGCCGGTGTCGTATCAGGGCGTCGACGCTTCGTACAAACTCAATTCGAACTGGACGATCGAGGGCGCCGACATTTGGGAGTGGGAGTGCCGTACGTGCTCCAACTTCGATAAGGGCACCCTGCTGACGGTCGTCAACCCCGGCGGTTACGCCTATCCGGGTGCGAGTGCTCTGCCGACTACGGTTTACGATCCGTCGGAAACGCCGCTCGACAACAACGGCTTCTTCTATGGGCATCTCGGCTACAAAGGGCCGAAGTCGCTACCGCTCGCGGCGAATCTCTACTACTACAGCTTCAGCAATATCGCGACCAACTTTTGGGCGGACGCGAAAATGACGCTCGGGACGAGCATGCTCAAACCGTACCTCGCGCTGCAGGGCGGCACCGAGAACGGCACGTCGAGCGATCTGCTCGGAAAGATCGACTCGTCGATCATCGGCGCGCAGATCGGCTTCTACCCGATGCCCGCTCTCCTCTTGGCGGGTTCGTTCGATTACATTCCGCTAAAGACCGACACCGTCGATCTCGCGACGTACGGCCTGACCTGCAGCGCGCAGCATCAGATCGGCTTTGCGGCAGGACACAAAGCCTACAACGTAGCGTTTCCGTACTTCCTGCCTTCCGGCGGAACCGCGCAGTGTTCGCCCAACGCGTCGAATGCGGCGCTTACCGACGTGTATTACGGCGGATGGGCCTCGCCGTACACCGACTCCTACGCAACCGACCCAACCTTCGTCTCGAGCGGCACGCAGGACATGCCGGACCGCCGCAGCCCCGGCAGCGCCGCCAAGATCGCCGCGACGTTCACGTCGGACAATCGGCAGCTCGTCACGACGGTGCAACAGGAGTGGTACGACTACTCGAACCCGGGCTATGCGACCGGCAACAGCGAGACCGACTTCGATACGCAGTACTTCTTCGCTAAGGTTCCAAAGCACGGGCTCTACAAAGGGTTCTCGTTGCGCGTGCGCTTGTTCAGCCGTTCCGAGAGCACCTGGCCCGGCGGCTCACCCGACGGACTGTTTAAGTACAGTCGCTTCCAAGCCGAATACGACTTTTAGCATGCAGCCCTGATTCGTCCATACCGTCGTCGCCGAAGGTCTGAACGAATCATGATCTGCAGGTGGACTTCGGGGACCAAGCAGTCGGGGCTCGTGCAAGGCACGGGCCCCTTTTATTTGGAATATGTCCGGCCGCCATGCCATCGACGATGAAAGCGCTCTCGAAACTACGGCCCGAGGCGGGCTTCACCCTGAACGTGGTTCCCGTTCCCTCGATCGGCCCGACCGACGTGCTGATCCGCGTCGAGAAAGCCGGGATCTGCGGCACGGATCATCACATCTACGAATGGGATCCGTGGGCGCAAGCACGCGTGCGTCCGCCCGTTGTGATCGGCCACGAGTTCATGGGTAGCGTGCACGCCGTCGGAAACGCCGTCCGCGCGGTCAAACCGGGCGATCGCGTCTCCGCCGAGGGACACATCGCCGATCTCACCTGCGTGCTCTGCCGCACCGGTCAGGCGCACATCTGCGAACACGTGAAGATCATCGGGATCGATCGCGACGGTGCGTTCGCCGAATTCATCGCGATGCCCGAATACAACGTGTGGAAACTCGATCCGGCGATTCCGGATGAATTCGCCGCCGTATTCGATCCGCTCGGCAATGCGGTCCACACGGTGATGGCGGCCGGCGTGAGTACGAAGAGCGTGGTGATCACCGGCGTGGGGTCGATCGGGTTGATGGCCATCCCGGTGGCGCGCGCGGCCGGAGCGGCAACGGTCTACGCGATCGACGTGAACCCCGCCAAGCTCGAGCTGGCCAAGCGCTTAGGCGCCGACGATACGTTCGATGCGCGCGAGGTCGGGCTCGTCGACGAGATCAAGGAGCGCACCGGCGGCGACGGCGTCGAAGTCCTGCTCGAGATGTCCGGGAGCGGAAGTGCGATCGACCTCGGATTGCAGATGGTGCGCAACGGAGGTACAGCGGCGTTGCTCGGGATTCCGGGCGACAAAGTCAACCTCAATCTCGCCGAATTGATCATCTTCAAAGGCCTCACCGTCTTGGGTATCAACGGCCGCACGATGTTCGAGACCTGGTACCAAACGCAAGCATTGGTCAAGAGCGGGCGCGTCGACCTGCGCCCGATCATCACTCACGTGTTGCCGATGCGCGAATTCGACCGCGCATTCGAGCTGATGCGCAACGGCGAGGCCGCGAAAATCGTCCTCGACGTCAAAGGGGACATAGCAAAGTGAACACCACGTTCGATGCGTCGCTTGAACGGGAGCTCGACGCGTTGCGATCGGCGGGTACCTACAAGCGCCTGCGTCATCTCACCACACCGATGGCGCCGGAAGTGCACATGGAAGAGGCCGGCGACGTCATCGTGCTCTCCAGCAACAACTATCTCGGGCTCTCGGATCAACCGGACGTGATCGAGGCCGGGATCGAGGGGTTGCGGAAATACGGAGCGGGCACCGCCTCGGTGCGCTTCATCTGCGGCACGTTCGACATCCACCGCAAGCTCGAGGAACGAATCGCCGCGTTTTTGGGAACGCAGGCGTCGCTGACGTATGTCTCGTGTTGGAACGCGAATACCGGGCTCTTCCCGACGATCTGCGGGGACGGCTCTGCGATCGTTTCGGATGAGCTCAACCACGCCTCGATCATCGACGGCGTACGTTTGGCGAGCAAGGCCAAGCGCGCCGTGTACAAGCACGGCGACATGGCCAACCTCGAAGCCATCCTTCGACAAGCTCGGGATGACAAGAACTCGCCGGTATTCGTGGTCACGGACGGCGTTTTCTCGATGGAAGGTTCGCTGGCGAAGCTGCCCGAGATCGTGGCATTGTGCAAACGCTACGGCGCGGTGAGCGTGGTCGACGATTCGCACGGAACCGGCGTGATGGGAAAGACCGGTCGCGGCACGATCGAGCATTTCGGGTTGACCGGCGAGGTCGACGTCATCACCGGCACGCTCGGGAAGGCGCTCGGCGGCGCCGCCGGCGGCTTCGTCGCCGGGAGCGCCGCGTTGATCGACGTGCTGATCCAGCGTTCGCGCCCGCAGCTCTTTTCCAACGCGCTGCCGGCGACCGTGGCGTGCAGTTCGCTGGCGGCGATCGACTACCTCGATGCGCACCCCGAGCTGGTCGAACGTTTGCGCGGGAACGTCGCCTACTTCCGCAGCGGCTTGCTGCGCTTGGGGTTCAAGCCGCTCGACGGTCCGAGCGCGATCGTGCCGATCATTGTCGGCGAGACCGCGCGCGCGATCAAGATGAGCGACGAGCTGCTCGAGCACGGCGTCTTCGTGACCGGCTTCGGTTTTCCGGTCGTGCCCGAGGGCACGGCACGCATTCGCACGCAGCTTTCCGCCGCACTGACGAAAGAAGAAATGGACCGCGCGCTCGACGCGTTCGAACATGTCAAAGCTCTACTTTAGATACTCGGCGATGAACGCGGGCAAATCGACCGCGCTCATTCAAGTCGCGCACAATTACGAGGAAAACGATCGCGAGGTGAAGCTGTATACCGCGGCGATCGATCGCCGGTTCGGCCAGGGCGTGGTCGCGTCGCGGATCGGGCCGCAGCGTTCGGCGACGACCTTCGACCCGCATACCGATTTCTTCGCCGAGATGTCGGCGATGCGCGGGATCTCGTGCGTGCTGATCGACGAGGCGCAATTCCTGACTCCAGACCAGGTTCGAGACCTCCACCGCGGTGCGCATCTGCTGGACATTCCCGTCATCTGTTACGGAATACGCAGCGATTTCTTGGGTGAGCCGTTTCCCGGCTCGGCCTATTTGCTCACTTTGGCCGATAGCATCGAGGAACTGAAGAACATCTGCTCGTGCGGCCGGAAAGCGACGATGAACCCTCGTTTCGCAGGCGGTGAGCGCTTGTTTGTAGGTGACCAAGTCGCGATCGAGGGCGATGTCGAGTACCGGCCGATGTGTGCGCGTTGCTTCTACGAGGGCGCCCGTTCGATTAGATGAGCATCCCCTAGCCCGCTGCGGTTTGGGAAACCTTGGAATGCGGGACAACGAGGGTATGGCTCGCTTCATACATCTTCTCGCGGCGCTCGCAATCGCGAGCATTATGTTAGCCGCAGTCACTCCGGCGCGAACCGACGCGCAGATTTCTCTCGGCTTATCCGTGTCGATCGGACCGCCGGCGATTCCCTATTATTTACCGCCCCCGCCGCCGGGTCCCAATTACATTTGGCAGCCCGGCTACTGGGCGTGGGATCCGGTGGACGGCTGGTACTGGGTGCCCGGCACGTGGGTGCTGGCTCCGGCCGTAGGCCTGTATTGGACACCGGGCTACTGGGGCTGGAACAACGGCTACTACCGGTGGAATAACGGCTATTGGGGCCCGCAAGTCGGCTTCTACGGTGGCGTCAATTACGGCTACGGTTATTACGGCAACGGCTACAGCGGCGGCCAGTGGCAAGGGAACAACTTCGCCTACAACACCGCGGTCTACACCAACGTCCCGACGAATCGCTACCACCACTATTACAATCGGGCGGCCGTGCGCTCGTGGACGAACCGTGTCAGTTACAACGGCGGCCCGCACGGCATCGACGCGCGCCCGACCGCAACCCAACAGAGCGCGTATTCGCATCGCCGTTTCGGCCCGACGAGCGTGCAAGTGCAGCACGCGAGCTACGCCAAGGCCGATCCGTCGCTGCGCTATAACACGAATCACGGCCGCCCGTCGATCGCGGCAGAGCAGCAGCCGTTCAGCGCGAGGCATACGCCTCCGGGCGTCCGCGCGTCTGCAGTAACCGCGCATCGCGCCGCGCCCTCGACCGCGCATCGCGCCGCACCCTCGACCGCGCATCGCGCCGCGCCGTCGACCGCGCATCGCGCCGCACCGTCGACCGCGCATCGCGCCGCGCCCTCGACCGCGCATCGCGCCGCGCCCTCGACCGCGCATCGCGCCGCGCCCTCGACCGCGCATCGCGCCGCGCCGGCAGCCGTGCATCACACGGCCCCCGCCGCAGTGCACCATGCGGCTCCGGTGCATCGGGTGATGTCGGCACCGGAACACCGCGCTGCTCCGCCGGCGCACACCGCGTATCACGCGCCCGTTTCCCACGCTGCACCGGCGCAACATGCCTACCACCCGGCAGCGCGCGCTGCGCCGGCCTATCACCCCGCAGCGCGCCCGGCTCCACAGCGCGCAGCGGCGGCACATCCGGCTCAGCGCGCTGCTGCTCCGCATCCGCGGGCATCTCGCGCTCCCTAGCGGCGCGCGAGCGCAGCTTGGCGGTGGGCGATAAGTCCCTCCGCCTGGGCCAGAATCGCCGCATCGTTCGCGATGCGGCGATTGACTTTTCCGAGGGATCGTTCGTACGTGCGCAGGGTGAGGAAATTCATGACCGAGAGACCCGACGAGAACCGTGCGGTGCCCCCGGTCGGGAGCACGTGATTCGGGCCGCTCCCGTAATCGCCGAAAACCTCGGCTGCACCTTCGCCGATGAAGAGCGTGCCGTAGGCCGTAAACCGGTCGGCCAATGCTTGCGCGCGCGATCCCTGCAGCGAGAGATGTTCGGGCGCGAGCCGGTTGCAGAACTCGGGTGCCTCACTGAGCGGCAGTACGATACATCCGCCGCGGCGCTCGAGCGAAGCACGTGCGGTTTGCGCGGTCGAGAGCGTGGCGAGCCGCGATTCGATCTTTGCTCCGACGGCCGACGCGAAGCAACGATCGTCGGTGACGAGCAGCGCTCGCGCGTCGTCGTCGTGTTCTGCCTGCGCCAACAGATCGACGGCGATCAGGTCCGCATCGGCATCCGCTGCAGCGACGATCGCGATCTCGGATGGCCCGGCGAGCGCATCGATTCCGCATTGCCCGAAGAGCGCGCGTTTGGCGGCGGTCACGTACGCGTTGCCGGGTCCGACGATGAGATCGACGCGCGGCACGCTGCGCGTCCCGTACGCCATCGCGGCGATAGCCTGTGCGCCGCCGAGTTCGAAGACGCGCTCGATGCCGGCAACATGGGCCGCGGCGAGCACTTCGCGGCCCGCCCGCGGCGTGCAGACGATCCGCTCGCCCACGCCCGCCACCCGCGCGGGGATCGCGCCCATGAGCAGCGAGGACGGAAGCGGATGGCGACCGGCGGGCACGTAGATACCGGCCCGCTCCACCGCGACGAGCCGATGTCCCAGTTCCAAGTCGTCTTCGCGGATGCTTACGTCGGCGATCGCGGCACGCTGCGCACGGGCGAAGCGTTCGATGCGCGCCGCAGCGCCCTCGAGCGCGCTGCGCAGATCGCCGCCCGCCTCGGAAAATGCGCGCGAGATCTCGCGTGATTCGATTTGGCGCGGGGCCGGATCGCCGAATTGCGCTGCGAGTTCGGTCAGCGCGTCATCGCCGCGCGCGCGCACGGCGGCGAGGATCGGCTCGACGTCGATCGGCTCGCGCGAAGGGCTTGGTGCAAGCACCTCGTCCGGCGTGCGCTCGATCATCGCGCCCTGGAAGCAAGCTGCGCCATCACGTCGTCGATACGAACGCCGGCTTGCTGCATACGAACCGAAAGAAAGTACAACAAATCTGCGCATTCCCAGGCGACCTCGTCGCGCGTGGCCGCTTGCGCCACTTCTTCGGCCTCCTCCAGCAGCTTCGCGCGTAGCAGTGCCGGATCGCGCAGAAGTTTGCGCGTATACGAGCGCTCGTCGCCGGTTCGCGCGCGCTGTTCGATGCGCTGCGCGAGCGTGCTCCACGAAAAGGCGGGTGTGCCAAAGCAGCGTTCGGCGCCGGTATGACAGGTCGGCCCCGACTGATCGACATAGAAGGTGAGCGCGTCGCGGTCGCAATCGAGATCGACGCGCACCAGTCGCTGCGTCGCGCCGGAAGTTTCGCCCTTGCGCCAGAGCGCGCGGCGTCGCCGGCTAAAGTAGACGCCGACGCCGTCGCGCAGCGCCGAGCCGAGCGATTCGCGTGAAGAATATGCCAGCATGCGCACGCCTCGATCGCCGCTGTCGCACACGACGGTCGGTATCAAGCCGTCCCCCTTGGTGAAATCCAGCAGCGCGAGAACCGCTTCGACGGGGTCGATGCGCCCGGTATAGAGCGCCATCCCGACCTGCGCATCGATTCCCAAACGATCGAGCGCGACGATCTCGTCGATTGCGGTGATGCCGCCGGCGATCGTCAACGAACCCTCGATGCGCGCTCGCAGCGCCTCGGCGGAGGCGAGATCGATGCCGCCGAGCAATCCCTCGCGCTCGATATCGGTGTAGAGAAAGCCGGCGCAATAGGGCTGCAAGCGCAGCGCGCGATCGAGCGGTGTCTCGTCCGTTTGCGTGCGCCAGCCTTCGACTGCCACGCGGCCGGCGCGCGCGTCGAGCGCGACGAGGACGCGTTCGCGCGGAAGTGCTTCGAGGAATTCGGGCGTTGCGGCGGTGCCGACGATCAACGACGCCGCGCCCCCGCGTAGATAGCGCTGCGCGCGCTCGAGGTCGCGAATACCGCCGCCGACGCGGCACCGTGCGAGGCGGCAGAGCCGCAAGATCAGCTCGGTGTTCTCGCCCTCGCCGAACGCCGCGTCGAGATCGATCACGGCGATCTCGCCGAAGCGTCCAAAACGCTGCGCGAGTTCGACCGCGTCGTCGACTTCGAGCACCTGACGCCGGCCTTGTTCGAGCTGCACGGCTTTCCCGCCGCGCAAATCGATGCTGGTGACGATCACGCGCGAACCTCGAGTCCGCGCGCGCGGCACACGTCCTTGACGTCGCGCGGACGGGCATCATCGTCGTGAAAGATCGACGCGCCTAGCGCCGCGTCGGCTCCGGCCTCTAAGACGTCGGCGAAGCTTTGCGCATCCGACGCGCCGCCCGATGCAACGACCGGTACGTTCACGTTGCCGCGAACTGCGCGCACGAGGTCCAAATCGAAGCCTTCGCGGCCGCCGTCGCGATCGATCGAGGTGAGCAGCACTTCGCCGGCGCCGAACTCCTGCGCCTCACGCGCCCAGGTCACGGCATCGCGCGCCTGCGGACGGGTGGCGCTGTGCGTGGCGATGGCATAGCGCTCCCCGGAGCGATACGCATCGATCGAGATTACGATGCACTGCGAGCCGAAGCGCGAGGCGGCCTGCGCCAGCAGCGCCGGCTGCTCGAGCGCCGCGCTGTTGATCGCGACCTTGTCGGCGCCCGCATCGAGCAGCCGCGCGACATCGCCGATTCCGCGCACGCCGCCGCCGACGGTAAGCGGCACGTCGAGCGCCGTCGAGATCGATTCGATGGTGCGCAGATTCGCAAGACGCGATTCGAGCGTCGCCGAAACGTCGAGCACGACGATTTCGTCCACGCCATCGTCCCGATAGCGCCGTGCGCGCTCGACCGGGTCGCCGGCTTCGCGCAAATTGGCGAAGCGTTGCCCCTTCACCACCCGTCCGTCGCGGATATCCAGGCAGGCGATGATGCGTTTAGCGAGCATACGCCACCGCTGCCGAGTCTACGAACGTACGCAAGAGCCGCGCACCGTATGCGCCGCTGCGTTCGGGGTGGAATTGCACGCCGAGCGCGCAGCCGCGCAGACCTGCGCTGGCAAAGCAGTCGTTGCCGTCGGAAGAGCTTGCGATCGCATCGGGCGCGTCGGCGTCGGGCGCATACGAGTTCGCAAAATACCCATAACCGGGTTCGATCGCCGCGCAGCACGCGCAGGGTTCGACGCGGTTCCAACCCATGTGCGGCACGCGCGGCGTGCGTAGAAGCCGCACGTTTCCGCTGAAGATGCCCAGCCCGCGGGCGCCCGGAGCTTCGTCGCTGGTTTCGAACAGCAGTTGAAAACCGACGCAGATGCCCAGGAGCGGCAGTCCGGCGGCCCACGACTCGAGGAGCGCGGTGCGCAATCCGGTGCGATCGAGTTCAGCGGCCACGTAGCCGAAGTGCGCGACGCCCGGGATCACCAGCGCATCGCAGGCAAAGACGGCGCCCGGCTCGGTGACGGAGTGCGTCTGCGCGCCGGCGCGCTGCAGCGCTGCGGCGATGCTGCGCCGATTGGCGGCCCCGAGCGCGACGATGCCGACGGTGGGTTTCAAACCAAGAGCCCTTTGGTCGAGGCGACACCTGCGAAGCGGCCATCGAGACTCCACGCGGCCGCGCAGGCGCGGCCAAGCGCTTTGAACGCCGCCTCGGCGAGGTGATGCGGATCTTCGCCGGCGAGGCGATCGAGGTGAATCGTCGCGCGCGCGTTGGCGGCAAGCGTTCCGACGACGTGCGGAATCATGACGGTTTCGAGATCCTCGATTCGTTCCGCGCGCAAATCGAGCGCGGTGCGCGCGTAGATGCGGCCGCCCAGATCGACCGCGCAACGAACCAGCGCGTCGTCCATCGGCAGTGTGACCGCGCCGTACCGCGCGATGCAAGAGCGATCCCCAAGCGCATCGTCGAGCGCGCCCCCGAGGACGATTGCGACGTCTTCGATCAGATGATGGCGAATCGCGTCCAGCGACCGCGCCTCGACCTCGAGCCCCGCACGGGCGTGAAACGCGAACGCGCCCAGCAGGTGATCGAGCATCACGATTCCGGTCTCGACCCGAACGCTCGGTTCGCCATCGAGCGCGAGAGAAACGCGAACGCTGGTCTCGCTGGTTTGACGTTGACGCGCCGCGCTACGCATAGACGACCTCGGCGGCGATTTCGCGCAGCGCCCGTACCACCGTATCGGTGGCTTCGTCGGTGGTTGCGCACAGGCGCAGCATGCCGGCAAGCATCGGATCCTCGAAGGTGCGCACGGCGATGCCGCGTGCCGCGAGCGCGTCGCGAATGACGGTTGCGCGCGCGCCGCAGTCGGCGAGCAAGAAGTTGGCGGGGCCGCGCCAGATCTCGCGCGCGAACGGAGCGAACGCATTTTCGAAGGCGTCGAGGCTGCGTGCCGTCTGGGCTTCCAAACGCGTTTCGAAGGCGCGCGTGCGCGCGGGGTCGCGCAGGTACGCCTGCGCCGCAATCAAGCTGAGCGCGCCGGCCGGATACGGCCCGATACAGCGCCGCAGGGCGGCTGCCGTCGCCGGTGCGGCCAGCGCGTAACCCAACCGCGCGCCGGCCAGCGATGCGCACTTCGAGAACGAGCCGGTGACGACGACGTTCTCGAACGCAAGCGCGTCGCGCGCGAGCGAACGGTCGGAGAAGGCCAGATAGACTTCGTCGATCACGATGAGCGCCTCGGGCAAGGCGCGTGCGACCGCGGTGAGATCGCCGGCGCGCAGCGGATCGGTCGTCGGGTTGTTCGGGTGTCCGAGAAAGACCAGACGCGTGCGATCGTCGGCCGCTTCGATCAACTGCAAGGGTTCGAAGCGCCAGCGCGCCGGATACGGTACGCGCCGCAGCTGCGCGCCGGTGAGCGTCACGACGCGGGGATACATCCCGAACGAGGGCGCGCTGCACAGCGCGGTATCGCCCGGATCGAGCGCGATGCGCGCGCAGGCGGCGAGAAGTTCGTCGGCGCCGTTCCCGAGGACGACGGCGGTTGCCTCGCGCGAGAAGCGCGCGGCGATGCGTTCGCGGACTTCGGCTTGCAGCTCGGTCGGATAGGTGCGTAACGATTCGCCGTCGATGGCGCGAATCGCGTCGAGCACGAACTCGGGCGGCGGCAGCGCGCCCTCGTTGCGGTGCAGACGAATGGCGATGCCGCGATCGGAGAGATCGCGCGGATCGTAGTCCGGGAGCGCCTCGATCGCTCGGCGCAAGGGCAGACTCATACGTTGGCCTCCAAGACCGCCAGGTCGCTCGTGGTGATGACGGTCTTGACGTCGAGGTCGAGTTCCTCGATGGTCTTTCCGGTGACGACCACGTCGATCATGAAGTCGGCCACGTCGTGCAGCAGCGTCGCCTCGACCGTGCCCGAGATCGCGACCGGAGCGATCCGCAACCCCGGCCGCTCGAGCGAGAGGAGGTAGCGCCGTGCGAGGTTTTCGTATTTCGCGCAGAGCGCGACCCGCACGTCGCCTTGCGCCGGAAGCTCGAGGTTGCGCGGACCGATCAGGCAGAGCGCGGGTTTGCCGTATCGCGCCGCCGGATCGTTCCACGGGATGCTGCGCCGGAGGATGCGCCGGTCGAGCGTACGCCCCGCGGCGAGCCATTCGTCGAGCAGATCTTCGCCGGTGAGCGCCAGGAGCGGACGGCCGCTGCGCGCGACTTCGTTCGCGAGAAGCGGAACGTCTTCGCCGCGTACGAGCGTGCGTTCGAACGCGCCGCGCGGCGCAGCGAGCGTGAGCGCGTACTCGGCCATCGCGGCCAGGCCGCGATTTTTCGGAACCAGCACCACCGTCGGCGGCGCATCGATCGTATTCATAAATAAAAAGATAAGAGGCCGCGGGCGGACCGCGACCTCTTCCTGAAACTGGCTAAAACTCAGGCTTACGTCAAACAGTCATCGCACGCGATTCGGCAGAATCCGTGATGATGGTGGTGGTGAACGTGCGCCTGGGCAAGTGACATGGTGTTGTTGGGTTATAACAGGCTGCGCCGGGGCTGTCAAGGCTGATCGGCCGGAAAGGATGGATTCATGCACCGCGAGGTCATCGAGGTTCCGGGTATCTCGGAGGTCAGCCGCGGCCGCGGCGTGCCAATCTCGGCCGCGGTGCGGGCCAATGGCTTCATTTTCGTCTCGGGGACGCCCCCGATCGACCCCGCCGCCGGGACCTTCGAGCGGGGCAGCATTGCCGAGCAGACCGAACGCTGCCTGCGCAATCTGCAGCACGTTCTCGAGACCGCCGGATCGTCGCTCGAGAAGATCTGTATGGTCCGTGTCTACTCCTCGGGCGACCACTACCGGACGATCAATGAAGTCTACGCGCGCTTCTTTCCGGACAATCCGCCGGCGCGCACGTTCGTCCCGGTGGGCGATTGGCCGCTCGACTTCGATCTCGAGATCGAGTGCATCGCACTGGTGTAATTTGGACCATTGCGTGATTCGTTCACCGGGAGTAGCCTGTAGAGACCTCGCGAGCTTTTCATCGCGGGCAAAGGGGTGTGCTATGGGAACCCCGCTCAGCACCACGCACTGGACCGCAGTCGGACCCGCGCCGGTAAACAACGGTCCCGGGAATCTGCTTGTCAGCGGCCGGATCGAGGGCGTCGTGCCCCATCCGACCATCGCCAACCGCATTTTTGCGGCCGGACAGAACGGCGGCATTTGGCGCACCGACGACGGCGGCACGTCGTGGACGGCGCTCACCGACAGCGAGCCGAGTCTGGAATTCAACGGCTACCACCAGTTGCAGATGAATCCCGGTAACGCCGATATCATCGTCGGCGGGTTGGGCTCGCCAAACGGCGGCTTGCTGATCTCGCAAAACGGCGGAACGAGCTGGACCTACGCGACCATCACCAGCAACGACGACGTGCGCGGGCTCGGCTTCGATCCCGTTCTTGCAAATACGATCTACGTCGCAAACGGATGGAATGGCGTCTTCAAGTCGACGGATCTCGGAACGACGTGGACGCAGCTCACTCTCCCGGGCGGCTATTTTTCGGATCTGATTGTGACGCCGTCGGGCGCCATTTACACCGCGCTGTTGGGTAACGGCGGCGGCGCCGCATCGCAGAACGGGTTGTACAGGAGTGTCGACGGTGGAACGACATGGACGCAGCTCAGCTCGAGCGCGCTGCCGTCGGGAACCGCGCTCGGTGGCGGAAGCGCCGCGCGGCTCGCGTTCGGCGTGCACATTTTCTTCACCCACGTGGGGCGCTACGAGCAAGTGTACGCAACGTTCTTGCCGGTCGACGTCAACGGCAACGTGACCGGCGTGACGCGCGCCACCAGCGCCGACTCCGGTGCCACCTGGACCGCGCTCGCACCGTCGCCGGGAAACCTCGAGAACCGGAGCTGGCATCTGCTCATCGCGGTCGCACCGCTCAATCCGAATCTCGTCTTCGTGAACGATGCGTATGCGCTCTACATGAGCTACGATGGCGGCCAAACCTGGAACGCGGCCAACACGCCGGGTTGGGACTACGTGAATCTCGCCTTCGGTGCCGATGCGACCGTCTATGCGACCGCCGATCAAGGATTGTTGAGTTACAATCTCAACACGCAGCAGGCCGCCTCGCTCGTCGGCGATCTCGAGGTCACGCAGTTCTATACCGTCGCGCTGGATGCGCAGAATCCGCAGAACGTGTACGGCGTGGCTCAGGACCTGGGCGCGCTCAAGAGCACCGGGTCGGCGTCGTGGGTGAACGTGCCGGGCGGCGAGATCGGAAAATTCCTGGTCGATCCGACCAATTCATCGAACGTGTACAACTATAATCCGACCAGCAGCGGCAGTTTCGTCACGCAATCGCTCGACGGATATCAAACCCAGGCGACGATCCTGACCGATGCTCAGGCCGGCGTCCAAGCCGGCTACGGCGTGGCGTACGCAACGCAATACGCCTTCGTGATGGATCCCCAGAATTCCAAACGGCTAGCGCTGGGAACGACGAAAGTGTTCGTAACCGACGACGCGACCGTTGCGACGCCGGTATGGAACACGATCGGCGGCGTGCTCTCGAGCGCCGGCGGCGTGGATCAATTCATTCAGGCCTTGGCGATCGCCCCGTCCAACTCGAATGTGTTCTACGCGGCGACCCAGGATGGACACGCGTGGAATTCGGTGGATGGCTCGACCTGGCAAGCGTGCGATGACGGCATGTGGGGCAACGCCAACGGCGCGATCGCCGATCTGCGTGTTGACCCGAGCGATGCAGCGCACGTCTTTGCCGTTACCGGCGGCGGTGGAAAGGGCGTGTGGGAGCTGGTCGCCGGAACGTGGCAGAATCGGACCGGAAACCTGCCGACCGATCTCGGAAACAACACGATCTACGTCGACTGGACCTTCAGCACGCCGGTGCTCTACGTCGGCACGGGTCGCGGCGTGTATTCATCGGTCGACGGCGGGACGACCTGGAGCGTGTTTGCTCAAGGGCTGCCCAACACGCAGGTCAACAATCTCCAGGGGATTTTGCAGTGGCGTCCGTCCCGTTTCTTCGAACGGCAAACGCAGCTCTGCGCGGTGACGTACGGACGCGGCGCCTGGATGATCATGCTCAATTCGGCTCCGCTCGGATGGCCGTGGTGGCGAAAGCTTGCGCCCGCGCAACTGCAAGCGGGGCTCCTCAGCCAACCTCCGGCGAATCTACCGATCAACGTGGGGGTTACGAACGTGCCCGTGCAGGTAGGAGAGAATAATGGAATTCATCGAGTCGCTCTTCGGAATTAGCCCGGACGGTGGATCGGGGGCGCTAGAGACGCTCTACCTCGTACCTCTAATCGCGCTAGCGGTCTTTCTCGCCGTTCGCGCGGTTCGCCGGAGGTCGCGCAGCTAGCGTATTCACCCTCGCTTGAACCCATCGAGATGCGGATGCGGTTCTAGCCGAGTATGAACCCGCAAATCGTTCTCATCACCGGCGCGTTGGCCGGTATCGGCCGCGCAACCGCGCTGGCTTTCGCCAAGGACGGCGCCCGGCTCGCGATCTCGGGCCGTCGTGACGATGCCGGCACCGCTCTGGTTGCCGAGCTGCGCGCGCTTGGAGCCGAGGCCGAATTTTTCCGCGTCGACGTTCGTAACGACAACGAGGTTCGAACGTTCGTCGATGCGGTCGTCGCGCGCTTCGGCCGCCTTGATGCCGCCGTGAACAGTGCCGGCACCGAAGGGAAGACCGGTCCCATCACCGAGCAGACCGCGGAAAGCTACGCGGCCACCTTCGATACCAACGTGCTCGGCACGCTGCTGAGTATGAAACACGAGCTGCGCGTGATGGAGGCGCAAGGATCGGGTAGCATCATCAACCTTTCGTCGACGGTGGGGCATCGCGGAGCACCCGGCGCAGCACTCTACACGGCGAGCAAACACGCTGTCGAAGGGCTGACGAAGGCCGCCGCACTCGAAGCGGCGGCGTTCGGCGTACGCGTCAACGCGATCGCTCCCGGCCCGGTCGATACGGAAATGCTGACGCGCTTCACCGGCACGCCCGATCGTAAGGCGGCGCTGATCGCCGGCGTACCGTTCAAACGCGCGGGCAAGCCCGAGGAAATCGCGGACGTCATCCTCTTTCTCGCCTCGGAGAAAGCCTCGTTCATCACCGGGCAGATCGTCGACGTCAACGGAGGCAAAACGGCCGCATGAAGACCATGAAAATTCCCAATGCCGATCATCCGATCACGATCGAGCCGAGCAAATCGCGCGTTCGCGTGATCGTCGCGGGACGCACCGTCGCCGACACGCGCGCGGCGCTCACGCTGCGCGAGAGCGACTATCCGCCGGTGCAGTATGTTCCGCGTGGCGATGTCGACATGTCGCTGCTGGAGCGGACCGACAACGCATCATATTGTCCCTATAAGGGCGACGCGGCGTATTTCAGTATTCGCACCGGCGGAGAACGCGCCGTGAACGCCGTCTGGACCTACGAAGAACCGTATGACGCCGTCGGGCAGATCAAGGAGTATCTCGCCTTTTACCCCGACCGCGTCGACTCGATCGAGGAGCTGCCGGCGTAAAAGAACCACTCTGCGTGAAACAATCCCCGTCGAGTGGCGTAGACTCTGGCGGGAGGGCCGTATGACAGAGAGGCGCGCGTATCGCTTAGAATTCTACGTCATCTCATTCGCGGTACTTTTTGCGGCTGTGTATCTCGCCTGGCAAGTCGCTCATGGTGGGGTGGTGACGCATCATTTGCTCGATCAACGCAGCCTGCCGGGATTTTCGAATTGGTGGGGCCTCGCGATTATTCCGCTGATCGGTTGGCTTGCAGCGTGGTCGGTGCAACGCCGCGCAGCCGTCGACGCAACGGCGCTTACCAAAGCCGCTGCTGCAGCCGTCGGCGCGCTGCTCGTCGGCGTAGCACTATCGATATCTTTTGCGATCGACCGCGGTGGGAACGCCACGTTCTACATATTTGTGGCCGCGCTTGCGTCAGGACTCGCATTGCCTACCTATCGGGCGGAATACGTCTTCGGCTTTGTCATCGGGATGTCGGTCGTTTTCGGCCTCGTGCTGCCGAGCATTCTCGCACTCGTCGCAGTTACGATCTCGGTGACCTTTCATTTTCTCGTGCGACCGGCTTTTGTATGGACGGTGCGCCGCGTCCGAGCGTCATAACGAGCACGCGCTCATACGACAGATACGCGGCAGGTTCGAGGTGATTCAACAAGTTGCCGAAAAACATACGTAATGACACTTGCTGGTGCAATCTATCCTCTTGCCTTCGCGGTCTACCTTTTACTGGTGCTCCCCATTCTTTCGGCCTTGCGGCACCGCCGGGAGCGGGCTCGCGGCGGTCGTGACCCTCGGGCGAAGGCACGTTTCCTTCGAGCTACCTTGTTCAGACAGATCGTCAACTTCTTACTGTTCTGTTTACTGTTCTACGCTCTCCGGTTCTTTGACGGAGTTCCGGCGTCGCGTCTTGGACTCGGCGCGCCAACCTCGTGGTGGTTGGCCGGAGGTTTGGCCATAGCGGCTTTTGCGTTCTTCACGGTGACGGCTGTTCTCCAAAGACCGAGGGGTGCCGAAATTCGAACAATGGCCGAAGAGCGCGCGAGCGCGTTGATTCCAAGGTCAACTGAGGAACGGCGCTTGTGGGCGGGGATCTGCATCGCCGGAGGGGTGTTCGAGGAACTGGCGTACCGGGGATTCTTGTTTTACTTCTTGAGTGCCGTGATTCCACACATCGATATCGTTGAAACCGTAGTGATTAGCTCTGCGCTGTTCGGTCTCGCGCACATCTATCAAGGGTGGCGCGGAGTCGTATCGACGGGAGTTGCCGGTCTGGTTTTGGGTGGTCTCTACGCGCTGAGCGGTAATCTCCTGGTCCCCATCGTAGCGCACGTGATGGCGAACCTACGCTTGCTCCTGATTTTACCGCCCGAAGAGCCTCCCTAGCTAGGCGACTCCGCTGGCTCAATAAGTCACGCAAAAAAACAAGCAGGTCCAACAACGTTTCCGTTATTGGACCTGTTCGAGTTGGTTGCGGGGGCAAGATTTGAACTTGCGACCTTCGGGTTATGAGCCCGACGAGCTACCGGACTGCTCCACCCCGCGGTGGAGAGGCTTGGATACGGCGGAGCGAATGCCTTTCCTTCCGAATCGTTCCGGTCGTGCAATCGCTCGATCCGGCCATCGCGAGTCTACCAAAGATCCACCTGCATTGCCACCTCGAAGGGTGTCTGCGGCCGCAGACCTTTGTCGATTTGACCCGCCGCTACGGCCTCTCGACGCGGTATCGTCCCGGTGCCGCCGAGGTGGCGGGACCGACCGATCCTGCGCTGGTCTACCAATTCTCCGGCTTTCCCGAGTTCTTGCTGATCTTCGCCGCCGTGAGCCGGGCGCTCGCTTCGCCCGACGACTACGCCCGCCTCGCGCACGAGTTCGTTCACGATGCGCTCGCACAGAACGTCGTCTACGGCGAGCTGTTCATCTCGCCGTCGGTGTGGGCGTATTTCCACCCCGGTCTCGATCTGGTCGCGACCATTCGCTCGATGCTCGCCGAACTGCGTCTGGCACGTGCGCACGGTGCGGAGTTTTCGCTCATCGTCGACGTCACGCGCAATTTCGGTGCGGAATCGGCGATGCGTACCGCGCGTCTGGCAGCCTCGCTTGCGGGCGACGGCGTGATCGGCATCGGGCTGGGCGGCGACGAGGCTCGCTTTCCCGCCGGGGGCTTCGGCGAGGTTTTCGCGGTCGCACGTGCGCACGGGTTACACACGGTCGCGCATGCGGGCGAGGCCGACGGCGCGCGCAGCGTTCGCGCCGCGATCGAGATCGGTGCCGAGCGTATCGGTCACGGCGTGCGCGCAATCGAAGATCCCGCGGTCGTCGCGCTGTTACGCGAGCGCGGCATCGCGCTCGAAATCTGTCCAACGTCCAACCTCTGCACCGGTACGGTTCCCGCCGGCGCAGACCATCCGCTGCACGAACTGGACGCAAACGGCGTGCTCGTCACGATCGATGCCGACGATCCGGCGATCTTCGGGACCTCGATTTCACAGGAGTATGCGCTGGTCGCGCAGCGTGCCGGGATCGAGACGTTGCGGCGGTACATCGCGCAGGCGGCCGGCGCCGCCTTTCTGGAACCGGCAGCGAAAGCGGCGCTGGCCGCGAAGTTGGAACGCAGAGATGTCCGGTCATAGCCATTTCACCGAGTCGATCGAGGAATATCTCGAAGCGGTGTATCGTTTGGAGCGCGAGGGGCCCGGGGTGACGACCTCGGGCCTGGCGACCTCGCTTGGCGTTGCTCCGGCGTCGGTTTCGGGCATGCTCAAGAAGCTGGCGAAGGACGGCTACGTGGAGCAAGTCGGCCGCGGTGAGGTCAAGCTCACCCAGAAGGGCCTTGCCGTCGGCGTGCGCGTGCTGCGCCGTCACCGCATCGCCGAACGGTTTCTCAACGAGATCCTCGGCATGCCTTGGGACCAGGTGCACGACGAAGCGTGCGTGCTCGAGCACGCGATCTCATCCAACGTCGAAGCGCGGCTGCTCAAGCTGCTCAAGGACCCGACGACCTGTCCGCACGGACAGCCGATCCCGCCGAACGATTTGAGCGATCCGGTTCGCAGCGGTGAACCGCTCGCGCAGATGCCCGAGGGCACACACGCGCGCATCCAGAGCGTCACCGAAGAGTTTCCGGAGATTCTGCGTTATCTTGCCGAGATCGGGCTGCGCCCCGGTGTCGAGATTTCACTCCTGAAAAAAGCGCCGCTCGGCGGTCCGCTCACCATCGCCGTGAACGGTAAAGAGCACGCCATCTCACTCGAACTCGCCGGTTTGGTCACGGTTCTCGCGGCGTGATCACCCGCGTCCTCATCTACCTGAACGTCCTCGCGTTCGCGTGGGAAGTGCTCGTCGCCGGCCCGGGCATGCTCTCGCTGATGGGCGGCGGAAACGAACTCGCGGTCCTCAACGCGGGCGCGCTCTGGCCCGCGTCGGTGCTGGTCGATCACCAGTGGTGGCGCATCCTGACGTCGGCCTTCTTGCACGGCGGGCTGCTCCATATCGGCGTCAACATGATCTCGCTGTGGTATCTCGGCCGGTTCGTCGAAGCGATCGCCGGATCGCCGCGCACGGCGATCATCTATTTCGTCTCGCTCGTCGCCTCGGGCTTCGGCGTCGTCTACCTGAGCCCGGCCGCGAACGCGATGGTACCCACGCTCGGCGCCAGCGGTGCGATCTTCGGCCTCTTCGGCGCGCTCTTCGCGATCGGGTTCAAGCTCGGTCCGCCGGGCATGCAGCTCGTGCGGGCCAACATCGGAATCTTGGTGCTGAACCTCATCATTACGTTTACCGTGCCGCAAATCGCGTGGGAGGCCCACGTCGCCGGCCTCATCGTCGGATTCTTTCTCACGCTGTTGATCTTCACGCCGCCGCGTCGCGTCGCTCCGGTCGTGACCGATGCGAGAACCGGCGACCAATACGAGACCGAATACCAAACGCCCGAACCGCCGCATCCCCATCGATGAACGAAACCTCCACCGAGGAACTCTTCGCACCCGGCGGGCCGATCGCGCGCGCGCTGCCGGGCTTCGAAGCGCGTCCCGGACAAGTGCAGATGGCCAAATCGATCGAGCGCGGCATCCTCGAAGGGATGCATACCATCGTCGAGGCCGGTACGGGTGTCGGAAAATCGCTCGCCTATCTCGTGCCCGCGGTGCGCAGCGGGAAGAAGATCGTGCTCTCTACCGGCACGATCGCGCTGCAAGAGCAGCTCGTGCGCAAGGACATTCCGCTGGTGCAGCGCGCACTCGATATTCCGCTGCGCGTCACCCTGCTCAAAGGCCGGGGTCATTACCTGTGCAAGCTGAAATTCAAGCGCATGCGCGCCGAACGTTTGATTGCGAGCTCGCGCACGATGGAAGAGATGTGGGCGTGGGGGGCGCGCACGCAGACCGGCGACCGCGCCGAACTCCCGTTTCTTCCTCCGGCTGACGAATGGGAGATGCTCGATGCCGATGCCGACGATTGTACCGGCGAATTTTGCGAGCATTTCCGCGATTGCTGGTTCTTCAAAAAGCGTGACGAGGCGAAATACGCCGATCTCGTGGTCGTCAATCACGCGCTGTTCTTTCTCGACCTCGCCGTCGGCGGAGGTCTGCTCCCACCCTACGACGTCGCAATCCTGGACGAGGCGCACCAGTGCGAGCGCTGGGCGACCGACGCGCTGACCGCCACGATCTCGCGCGGCTCGCTCAATCGCATGATGCGTAAATTGCATCGCACCTACACGCTGCCGGTCTCTTTCGACGGCGAGTTCGACGAAGGGATGCGCGCGCTCGAGTCGGCGCTCGCGAGCGTCCCCGGCGAGCGTTACCCGCTGGGAGCGAACGAAGGTGCGTGGCCTCCGCTCGACGGCCTGCGAGCGACCCTCTACAAGCTCGAGAACTGGCTCTACGCCAATTGGCATTCGGCGCTGAAAAAGCGAGTCGAAAACGATGCCGAAGCGGAACGCCGCCGCGACTTGGCGATGCGCGGAATCCTCGCGCATCAAGGCGCGATCGACCGCGCGCAATTGCCGTCGGATGAAGCGATCGCCTGGGTCGAGCGCGGCGAGCGCGACGGACGTTACGAGGTGAACAGCGCGCCGTTCGATGTGGCGGAGTTCCTGCGCGCGGCGCTCTTCGCGCGCACGGCGAGCGTCGTACTCACCAGCGCCACGATCTCGATCGACGAGGATTTTGCCTTTCTGCGGCGTTCGCTGGGCATCGGTGATGCCCAGGAGCTGGTCGCGCCTTCGCCGTTCGATTACGAACGGCAGGCGCGGCTCTACATCGCGCCGCCCGAGGTCAATCCGAAGACGCACGACTTCGCGCGCAAAGCCGCGCCGATCGTCGAAGAGTGCCTCGATCGCTGCCGGGGGCGCGCCTTCGTGCTGTTCACCTCGTACGCGCGGCTGCGCGAGGTCTACGCGCTCGTGCGTGAGCGCATTCCCTTTCCGGTGAAGTTGCAAGGGGAGCTGCCGCGGGCGCATCTGCTGCAGTGGTTCCGCTCGACGCCCAATGCCGTGCTCTTTGCCACCGGCACGTTCTGGGAAGGGATCGACGTCGTGGGCGACGCCCTCTCGTGCGTGATCATCGACCGCCTGCCGTTTCCTTCGCCGGCCGATCCGCTCGTGATGGCGCGGGTCCGCGATCTCGAGGCGCGCGGGCACGACGGTTTCGAGGATTACATGATCCCGGCCGCGATCGTCCGGCTCAAACAGGGCTTCGGGCGTTTGATTCGCAGCACCAGCGACACCGGCGTCGTCGCGCTGCTCGACGGCCGCGCCGCTTCGACCCGCTACGGCGAGCGGATTCTGCGCGCGCTGCCCCCGGCTCGCCGCATAACGCACCTCGATGAATTGACGGAATTTTTTGCCTAATCCGTCCTGATCGGACCGGCGTATAAGGGGTATGCGTTACTTTATTGCGATTCTCGCCGCCGCGTTTATCACGGCCGCCCCGGCGATAGCCGACTCGATGATGGGCTCGCCCAAGCCCAGCCCCTCGTCCATGCACTCGATGAAGAGCATGCACTCGATGAAAAGCACCCACTCGATGAAGAGCGATTCGATGAAGAGCAATCACATGATGAAGAGCTCCTCATCGATGATGAAGAGCTCTCCGACACCCAAACCGACCAAAGCGCCCTAACGGAAGCGCTTATTCTATCTGACCGAACTGCTTGATGTCTTCGGGGCCATCTTGCATGACGCGTTTCTCCGCGCCTTGCACTTGCACGCGGATGGCCTCGACGATATCAGGGTTCGCCAGGGTGGTGATATCGCCGGTGTCCATGTTGTTCGAGATCGCGGCGAGAACGCGCCGCATGATCTTGCCGGAGCGCGTCTTGGGCATGTCGGGAACGATCCGCACGTTCGTCGGCCGCGCGATCTTGCCGATCATCGTCTCGATGGTGTGGACGACTTTATGAGAGATCTGCGGACTCGCTTCGATGCCGGGCTTGAGCGAAACGTAGACCTCGGGAGCGCGTCCACGAATTTCGTCGACGATCGGAACCGCCGCCGCCTCAGCCACCTCATCGACGGTCAAACACGCCGATTCGATCTCCTTGGTGCCGAGCCGGTGGCCGGCGACGTTGATCACGTCGTCGACGCGCCCCAAGATGCGGAAATACCCGTCTTCCGCGAGCAGCGCGCCGTCGCCGGCGAAATACGGCCAGTCGCGCCAGTCGGTGCTCTTGGGGTTCCGGCAATATTTCGCGTAGTACGTTTTCACCATGCGGTCGGGATCGCCCCAGATCGTCTGCATGATGCCCGGCCACGGATTGAGGATACAGATATTGCCGGCGCGGCTCGAACCCGCCGGAAGTTCCTTGCCCTGCTCGTCGTAGATGACCGGGTAGATGCCCGGTAAACCGGGGCCGGCACTGCCGGGCTTCATCACGTCCAGAGCGGGAATCGTGCTGCAAAGAAAACCGCCGGTTTCCGTTTGCCACCAGGTGTCGCAGATGACGGCTTCACCCTTCCCGACGGCATGATAGTACCAGCGCCACACTTCGGGTTCGATCGGTTCACCGACCGTCGTCATGTGCTTGAAGTGATAGTCGTACTTGGCGGGCTCGTTCGGTCCTGAACGCCGCAACATCCGGATCGCCGTCGGTGACGTGTGGAAAATGTTGACGTCGAGCTGTTGCGCGATGCGCCAAGGCCGTCCGGGATCCGGATAGGTCGGAACCCCTTCGTAGATCACCGTCGTCGCCGCAACCGCGAGCGGGCCGTAGACGATATAGGAATGTCCGGTGATCCAACCGATGTCCGCCATGCACCAGTACACGTCTTCGGGGTGGATGTCCTGAATGAACTTCGAGGTTCCGGCGACGTAGGAAAGATAGCCGCCGGTGCCGTGCTCGCACCCCTTGGGCTTGCCGGTCGTACCACTGCTGTACATCAGGAAAAGCGGAGCAGTGGAATCCATTGAAAGAGGCGCGACGAGTTTGGCCTTGTACTTCGTGAGCTCGTCGTTCACGAAGAAGTCGCGCCCGTCGACCATCGGCGTCGGCGAGGAGTACCGGTCGCGATGGCGTTTCCAGACCAGCACTTTGTCGACGGCCTGACCCTCTTTTGCCGCCGTCTTGACGGCGATGTCGGCATTTGCTTTGTGATCGATGAGTTTGCCGCTGCGGTAGTAGCCGTCCATCGTGATCAAAACGCGGCTGCCCGAATCGGCGATTCGAGTGCCGCACGCCTCGCCGCTGAAGCCGCCGAAGACCTCGGAATGCACGACCCCGATGCGCGCGCATGCCAGCATCGTAATCGGCAGTTCGGCCGCCATCGGCATATGCAGCGTGACCCGGTCGCCGGGTTTGAGGCCCGCGAAATCCTGCAGCAACGCGGCCATCTCGTTCACCCGAACGTAGAGCTCCTGATAGGTCAGCGGCTCGATCGGCGCGCCCTCGTCCTCGGGGACGAAGATAATTGCTGCCTTGTTCTTGTATTTCGCCAGATGGCGGTCGATGCAATTGGCCGACGCATTGAGTTTTCCGCCGACGAACCATTTCCAGAACGGCGCTTTACTCGTATCGAGCGTGGTGTGCCAATAGCGATCCCACGTCAGCAGGTCTGCATACTCGCGGAAGCATTCCGGAAAATGCTCGACCGAAAATCGCTCTCTGATGCCGGGGTCGGTCAGGTTCGCTTGCCGGATAAATTGCGGAGAGGGGCTGTAATAGGGTTCCTCTTGCCAATGAACGGCAATCTCGGCTTCGGTAACCTTGAGCTCTGGCTTGCTTGCGACCGTCATTACGCGGGCCTCCGTCTGCTGTTATGCGGATGCGCTCTGCACTCTCGGATTGCGAGTTCACCGGGGATGCTTCCTAATGCCTGCCGAAAAAATCGAGCAAATGATTGCCGCGTTTGTGCTCGCCGCGCTCACCGAGGCAGCCAACATTCACGAGCATATGCCGCCTCCCGATTTCACCTTCCCAACCGCTAAGGGGACGAAGCAGCTGTACGATCTGCGCGGCAAGGTGGTCGTACTGAACTTTTGGGCGACCTGGTGCCCGCCGTGTACCGACGAGCTCAAGGATTTCGTTCGTGCCGAAAGCGCCTACGGGAAAAAGATCGAGATGCTCACGATCTCGTCCGAGCCGCACCTGGTGGCGTCCAGCTATTTGATGCACTGGGACATCGATTTGCCGGTGATCGAAGACCTGAACGGCTCGATTTCCAAGATGTACGAGGTCCCGCCGATTCCGCTGACCGTGGTGATCGATCCGAGTGGCAACGTATCCTATATTTCCCGCGGCGAGCTCTCGTGGCCCGAGCTCAATTCGGCAATCGAGCACGCGCTTGCGACTCCGGCAGTTGGCACTCCGGGTCCCGGAGTGCTAAGATAGCAGGCTATGAAGCATGAGGGCGCGCTGGACAAACGTAAGGCGTACATCCTGGCGACGGTGGTCTACGAATACATCGCAACCGCCGAGCCGGTCGGTTCGAACACGCTCACGCAAAAGTACAATCTCGGGGTGAGTTCCGCCACGGTCCGCAACGAGATGGCCGAGCTGGAAGCCTCGGGCTATCTCGTGCAGCCCCATACCTCGGCCGGGCGCGTCCCCTCGGACGCCGGCTACCGTACCTACGTCGACGATCTGATGCAGCCCGAGACGCTGGCGCCCGGCGATCGCAAACGCATCCGCGAGGATTTACGCGAAGCTAGCCGCGAGCTGGACGAGGTGATCGAGAGCGCCACGCGATTGCTGGGCCGCATCTCGAACAACCTCGCGTTCGTCACGAAACCGCAGTCCGACACCCAAACATTCAAGCACATTCAGCTGATCTGGCTCTCGGTGCGGACGGGCGTGGCAATCGTGGTCACCTCGCTCGGCGTGGCGGCGCAAACGCTGTTCGAAGTGACGTTCGATCTCGACGCCGACACGCTCACGAAACTCTCCAACGCACTCAACGCGCGGCTGGGCAATCGGCTGATGCGCGACATCGGCGAGCGCGATGTACAAGCCGCGGTCGAGGAACTCGGGCTCTCCGACGAACTGCGCGGTGCGGTGCTCTCGGCGTTACGAAGCGCACGCAGCGTCGAAGCACCCTCGATTACCGCGGCCGGCGCGCAGAACTTGCTCGATCAGCCCGAATTCCATGACCTGCGCAAGCTCCGTTCGATTCTGCGCATCGTCGAAGAACAGAAGACGCTCTACGACATGGTCGCCGACGCGATTGCCAGCGAGACACCCAGCGTGAAGATCGGCGCCGAATTCGGAAGCGACGAGCTGGCCGATCTCTCGGTCGTCACCGTGCCGTACCACGTCGGCCGCAAAGCGATCGGGATGCTCTCGATCCTCGGGCCGCGTCGTATGCCCTACGCCCGCCTGGTCGCGCTCGCCTCGGGAACGGCCGATACTCTTTCCGAACGGCTCTCCGACGTCGACATACAGTAAGGAAACTCCCCGGAAGAAATGCCCACCAAGGATTACTACGAGGTCCTGGGCGTCGCGCGCAGCGCCTCGCCCGATGAGATCAAGCGCGCGTATCGGACGCTCGCGCGCCGGCACCACCCCGACGTAGCGGCCGACAAGACGCGCGCCGAGCATCTCTTCAAAGAGATCAACGAGGCCTACGAAGTACTCTCCGATCCGCAAAAACGCGCGCAATACGATCGCTTCGGCACCGTAACCGGTCCGCAGAACGGCGCGGATTTCGGGTTCTCGGGATTCGGGCCCAATGGGTTCGGCGACATCTTCGACATGTTCTTCGGCGAAGCTCGTGCTCAAAGCGGCCCGCGTCGCAGCGGCCCGCAGCGCGGTTCGGATCTGCGCTACGATCTGGGCATCACCTTGGACGAAGCGTTCAGCGGCACCACCAAAGAGATAGCGTTCTCGCATCTCGCACAGTGCGAGACGTGCAAGGGCTCGGGCGCGCAACCGGGCTCGCTGGTGGCCGGGTGCGAACGCTGTCACGGCAGCGGCATCATGCGCACCGTGCGTGAGACCCCGCTCGGGCAATTCGTCACGCAGACCACGTGCACGACCTGCCACGGTGAAGGACACGTAGTTACGCAGCCGTGCACCGCCTGCCACGGCCGCGGCCGCCACGAAGTGGAACGCAAGCTCACCGTGCGCGTACCCGCCGGCGTCGACGACGGTTCGCGCATCCGCATCGCCAGCAACGGCGAAGCCGGCATCCGCGGCGGTTTGCCCGGGGATCTCTACGTGTATCTCAGCGTCGCGCCGCATCCGCTCTTCAAACGCGACGGACTGGAAACGTTCGTCGACGTTCCGCTCAGTTTTCCGCTCGCCGCACTCGGCACGACGATCGAGGTTCCCTCACTCGAAGGGCCGCTGCCCTTGACCATCCCCGCCGGAACGCAAAGCGGAACGGTCCTGCGCCTACGCGGTCACGGCATGCCGTCCGTGCGCGGATCGCAGCGCGGCGATCATCACGTCACCGTTCACGTCCTCGTACCGACCAAGTTGAACAAGCGGCAACGCGAACTGCTCGAAGAGTACGCACGCGCCGGCGGCGATGCGATCGAGGAGAGGAGTTTCTTCGATCGCGTGAAGGAAGCGTTCCGCCCCGAGTAGGGCAGCGATGCCGGCGCGGCGCTTTTTCGTTCCCGACGTTCATCGGCTCGGCGAATTGGTTGCGATCGACGGCAGCGACGCGCACAAGATCGCGCACGTCCTGCGTCTGCGCGACGGTGATGAAATCGAAATCGTCGATTCGGCCGGCGCGGTGTTTGCGGCGCGGCTCGAAAGCCGCGATGAGAATCTGGCCGCACGCTTGACGGAACGGCGTGCCTCGCACGCCGGCAGCGAGGTTGCGATCGACGTCGCGCAAGCGATCCCAAAGGGTGCGAAGATGGAGTTCGTGGTCGAAAAACTCAGCGAACTCGGCGTGCGCGCGCTGCTTCCGTTCGAAAGTGAACGCACGGTTGTGCGCGATCCGCGTGACGCCAAGCTCGAGCGCTGGCGGCGGGTGGCGCGCAGCGCCGCGCAGCAGAGCGGGCGCAGCGATGTGATCGCGATCGAGGAACCGGCGGCATTCACGCAGGTGTGCGAACGGATGGACCGCTACGACCTCGTGCTGCTGCCGTGGGAACTCGCCGAACCGCAGCCGCTGCGGGGGCGGCTGCCGGAATTGATCGCCGGAGCGCGCCGGATACTGGTCGTGATCGGCCCGGAAGGCGGCTTTTCACACGCCGAGGCCGAGTTGGCCCAGGCCGCGCGCGCGCGCCCGATTTGGCTCGGGCCGCGCATCCTGCGCACCGAAACGGCGGCGTTGGCCGTGGCGGCAATTCTCGGCTACGAACTGCTCGGCCGATAACCCTAGTACATGATGGAACGCCAGAGCCCACGCCGAAGGCGGGGCGCCGGAACCATCGGCGCGATCGCGGTCACCGGCGTCCTGCTTGTGCAGGTCGCCGCACTCGTCATGCTCTCCGACGCGGCGACGACGACCATGCATTTGGCGGCAATCGCGACCAGCGTGGCCGCGATTCTCGTCGTCGGTGCGCTCTATTTCGCATTGGTACGCCCCGGCGCGGCGCGTTGGGAAGCGCTGGTCCGGCGTCTGGAGCAGCAGCGCGAGAGCTTCCGCTCGATGTTCGATTACCATCCCGACGCGATCGCGGTGATCGATGCGAGCGGACGCATCGTGCGCGCGAACGTCGAACTCGAACGTCTGACGCTCTACCGCGTCGAGGAACTGATCGGTGCGCCGCTCGAGAGCCTCGCCCCGGTGCCGGATGAGATCGAGCACGCCGGGATCGCGCAGTCTCTTTTCTCCGACGTACCGATGCGTTTCGACGCCGCGCTCCGCGCGCGCAACGGGGCGTCGGTGATGGTGCGCGTCGACACGGTTCCGATGCGAGTCGGCGACGTGCTCGAGGGCGTGTTCGTCATCGCGCGCGACGTCACGCGTGAACGGCAACTCGAATTTCGCGAGCGGCTGCAGCGCGAGCGCTTGCGCTCGCTGGCGCGGATCGCATCGGTGCATGCCGGTTCGGTGGACCGCCAGATCAGCGAGACGCTCCAATACGCCGTGCGCGCGCTCGAGATGCAGGGCGGCGGAGTTTCGCGCGTCCGTGCCGACCAAGTGCAGATCGTGCATGCCGTCGGGAATGGTGTCACCGTCGGCATGACTTGGCCGTTCGCCGAGTCGTTCACGCGGCACATCTACGGCACGAACAAGGTGCTCGCGTTCGCCGGCGACGGAAATGACGAGTGGGCGGGCGATCCGGCGCAGCTTCGCTTCGGCTGGCGAGCCTTCATCGTCGCGACCGCCTTTGCCGACGGCGTGCCCGTCGGCGGCATTGCGTTTACGTCGATGCGTGCGCGAACGTTACCGTTCGAAGAGGCGGATCTCGATTTCGTGCGCGTCGTGTCGGCGATGATCGGCGCATCGCTCGCGCGCGAACAGCGTGAAGAAGAGCTGGAAGAAATCGCGTATGTCGATCCGGTGACGCGTCTGCCGAACCGGCGCTACGTCATGGACCAATTACGCATGGCCATCGCGCGAGCCGAGCGCAGCGGCGAACAGGTGATCATGTATTTCATCGATCTCGACGGCTTCAAAGCGGTGAACGACGCGTTCGGACATGCGATCGGCGATCAATTTCTAGCGATCACCGCGGGGCGTTTGCGCGCGATTTTGCGCGAAGGCGACGTCCTCGCGCGCGCGGGCGGCGACGAATTCGTCGCCCTCCAAATGGCCACGAGCGGCGATACCGGAGCACTGCGCCTCGGCGAACGGCTGATCGAAGCCGCATCCGAGCGCGTAGTGTTCGACGGAGCCGGCGTCACGGTCGGCGCGAGCGTGGGCATCGCGATCTATCCGCTCCACGCACGCACCGCCGAAGAGTTGCTCGAACGAGCCGACCAGGCGATGTATGCGTCGAAGCGCGCCGGCAAAGGCGTGGCAACGCTCTGCGGAGTATAGCGTCCCGCTAGACTATGCCGAAATTACCCTTCTCGATCGTCGTCCCGACGTATAACGAGGCCGGCGGTATCGAGCGTTTGCTCCGAGCCGTGAACGA
This sequence comes from Candidatus Baltobacteraceae bacterium, assembly GCA_035502855.1. Classification (NCBI taxonomy): domain Bacteria; kingdom Bacillati; phylum Vulcanimicrobiota; class Vulcanimicrobiia; order Vulcanimicrobiales; family Vulcanimicrobiaceae; species Vulcanimicrobiaceae bacterium. Next base: position 210,795 of record DATJTX010000021.1, read on the forward strand.
GGTCTTCACCAAACATGATCTCGACGGCGAGATCATCGTCGTCGACGACAATTCGCCCGACGGAACCGGCGCGATCGTCGATCGCCTTGCAGCGGAGTTGCCCGTTCGTTGTCTCCACCGTCCCGGAAAACTCGGCCTCTCGAGCGGCGTGATCGACGGGTGGGCGTTTGCCCGACCGCAATCGCAAGCGCTCGGTGCGATGGACGCGGATTTCAGCCACGACATCAACATCTTGCCCCAGATGGTCGCGGCGCTGGAGTCGGGCAAGTATGGTTTGGCGATCGGCAGCCGCTATGTCGAGGGCGGTGGAATCGTCAATTGGCCCAAGCGGCGCATCATTACCTCGCGCGTAGCCTGTGCTCTCGCACGCCCGCTCACGCCCGTGAAGGATCTCACCAGCGGTTATTTTCTGGTCAAACGCGAAGCGCTCGAAGGGGTCAAACTCGATCCGATCGGCTTCAAGATCGGGCTCGAAGTGATCGCCAAGGCGCACTACGGACGCGCGATCGAAATCCCGTATGTTTTTACGGACCGCGTCGTAGGTGAGTCGAAGCTGAATCAGAACGAAATATTCAACTACCTCAAGCAATTGCGAAAGCTATACGCCGCTCGGTTTCTTCCGGGGCAACAATAGGTCAGCAACAAACGATGTCGATGATTCCCGACTGGCTGCGCAGCCGTCGCAGCAAGAACTCCGACGGACGCGACGCGGCGCTCTGGACCAAGTGTCCGGTTTGCGGCGAAGTGCTCTATCGGCGCGACCTCGCGGCGAATCTCGACGTCTGCACCAAGTGCGGCTACCATTTCCGCATGAACGCCTACGATCGGATCAACACGCTGATCGACGGTGATTTCACCGAGATCGGTGCGGAGATTCTTCCCGGCGATCCGCTCGGCTGGGTCGACAAGAAAACCTACCCGGTCAAGCTCGCCGGCGATCGCGAGAAGAGCGGCATTTCGGAAGGCGTGGTGTGCGGTATCGGCGCGATCGACGGGTTCGAGATCGCGCTTGGGGTCATGGATTTCCATTTTCGCGGCGGCACGATGGGCACGGTCGTCGGCGAACGCGTCACGCTCCTATTAGAGGAAGCGCGCCGCCGCAAACTGCCTTGCATCATCTTCACGGCCTCGGGCGGCGCGCGCATGGAAGAAGGCATGTTCGCCCTGATGCAGATGGCCAAGACCACCGGCGCCGTCGCACGCCTCAAAGAAGAGGGGCTGTTCTTCGTGACCGTGCTGACCGATCCGACGACCGGCGGCGTCTCCGCCTCGTTCGCGTTCGAAGCCGACGTGATTCTGGCCGAGCCCAAGGCGATGATTGGGTTCGCGGGCCGCCGGGTGATCGAGCAAACGATTCGCCAGAAGCTGCCGGACCAGTTTCAAACCGCGGAGTTCTTGCTCGAACACGGTCAGATCGACATGGTCGTCGACCGGCACGATCTCAAGCGCACGCTGGTGCGCTTGCTCGAATACGCGCGCGGCGCGATCGGAGCAAGCCCGTGAACGGGAACGTGATCGTCGAGCGCGAGCGCGGTTTGCTCGAAGTCGAGCGGCGAATCGCCGACCTGCGCAGCGCCAACCTCAATCAGCCGGTCGATTTTTCAGCCGAAATCGCCGCGCTCGAGCAAAAATACGAAAGCCTCCAACGCGAACTCTTCGGTTCGCTCACGCCATGGGAGAAGGTCCACATGGCGCGCCACCCGAGCCGTCCGACCTCGCTCGATTTTATCGGGCAGTTCGACCGGTTCGACGAGCTGCACGGCGATCGCGAGTTCCGCGACGATCCGGCGATCGTCGCCGGCTTTGCGCTCTTGCGCGGGCGCGCGCTGATGGCGATCGGGCAGCAGCGAGGCCGCGACACGAAGGAGAATCTGCGCCGCAACTTCGGCATGGTCACGCCCGAAGGGTATCGCAAGGTCCAGCGGCTAGCACACATAGCCTCGCGTTTGGGTCTGCCGATTCTGACGTTCATCGACACCAAGGGCGCCGATCCCGGCATATCGTCCGAGGAGCATGCGCAGTCCGAAGCGATCGCGACCTGCCTGTACGAATTCACGCGCGCCCGCGTTCCGATCGTCGCGGCAGTGATCGGCGAGGGCGGATCCGGTGGGGCGCTCGCGCTTGGAATCGCCGATTTCATCGTCATGCTCGAGCATGCGGTGTACTCGGTTGCATCGCCCGAAGGCTGCGCTGCAATTTTGTGGGGCGATGCCGCCAAGGCCGAGGAAGCGGCCGCGCGGCTCAAGCTGACCTCGGCAGATTTGCTTCGGTTTGGTATCATCGATGAGATCATTGCCGAACCGCTCGGCGGCGCGCATCGAGATCCACAAGCCGTGATTGCCACGGTGCTGGGTGCGATGTCGGGGGCGGTTGAAAGGCTCGCACGCTCCTCACCCGAGGAGTTACGAGAGGCTCGCTATCGGAAGTACCGCCGGGTAGGCGCATGGCAAACGGAGCGCCGGGAAGACATCGAAACACGGGTACGGTGAAGCGTCACACGCGCGCTTCGCTGATCTGGCGCTTCCTGGGACGTCTCGGCGCGACCGCGCTGGCGTTGCTCATTTTCACCCTGGTCGCCATCCAGTTTGCTCGCGTCATCGGTCAAAACGTCGCGTTGGGGCACGAGCTTGCCTCGACGCAGAGCGACATCTTGCAATTGCAGGCGCGCCGCGCGTGGCAGCTGCGGCAACTGCGCCGCCTCGAGGATCCCGAAGGCGCGATTCCCGAGATCCACGATCGCCTGCGTCTCGTGCGCTCGAACGAAGCGATCGTCTTCGTGAGCCCGCTCCCCTCGCCGCAGCCCTCTCCCACGCCGTGAGCGATCGCGTCTACGGATTCGTGATCAACCTGAACGCATACGGCGCGGCCGTGCGGCTGGAAAGCGGAGAACTCGCGAGCGCGCCGGCGGGCGACGTTGAAGCCCATCGCAACGATTACGAACGCGCGATGTCCACGCGCAAGTCGCTGGCCTTCGAACGCCATCCGGGGGCGCGCCGCGCGATGGTGACGATCGTTCCGCGGATCGACGAGCCCGAGCTCGACGCCCAGATCGCGCAGTATCTGGAGAGCACGTCGGAATGGGAAAACGACGAAAACGGCGTACCTGCGCACGAACGGCATTTCTTGCAGAAGAAGAAGCGCGCCAAACTTTTTGAGTAAACACCAAGCCGTCATTTCGATCGGCACGAACTCGACGCGTGTCGTGCTGGCCGACATGGCGCCGGATATTCCGCACGTCGATTTGGCCAATTCGATCGGCACGCGCGTCGGCGAGGGGCTGCGCGAACGCGGATCGCTCGGCGAAGAGCCGATGCGCCGCACGCTCGACGCGGTAAAGCTGCATCTGCGCGCGGTGCGGGGACATTACCTGCGGCTCTTCGTCATCGCCACCAGCGCGCTGCGCCGCGCCGAGAACGGCGCGGAATTCACCGCGCAGGTCGAGGGGCTCACCGGCGTACCGGTGCAGATTCTCACCGGTGACGAGGAAGCGGCGGCGTCGTATCGCGGCGCGATCACGGCGTTCGGGCCGCCGCATCCGCAAGCGCTCGGCGTGGTCGACGTGGGCGGCGGAAGCACCGAATACGCGATCGGCGAAGGGCCGGCGCCCAGCCGCACGATCTCGTGCGAGATCGGCGCGGTTCGCATGACCGAAGAATTGCCGCTCCTGGCAGGTCTCGATGGCGTGGTCGATCTGGACACGATCGAACGCGCGCGTGCGGTCGCGCGCGAGGCGCTCGCGCCGATCGCCGAGTTCGCGAAGGTCGCGCATCTGGCTCTGGTCGGTGGTTCGGCCACGACCGTCGCGGCGTTGCTGCGCGGCAAGAAGACGAAGATCGACACCTACGAAATCTCGCGCAGCGATCTGCAGCGCGCGCTCGTTCGGCTGTGCGCGCTGACGCTCAAAGAACGCAAGGCGCTCGACGGGATGAAGCCGCAGCGCGCGGACATTCTGCCGGCCGGCATCATCGTACTCGAAAGCGTGCTCGATATCGCCGGGCACGACCGCGCGACCGCGACCACCGCCGATCTCTTGCTGGGATATCTGCTCCAGCAGCGCGACCGGGCAGGACGAGCCGGGTACGGCCCCGGATGGAGTCCGCATGGAAGATCAGGCTATACACCAGCACATTGAGGACCTGGTCGCCGAGGAGCACCGGCTGCTCGCGCGCGGCGAAGCGGGGCGCCTCATGCCGCCCGAGCGTTTGCGTCTGGAAGAAGTCCAGGTGCAGCTCGACCGGTACTACGATCTGTTACGTCAACGCCGCGCGCGCCGCGACGCCGGACAAGATCCCGACGTCGTGCACATGCGCTCGGCCGATACCGTCGAACACTACCAACAGTAACCAGAGGCGACCGAAACCGGGATGATGGTGGAACAGGCAGACACAGCAGACTTGGGGTAAGCCCCTCGAGCCGCAGGATCGGAAACGCCCTGCGGGATGCGCTCAAATTCGGCGAACTCTAACTAGTTGTTACCCTGAGCGTAGGCGCGAAGCGCCGAAGTCGAAGGGCCGCTACACGACAACGCCGAGCTAAGCGGAATCGCACGTTCGTGCGATTCCCGAAAGTGTAGAGACTGGACGGGCGCGACCTAAACACGTTCGGCGATGCTGAACATGCATGGCCAAGGCACAGTCCGGACCACAAACGTGAACGCGGTAGCGAAAGCTATAGTGGTGCGAAAATCTGCAGCTGGAAACAGCGTCCGGGTTCGACTCCCGGTCATCCCAAAAACATTTTCCTTATCTTCCGCCGCACCGGCGCGGTCTTATGTGTCACCCTGAGCTTGTCGAAGGGTGGCACACACCTGGTTTGTCACGGACTTGTCACCGTGTCCGAGCCGCTTGAAATCGACGTTGTTGTATGTGACAACGACCCGTTGGTGCTTGCAGGCAGGCTTTAGCTCGTTTTTGTCCTGTATTCTGGACAAATCTGGTCGCCGCTGCTAGGATGAGCGAGAAATGGCGTTACCCAATCCCATCGCGCGCTTGAATGAGGCACTTCGAATCAACCTCGTGGTTCTGCGAGCGAGAGCCGGCCTTTCGCAGGCTGCGTTAGCGAAGCGCTCAGGCGTATCGCGGGCGATCATCTCGGAACTGGAACAGGGGCGCGGCGACGTCCGCCTTACGACCCTAGCACGCGTCGCACAAGCTCTTGGCGCCACCGTGAACGAGCTCTTGGAGCCGTGGCATCCCCGTCCGCCAACCGAGGACGAACTCGCCCGTCGCGCGCGGGAAGACGATTTTATCGACGCCGAAACCCTGCTCGCGGCGATGGACGAACGAACGACGACTCCCCGCTATAGCCGGCGTGGGCGCCGGCCGGCGAACCCCGGCGCCGTGAGATAATCTTCCCGTAACCCATTAGGGGCATAGACTTCGTTCCAACCCGCGCCTGGATCGAGACTGAGCCCTCTGACATCCTGAACTGTGCTTGTGGGGGGTTCGACTCCCGGTCATCCCATAAACTTTTCTCTCGTTGCCGGAGCCGTCTATGTCAAAGCTCGGGGCCACCCTGTTGATTGCAATCGGAGCGCTCGCCATAGTGATCGGCGCCCCGGGCGTGTATCTCGCGCTCTACGCATACGCGAACGTGGACGTTCTAAATGAGAGCAGCTTCTACATCACGGCCGGCGGCATTGCGATCGCTGCGGCCGTCGGCATACTGGCCGCATACAGCGCAGACCCGGAGCGGAGTCGATTTCCGTCTTGGGTCCTGAGTCTGGTCATCCTCGCCGGGAGCGTCCTGGGCGTCGGCTACGACACGGTGAATCGCTTGCAATTGGAACGCGAAAGAATGGCCGCGGTGCAGATGCAGTCCGCGCTGCGCCGTGAAAATGCGACCTTACAAGGCGAGAACGTGCGCATTAGAGAGACGGCGGCTAAGACCTACGCGTCGGCTCTTGCCCTCGATCGCAGCGGCTCCGCAGCGCTCGCGTCGATCCAACGCGAGACGGCCACGGCGGGCACGATCAACCAAGAAACGCTCGGCATCGCCGATCAGGCGCGCTCGCTACAGTCGTCTGCGATAGCTGCGCTGCTTCGCTTGAGACGCGACTGGCGAACCTCGCTTTGCGAAAAGCGCCCGCGCTGATTCTACTTTGCGCGCTGACGGGCATCGTCAGGACTCGCGTGCGTCGAGGTCCGCTCGCATGTAGGCGGCAATTGCCAACGCGTCGGGGTTCCCGAGTTTCTCCAAGCCCGCGATAACGCCGGCGACGTTCTCCGCCGGGTGGTGGCGATTCAATTTGAAGAGGCCGGTCAATTCCTCGACGCGCATCTCTAATCCGACGATTGCCTTGAGTTGCGATTCCAAATAATCCGGCGGGGCTTCGTCGATCGTCCAGTGCGAACCGGCGCGCGTCTCCTGCGCAACCGTGAGCCGTGCCACGAACTCGCGCAGCCATCCCGTGTCCTCGATGAATCGCACCCGACCGCGTGCCTCGACGGCGACGTAGTCGAACGTGGGCACCACCCGACCATTGATGCGCTTGGTGGCGTACCAGGTCGGCGAGACGTAGTGATCGGCGATACGAAAGAGCGCCGCGCCGCGGCCGTCGCCGCCGCGCCATTGGTTGTTGGCGCGAGCGATGTGACCTTCCAGGATCACCGCGTCGTCTTCGACGCGCGCGAGCAGCGGCACGTAGGTGACGACCGGCTCGCCCTCGGCAACGGTGATAAATGTCGCAAGCGGATGGCCGGCGATCAGATCGAGAAGCGGTGCGCGCTCGTCGGCGCGGACGTGTGGCGGGCGATAGGTCATTCGGTAGCGCAACCCTGGTTTGAGTGAGTGGGTACGTAATTTTCGTGAGTACGCTATTCTCCCCCATCATGCTGCGCGATTTGACGCTGGAGAACCGGATCGTCGTCTCGCCGATGTGCCAGTATTCCTCGACCGACGGGAACGCCAACGACTGGCACGTCGTCAACCTCGGCCACTTCGCCCTTTCCGGGCCCGGTCTGGTCTTTTTCGAAGCGACGCACGTCAGCCGCGAAGGGCGCATCACCGATCACGACCTCGGCCTCTATTCCGACGAGAACGAAGCGGCGATGGCGCGTGTGATCGCGTTCGTTCGCACCTGGACCAAGAGCAAGATCGGCGTACAGCTCGCCCACGCCGGCCGCAAGGGATCGACGGTGCCGCCGTGGCAGGGCGGCGGCCCCGCGAGCGGCGAGCACGCCTATCAAACCGTCGCGCCCTCCGCGCTGCCGTATTCGAATTGGCCGCCGCCCAAGGCGCTCGACGATGCCGGCTTGCAAAAGATCCGCAATGATTTCACTGCCGCGGCCAAACGCGCGCAGCGTCTCGGGCTTGACGTGATCGAGCTGCACTTTGCGCACGGCTATCTCGCGCACGAATTTCTCTCGCCGCTTTCGAACCGGCGCACCGACGCGTACGGCGGCTCGCTCGAAAACCGGATGCGTTTCCCGCTCGAGCTTTTCGATTCGGTTCGCGCCGCGTGGCCGCAACGCAAACCGCTCGGCGTACGCATCTCCGCCAGCGATTGGGTCGCGGGCGGTTGGGATCTCGAGCAGTCGATCGTGTTCGTCCGGGAACTACACAAGCGCGGCTGCGATTTCGTCGACGCCTCGAGCGGCGGCCTCTCGCCGGATCAGCAAATTCCGCTCGGTCCGGGCTATCAGGTGCCCTTTGCCGAGGGCATCCGGAAGGCAACCGGCATGACGACGTTTGCGGTCGGCATGATCACGCAGCCTGCGCAGGCCGAGGAGATCGTGAGCACCGGACAGGCCGATTGTATCGTGATCGCGCGCGGTTTCATCCGCAATCCGCGCTGGGTCTGGGATGCGGCCGACCAGCTCGGCGGTGAGCCATTCGTCCCACCCGAGTATCTGCGCGGCCGCAAATTAACGACGTAACGTTTGCGTTTCAAAACGGCGAATCGGGTTAGAATATCCTAGGGAGGGCCGATGATACCCCTAGGAGGGTGCGTGTCATGAAAGCACTATTCGCGTTTATCTTTCGCGCTGCACCGGCCGCGCACAATGATTCGCTCCGCGCCAATCAGTTCGACGACGCACCGCGGTTTAGCCCGTGGCGCGCAATGCTGCCCCACCTGTAAATCGGCCTTAGCCCGAAGGCCGGGAGGCGGTTCGGATTCAATCTAGGTGCGCAAGTGCGAAAGCTTGCGTATTGGGTTGCCGCGATGCTGATCGCAGGCGGAACACCCATCGCCGCCGCGGCGGCATCCCCGGCCCCCTCGCCCTCGCCGACGCCGGGCTTTTCCTTGCACGCGCAAGGCGCCGACGTCTTCGTTACGCAGTCGGCAGCGGGTCCGGGACTCTCGCCGCCGGAAGCGCCGGCGTTCATCGCCGGGCTCCCACTCTCACCGATGTCGCCGTACGACTGGTTCACCAGTGCCGCGCAAACACCGGGGACGGCCGGCGAACTGCAATACCTCATCGATGCCAACGAGCGCACGCGCGCGCTGACGCTTGATGCGCAAGTGCTGGTCGGCGCATACGGCGGTGACTTGAACAATCTCATGTATTGGGGTGAGCCCTGGGAAGGGCCGCTCGATCCGCACGAAGGCCACTCGCCGATCGACTACACGATCGATTTTCCGACACACGGCGGCGCGGGTATCGAAGGCGGCGCGGCGCAAGCGGTGCTGCCGTATGCTGCATCGCTCGGGAGCAACGACGGCGCTTGGAAACTCAGCGGCGGATATATCAACCTCACGCAGACCGATCTTTTCGTCTTCGATCCCGCTGCTGCGACCAACGTCACGCCGTCGATCGGCGTGCAGAACGCGGAAACGCTCGGGCCGGGCATGCCGAACCTCGATTCGTGGAGCGCGTCGCCTTCGACGCTCCCGATGCTCGGTGGGGATCTGGTCACGACGCACGGCCAATCGACGGTCGAACTCACCGACGCGCTCTTGCCCGTTTTGCAAGGCACGCAAGCACGCTTGGCGATGGGCTCGTACGTGCTCGATCGCGGCGACGGCGGGCGCTTCTCCGCGCAGGTCGCGAACATCACGACCTCGGGCGATCCGATTATGACGACGACGTACTTCGGCGCCGATCAGACGCTCTATCCAACGGCGCAAGGCCGGCTGTTCTCGAGCGTACTCGCGGATCAAGTGCAAACGATTGCAGGCGTGCGCGCCTTCGTGCATCCGCGTCGTGGCGATGACGTCTTGGTGGAACTCGGCGAGGGCTGGTATCACGACGGGCTTGCCGCGGAGCCGGGAACGCAGCGGCCGGGAAGCTACGAACACTTCGCCTTCACGCGCCATTTCAACGGCAATGTGGATGCCGGCGTCGAGTACTATCGTTTCGATCCGCGCTACGCGGATGTGATCTTACCCTACGGCGTTCCCGAGAACGTGTGGAGCGTGGCGTGGTCGTGGCCCGGGCAATGGCTCAAATCAACGTATCAGGCAGTCGACAACGCGATCATCGGCATCAACCGCGAAGGCTGTCGCGCGCACGCCGACTACACGCGCGGCGGTTTGGAACTGCATGCCGACGCGTACGTCTGGCGCCAGATCACGCCGATCACGCTTTCCCAAGCGTCGCAGGAAGGCTGGATCGACGGATTCTTTTTGCCGCAGATCGACGCCGACGCAACCCTCGGGTGGCAGCGCCAAGCCGGACTGTATGCCGCCTGGCACTGGCCGAGCGACGACATCGTGCTCGATTCGATCTGGGATCGCTCCTATCGTCCGGCGATCGACCCGACCGATTTCGTGAGCATGAACTACCCCCAGTGGATCGCCAGCTTCCAACATCATTGGAAAAGGAAGATGGTCTCGGCCGCGGGTTACGCGCGCTACGGTGCCAACGGCACCTGGTCGACGACGCCGGTCCAGGGCATCTACGGCGTCGCCTTTCTCGGCGGCGAGTGGGACTTCACAAACGGGCAGCAGCTGCTGGTGCAGCTGCGACGCTACGGTTTGACCGGGCTCCCCTCGGAGCCGGGCGGCCCGCTGCCGGCAACCCGTGGGACCGTGCTCGTCGTCGATCAGAGGATTCAGCTCTAACCAGCCCTAATGGCGCCGGGTTCTCCCCCACGCGTTTGAGGAGGTCAAGTACTCCACGTGAAGATCGTGGTTACGGTCAAGCTTGTGCCGGATCCGAACGCCGAGAAGCGCATCGATCCCGGCACAAAGCATTTGGTGCGCACCGGCGTTGAAACGGTGCTCAACCCGTACGATGAGTACGCGCTCGAAGCAGCGCTGCAAATCAAAGAGAAGGCCGGCGGTGATACCACCGTCACGGTCTTTAGTATGGCACCGGAAGCGCTCAAGGAAACGCTGCGCAAGGCGCTCGCGATGGGCGCCGATGACGCGGTGCTGCTCAGCGACGCGGGGCTCGAGGGCAGCGACGTTTGGGCAACCTCGTACGCGATCTCGCACGCGCTCAAAAAAGTCGGTTTCGACCTCTTGCTCGTCGGCGGTCTCTCCGACGACGGCTCCACCGGCGCAACACCCGGTGCGCTCGCCGAATACCTGCAGACTGCGCTGGTGACGAACGTGCGCAAAGCCGAAGTGCAGGATGGTAAACTGCGCCTGGAACGCGAGACCGACACCGGCTATCAAGACGTGGTCGCGCCGCTGCCGTGCGTGATGACGACGGCACTCACCTTCGGCGAGCCGCGCTATGCGTCGCTCAAAGGCATCATGGGGGCCAAGAAAAAGACGATCGCCGCTCTCGCGATCGGCGATCTCGGACTCGATCAGGCGGTCGGGCAGGGTGGTTCCAAGACCGAACTGCTTGCGTTCGCGCCGCCGCCGGTGCGCGGCAAAGGCACCGTGGTCGAAGCAGCCGACGGCGCCGCCGGTGCGAAAGCGATCTTCGATTTCCTCAAAGAGCGGAAGTTGGTATAGATGAAAGACGTTCTCGTCTACGTTCAGCACAAGGGCGGGCAGACGCCGAAAGTCAGTTTCGAGATGGCGACGCAGGCGCGTGCGCTCGCCGATCAGCTCGGCGGTAAAGCGCATGCACTCGTCGTGGGAAGCGGTGCGAGCGCGTTGGCGCAGACGCTCAAGACCTATCCGCTCGATGTCGTGCACGTCAACGACGACCCGCAGGTCGACGAGTTTCTGCTCGATCCCCTCATCGATTATTTGGAAGCGGCCGCCAAGACGATCGGTCCCTCGCTCGTGTTGGTTGCCAACACGCTGACCGGGAAGGACGTTGCCGGGCGTTTGGTCGGCCGTTTGAACGCGGGGATGTGCGCCGACGCAACCGACTTCAAAATCGAGGGTGGTACGGTCGAAGCGATCATGCCGAAGTTCGGCGGCGCGATGGTCACCACGTGCGCGCTCAAACCCGGTGATTACGGGGTCGTGACGATTCGGCCCAATGCGTTCGCCGCGCAGGCCGGCGGCGGCGGCGCGAGCGTGCAAGCAATCGAAAAACCGGCCGGCAAGAAGTACACGGTGACGATCGAGAAGGACGTCGAGGAGGGCTCGGGCGAGCTGGCGTTGGAAGAAGCGCCGGTTGTGGTCGCCGGCGGGCGCGGCCTCGGTGGCCCCGAGCCGTTCGAGCAGCTGCTCAAGCCGTTGGCGAGCGCGCTTGGGGGAGCGGTCGGCGCGTCCCGCGCGGCGGCCGATGCCGGATGGGTACCGTACAGCCTCCAGATCGGGCAGACCGGAAAGACGGTCAGCCCCACGCTCTATATCGCGGTCGGGATCTCGGGCGCGATACAACACAAGGTCGGCATGCGTTCTTCAGGTACGATCGTCGCGATAAACAAAGATGGAAGCTCGCCGATCGGCGAATTCTCGGATCTCCTGGTCGTGGGCGACGCCTTCGCAATCGTTCCGGAGCTTACCAAACTCGTGCAAGCCGCCAAATCATAAGTTAGGATCTCGAACACTTTGAAACGCCTCACCTTCCCGCTCACGCTGATCGCTGCGTTCACCGCACTGCTCATCGTCACGCAGCCTAGCGCCCAAGCCGGGCTGTTCGGCGGCGACAAGCACGCCGCATCGCCGTCGCCCTCACCCTCGCCCTCCGCGCTCCCGACCGCATCACCCGAACCGCCGTCGGTAGCGATTCCACGTTTGGAAGCCAAGCTCAAGGCCAATCCCAACGACCAGGACGCGATGACGCAGCTGGCCGGACAGTTCTTGGGAATCAATCGTCCGGATTACGCTGCGCAAATCACCCAGCATCTGCTCCAGATGGGCGATAAGACCGCGCAAGTGTATTATCTGGACGGATATGCGATGCAGGCGCTGGGGCGCCAAGACGTTGCGATCGCGGATTTGGAGCAAGCCGAGAACCTCGATCCGAGCAACATCGGTATCCTCGAGCAGCTCACCGATCTGTATCTCAAGGCCAACCGCTTCACCGACGCCGAGCGCATCGCCAACCGCAGCATCGTGTTGAACAAAGGCGACGCCGAATCGTACTCCATGCTCGGAGCCGTCTATGCCTCGGAACAGAAATACGACGATGCGCGCGCGCAGTTCGAGATCGCGGCTGCCAAGGATCCGAAGGACACGGACCCACTCTTCCAGATCGCGCAGACGTATGCGGCGCAAGACAATATTCCGATTGCGCTGCAAGAGATCGCGCGCGTTCTCGCAATCGATCCGAAGAACGTCCAGGCGCTGGTTTTCAAAGCCGATCTCTACGCTCGTCAACATGACGACCAAAAGGCGTCCGACGCGTATGACGACGCGATCGTGGCCGCCCCCGACGATCAGCAAAAGGTCGCGATCGTTGCGCGCAAAGCGGCATACTACGTCGGAGAGAAGAAGTTCTCGCAAGCGGAGACCGTCTTTCTCCAAGGAATAGCGCAATATCCGAAGGTTCCGCAAATCTACGTTGCTTACGGCGATTACTTGGCCAGCCAAAAAAATCTCGACAAGGCCAAGGTGCAGTGGCAGACGGCATTGTCCATCGACGGCAGCGATACCGATGCCTTGAATCGGCTGGGCCAGCTGGCGCTGCAAGAGCAGAAGTATCAAGATGCCGTGAACTACCTCAAGCAATTCACCACGTTGCAGCCCGATCCGGCGGCATTTGCGATGCTCGGACAAGCCTATTCGTTCTTGCACGATTACCCGGACTCGAAAGACGCGTGCAGCAAGAGCTTCCAGATGCAGCGCACGCCTGATTCGCTCGGCTGTATTGCCGGCGCCGATTACGCGATGAAGAACTACAAAGAAGCCTCGCAGATCTTCGACGTCCTCGATAACAATGCCAAGGGCTTCTTGGATCAGAATCCGGAGCTGCTGTACATTGCCGGCAGGTCCTACGAGCAGACGAAACAGCGAGAAAAAGCCGCGAATGCCTACAAGCGTTTGCTGCCGATGGTGCGAAAAGGGACCAAGCAATACAGCGAGATCCAGCACTGGATCGCGGATTTGAGCAAGCCCGCACCGAAGCCGGCGCCGAAAAAGAAACCGGCCTCGAAACCGTGAGGTGAGGTCGCACCTCGGGATGAGGTAGGCGTGAAGATCGTTTTCGATCCCATCTATGGCGACCATCTCCGCGATCTCGGGCACCCCGAGTCGCCCGATCGCGTAGAGCTCGTCGCGGCGCGTTTGGGCGAGCGCGGTTTGGCAAGCGACATCCTCGCCGCGCGTGACGCGGCCGACGACGTCATCGAGCGCGTGCACGAACACCGGTACGTCGAATTGGTCAAACGCGAGATCGGCGATCTTTCCGAACCGCGGTATCTCTCGACCGGCGACGTCGTCGTCGATGCGCGCACGCTCGACGTCGCACGCCGCGCCGCCGGCGGTGCCGTCGCAGCGATGGAAGCGGCGGTCGCCGGAAATCAGGCGGTTTTCGCGTTGGTTCGGCCGCCCGGTCACCACGCCGAATCCGCGCGCGGCATGGGGTTCTGCGTCTTCAATAATGCGGCAATCGCCGCGCGGGCGTATCAGGCTCAGGCCGGCGGCCGCGTGCTGCTGGTCGATTTCGATTATCATCACGGAAACGGGTCGCAGGATGCGGCCGGCAGCGGCTTGAGCTACGTCTCGACGCACGCCTGGCCGGCGTATCCCGGCACCGGTCACGAAATCCTCGAATTCGGCGGCGATGCGCTGGTCAATGTCCCGCTGCCGGCAACCGGCGTCGCAACCGAAGCGTTCGTCGCGATTTGGGAAGCGTTGCTCGATCGGATCGCGGCATTCGTTCGTCCCGATCTGATCGTCGTGAGCGCCGGATTCGACTACGTCGCCGGCGATCCGGTGGGCGATCTGGGCGTTGACGTCGGGGCTGCTTCCGAGTTGGCGCGAGCGATCAATCGCACCGCGCAGCAATACAGTAACGGTAGGGTCGCCTACGTGCTGGAAGGCGGTTACGACCTCGACGCGCTAACGGATTCGGTCGCACAGGTCATCACCTGCACCGATCGCGGCGAGTACGAGCGCAGCGCAGCTCGCCTCGATGCGGTCTCGGTACAGCAGCGCGAATTGCTCAAAGTAGTCGACGAGCGTTTTCCGCACTGAGATCTTCCAGGACGCGCAATGCTTCCTCGCCGCGGTCGAGCGGGACGAAGATGTGGTCGTGGTAGTACCCGGCGACGACGTTGCTCGCGATGGTGTGCTTGGCCAGCTCGGCGGTGACGGCGGCGGTGAACCCGACCGATTCCAGATCCGAGTGCACGCGCAGCGTTATTCTGCGCGATTTGAACGCGTAGTCGAGGCCATACTCATCGGCCACGCTTCGTTCGAGCACGATCGTGATGCCCTCGCTCTCGCGAAACATCAAGAGCGGCGGCGCATCGGCGATGGGAAACGAACGGTCTACACAGCAGAAAACCCACTCGCGTGGGTCTAAGGCCGGCTTCATAGTGATGAGAAGCGTTGCTAAATCGCGTTCCGGCATCACTCGCTAGGGTACCACACTCGCGCCGATCTTTTCTAGTTCCGCAAGGCTGAGTTCGCCGACGAGAGCGAAATGGCGATTGCCGTCCGCCCACGCGAGCAGCGTCGTCGGCCCTTCTTGGACGTACTGTGCCGGGTGATCGGCTACGCGGGTCTTGGTTACGCGATACCGCGATAGGTCGACTGCGGCGTTCTTTTCGTTTTGAAAGAACGAGACCGTGCGAATTCCGTCGGAATACAGCAGGTGGAGCGTCGTCACACCTTTGATCGAGGTGACGTCGCCGGCGATCGGATGGAGCCCCTCGGGAAGATACTTCGGCACCACCGCGACGAAGCCGGCTGAGGCGATCACCTGCTGCACGTCGCCCGAAAGCTGACCGTGCGCCGCACCGTTCACGCGCTGCAGGCCCGGCGGCAGCGTAAAGAGCGCCGGCGGGATCGCGTTGGTGTAGCGCAGCTGCTCGATGCGCATTTCTGCGATCAACGAGCCATTGCTGGCGTATTGCTGGCGCTCGAGGACTAAGCCGGTTCCGGCATCGATGCACACCCGCATGATCGTCTGTCCGGTGAACTTGTTGTTCAGAAGGACGACGTGGCACAGCCGGCCGTCGAATTTTTCATCGGGCGCGTATTGAGCGGTGTAATTGGCCATCAATATGCCGAAGTTCCCGACTTCGACGATCTGGTCGTCGAGCTGGTCGTGATGCGAAACCACGACGCGATTGCTCTTCACGTCGATCGAGTAGGTGGTCAGGCCGCGCGAAATGATCGAGTCGCCGTAAAGCGCTTGCGGCGCCAGATACCAGCGCCGCGTGAGACTCGGCGCGCGGTGCTCGATGCGATAGATCTCGGCGTCCGAGCGTTCCGCCCCGAAATTGAGAACCTGAACCTCACCGACGTATGAAACACGCTGCGGAGCGGTCATCGCGCTCCGCAGGAGGTTTGCGGCGGTTGGCGGGTGAGCGGCGCCGGTCAGGAACGCCGCAGCGAGTGCGATTCCCGCGCGAGGGAGCCCGAGGGGCTCCCTACTGCGCGCCATCCACGGACTCGGTCGTAAAGAGCGCCGATGGTACCGTGCCGCCCTCGTCGAAGGGCACGCGGCTGGTCAGAGCCGCATGGTCGTCCAGATAAAACGCGGCGTCGATCGTCGTTGCACCGCGGTGCGTTGCGCTCGAACCGTAGGTGAAATAGGCCCCGATCGCGAGCACTGCCGCAACGGGAATCGCCAAGGCGGGGCGCACCCAGCCCGGAAGGCTCCGCTGCGCCGGCACCCGCGACGATTCGATCGCCGCACGAACGCGTACTTCGAAGCCGAGCGGGAGTTCGCGCTCGGTCGCACGCGCATACGCGCGCAGTGATTCCGAAAGGCGCGCTTGCGCGTCATAGCGCACGCGGCATTCGCCGCAGCCCTCGAGGTGCAGCAGCAACGCCGCATCGGCGCCCGGGGCCAGCTCACCGTGCAGATAATCGATCAGTTGTTCTTCGGTAATGTGCGTGTTCATGATGGTTTGGGAAGCGACTCGATCAAACGCCGTAACTGATGCCTTGCGCGGTGCAGTCGCGAGCGCACGGTTCCGATCGAGCAACCGACGATTTCGGCGATCTCCTGGTAGCTGTATTCCTCAATGTCCGCAAGGATCAAAACCTGACGTTGCTCGAGCGAAAGCGCGGCGAGCGCAGTCGACATGCTCTCGCTGAACTGCCGTTCGACCAAATCCTCGATGGGCTCGACGGCCAGGGGCCGCGGAGTCCCGACTCGATGAGGGGCATTGTCCTCCGGTATCTCCTCCTGATAACGTCCTTTCCGCCGCCGAAGTTCATCCCGGTGGAGATTCGTGACAATGCGGTATACCCAGGAGAGGAAGGATGTGCCCGGCTGGAAGCTGCGCCACGCGCGGTAGACGCGGATGTATGCTTCCTGGGTCAGGTCCCGGGCGTCGGACTCGTTGCGCGTGAGGCGCAGCGCGTAGTTGTAGGTGGCTCTGCCGTAGTCGTTGATCGCCCGCTCGAGGAACGCGGCCTGTTCCGGAGTCGGCGGTTCGAACGGCTTGCGCGGCGCGGCCATGCCCCGAGTTTACGCAGCTCGGCTCCAAATGACCCGCCCGATGATGATGAGGGCGATGGTGACCACGATCGTGATAAGGATGAAGAGCGCGGTCTCCAGCAGGACCACGCCGGCGTACTGGCTGCCTCCGCAAAACGCGACCACGCTTGCGATCAGCGAGAGCTTGAAGCGTTCGAATGGATTGCTGCTCATGCCGTCGATCTGACGCGCTTCCGCGACCACCGTGCGCGGGTCCCATTCCGCCGTGTCGATGACGTAGGCGACTTTACCGTGGGGCGTGACCATATAGAGCCGGTCGCTGTGGACGTAGGTGGCCGAGTCGGTCTGCAGCGAGGAGATCTGGAATTCGTCGAGCACGCGTTCGATGGTGGATCCGGTGCCGGTCAGGAGCGACCAGACCCCCGAATCCCGGCCGAGGCGCTTGCCGTAGGCGTTCAGGACCGCCGGCGAATCGTAAGGGGGGTCGAGCGTGATCTCGACCAGGGCGAAGTGCGCTGGATCGAGTTCGTGCTGTAGCTGCGCGTACTTGGTGCTGATCGCGATGCAGACGTCGGTGTCCGGGCAGCGCGAGTAGATGAAGGAGATCAGTGCGGTCTTTCCGCGAAAGGCGGTCGCGAGCTGGACGAGCCGGCCGTCCTGATCGATCAGCGTCGCGCGCGGCAGCGGCTTGCCGATGTCGACCGCGATCACTTTGCCGACTTGGGGAAGGCCGGCGGCGAACGCGGGGGCTGCGACCGGATCGCGCAGCGTCCACGGCGTCGTCGAACGGTCGAGGAAGGCGTCGACGCCCGTTCCCGGCCGCAGCGAAATTGCCGGCGTCAGCCGAAAGCGGCGCGTTTTCGCGGGGACGGTCAGGGTGATCGCGTCGCCGCGCACGATGGCTTGCCCGTTGCCGAGCGGCGCCATGACCACGCCGTGAAACGGAAGCAGCGTGCCGAGCAGCAGCAGTAGACGAATCATTGCAAAAGCGTTCGCAGGTCGGCCGCGAAGTCACGGAGCGAGTCGTCGTCGCTGTGCACCACACGCTCGTCCCCCGAGCGGTCGATCAAGAACGTAAACGCGCTATGCTCCTCGTCGTAGTCATCGCTGCCGCGCTTGCCCGGGATTTTCTTCGACCACACGTGATAAAGATGCTCGACTCTGTCGATCTGGGCCTGCGAGCCGGTCAAGCCGACGATTTTGGCGCCGCTGAACTGCCGAATCCATTTGCGCATGACCGCAGGCCGGTCGCGAAGCGGGTCGACGGTGACGAACGCGATCTCGGCGGTCTTGGCGGTCGCGTGGTCGCGCTGCAGGGCATGGGAGAGCCTGGCCAGCGTATCAGGGCAAGTGTCCGTGCAGTGCGTGAACCCGAAGAGGAGCGCCACGACCTCTCCGCGCTGTGCGGCAAGCGTCCATGACCTTCCGATATCGCTGGTGAGGGTGAAGTTGGGCGCGGGGCTTGGCGGAAGCGCAGTTCCGGTGAAGTGCGGCGAGACCGCGCACGCGACCGGCAACGCAGAGAGAAGTACTGCAAGGGGGAGACGAAACGTTCGCTTCATCACCCGCCGGGATGGAGAATCGTCTGGATCATCATCCAAACGCCGAGCACGACGATGACCGCGGACAGTGAAAACGTGATCGCGTTGCCGAGTACGGTGTTGCGCCGGTCGCCGATCACGCGCTTGTCGTTGACCAGTACCAGCAAGAAGCCGAGCACGATCGGGAGCACGAAGCCGTTGAACGCCTCGACATAGAGCGTGATCGCGATGAGCGGCAAATTCGGAATCAAGACGACGGCGGCCGCGACCGCGACACACGCGACGTAGAGCGCGGTGAAACGCTTGGCGCGCAGGCCGTCGTTGAGCGAGCAGCGCCAGCCAAAAGCTTCGCCGAACGCCCACGAGGTAGCCAGCGAAACGACGAACGCACCGAGCATCGATGCGCCGATCAATCCGACGCCGAAGGTTACGCCAGCAAACCGTCCGACCAGCGGCTGGAACGCGAGCGCCGCATGCGCTGCGTCGCTGACCTGGATGTGGTGGACGAAGAGCGTCGCGGCGGTCGTGATGATGATCGCGCACATGATGCCTTGCGTGAGCACCGCGCCGAGCGCAGTATCGAACCGCGCGAAGTTCAGATCAGGCAGTTTCAAGCCCTTGTCGACCGTCGCGCTCTGTTGATAGAAGATCATCCACGGCATGATCACCGCACCGATATTCGAGGCGATCAGCATCAGGTAGCCGTAGTCGTGCAGCGGTTGCGAACCGAAGATGCCTTGCATCACGATCGCGTGGACCGGCGGATGCGCCGCGAACGCAGCCGGAATGAAGAGCAACTCGATCGAGCAGAGCGCGAACGCGAACACCTCGGCGCGTTTGTAGGACGCGGTGAAGATGACCACGACCAATGCGAGTGCCGCGAGGATCACGAGCGGTGCCGCCGGCAGTCCGAAGATCAGCGCCGCGCCCGCGATGCCGGCAAACTCGGTGACGAGCGCCGCGACGTTGGTGATCAGCATCGTACCGAGCGACACCCACGCCCACCCGAGGCCGTAGTGCTCGCGGATCAAGCGAGCGTGACCTTTGCCGGTCGTGATTCCCAGACGTACCGTCATCTCTTGCACGACGAAAAGCGGCACGATCAAGAGCAATTGCAAGAGGATGAGCTTGTAGCCGAACTGCGCCCCGGATGCGGCGGCGGTGGTGACACTGCCCGCCTCGGTGTCGGCGAACGCCACGATCAATCCCGGCCCGGTCACCGCCAGAAAACGCAGGATCAGCCCCCAGACGGAGCGATGCGGCGAGGCGCCGGCAGCGGCCGGCGTTTCCAGGGTGGCCATGGCCCTGTTAGGTTAGCCTAAATTAGGTATCAGACCCTCCATGAAAGATCGCTGTCCTTGCGATTCGAAAGGGCCCCGGTATGCCTCTCGCCGTCCTGCTCGTCCGCCTGCTGCTGGGATTGCTCCTCATCGGCGCCGGAGCGCTCAAGGTCGCGCACCCGGCCGACCTTGCCTCGGCGATCGCCGGTTTTCGCCTGCTGCCGCCCGAGGTCGTCGCGCCGATGGCCGTGATTCTGCCATATTTCGAAATGTTGCTCGGACTCTATCTGACCCTCGGCCTCTTCACCCGCCTCGCGGGCATCGTTGCCGCCGCGCAGTTCGTGCTCTACGCGGGCGCGATCGCCTCGGCAGTGCTACGCGGGATCCCGGCGAACTGCGGGTGCTTCGGACCCGGCGACGTCGCAGTCGCCGACTGGCCGCACGTCGCCTTTGACCTCGCCCTCGCCGCCGTGGCCGCGTTCATCGCTGTCGGCGCCCCGGGTACTCTTGCGCTCGATCGGAGATTGCGTTCTCGATGAACCAACGCGTGCTCGCCGTACTCTCGGCGGTCGTCATCCTTGCCCTCATCGTCGCCGGCGTGCTCTACGCCCGCCACGCGTCACAACTGCAAAACGCGTCGACCGCGCCGGTCAACGCGGCGGCGGAGATGGGACAAAAGGCGCCCGAATTCGCCATTCCCTCGACCGCCGGGTATTTCGATCTCGCCAAGGTCAAGAAACCGGTGTTCCTGGAGATCTTCGCGACCTGGTGTCCGCACTGTCAGCACGAGACCGTGGTGCTAAACCAGCTCTACGCGGCGTATGGCTCGCGCGTCGCGTTCATCGCGATCCCCGGCAGCGACACCGCGATGGACGGTTCGTCGCCCGAATCGCAATTCGACGTGCTCAATTTTCAGATTCGCTTCAAAGTCAAGTATCCGATCGGGGCGTACGATCCGAATTTAACCGTCGCCAAACTCTATCTCAAGGGCGGCTATCCGACGATCGCGATCATCGATCGCAACAAGACGATCACGTATCTGAACAGCGGCGAAGTCCCCTATCAGGAGTTGGCTAGCGCCCTCAACGCCGCGCTGAAGTAAGTCTAGTCTCCCGGGGGGAAGATGTAGTCCGGCGGCGGGACCGTCGGTTTTCCGATCTCGAGGACGATCTGTTGATGCGAACGCATCGGGATCGTGCGCAGGTCACCGTTGTAGAGCGCGCCGTTGACATACGCGATCACCGGACCCTTCAAACCCGCGACGTCGTCGCGCGTGAGCGGTTGGCCCCACTCGTCGAAAAGCATGCCCAGAACAAATCCGCTGCTGCCTTCCGGAGCGAAGACCGGCGATTCGATGTGGATGATGCCGTCCGGGAAGTGCGTGTGAATCCAATACAAGCAGCCCTGCGGAGGAACCGGCGCGGCGCCGAGCAGACGCGGCACTTGAACTTGCGTTCCGTGGTAAAAGAGCGCGAGATGCGTGTGGACATGGAGCGTATCGTACTCCATGCCTCCGCATGTAATGGTGTCGACCGGTTGACCCTGCCCGCCCGTCGGCGTATCGGGCAGCCCGTTTTTTTGCAGCTTGATCATCGGCTTGCCGATCACGTCTCCGTCGTGCAATTGGATCGGCTTTCCGACAAAGGCGCTCGAGGGTGCCGGGGTCGGGGTCTGCGTATCGTGCGCTCGCAGCCGCTGCTGCTGCATGTTCGAGAACCAGCTGGCGATGCCGAAGATCGCAATGACCACGACGACCAGAACGGCCGCGCTGATGTACACGATCGTCATCGGGTCGCGCTTTGGCGGAGGGGCAGAACCGCCGCGCGCTTGGCGGCGGCGCTCGGAACGGGAGTTTGACATCGGTCCTCGTTATCGGATGGAGAGGGCTTCTTGCTGCGCCGGGTCGAGCACACGCGCCGGCACGAGATAGTTGGTGACGTAATCCTGGACCGCCTCGGCGAGCGGTGTGAGCGGCGCGGCATAACCGCTCGAGCGCAAGCGTTCGATGATCGCCTGCGTCGAATATTGGTACTTCGCGCGCAACTGCTCGGGCATCTCGATGAACGTAATCCGTTCGGGGACGCCAAGCGCGGCGAAGATCGGACGAACGAGCTCGAGCCACGTCTGTGCGCGGCCGGAACCGATGTTGACCAAACCGGTGAGCGAGCTGGCTGCAACGTGGATCGTCATCTCGACCGCGTCTTTGACGTAGATGAAATCACGCCGCTGCTCGCCGTCGGCAAACTCGGGACGGTAACTCTTGAACAGCTTGACGCTGCCGCTCGCGCGGATTTGCTCGTAGGCTTTGTGAACGATGCTGCGCATCTCGCCTTTGTGGTCTTCATTCGGGCCGAACACGTTGAAATACTTGAGACCGACGATCTTCGCGCTCATACCGCTGTGCTGCGCGTAGAGATCGAAGAGTTGCTTCGAGTAGGCGTACATGTTCAACGGGCGCAGCGTGCGCAGATCGGCCTCGTCGGAGAGTCCGTCTTCGAGCCCGCCGTAGGTGGCGGCGGAGGAGGCGTAGACGAAGCGCGCTTCCGAGTCGAGGGCCCATTGCGCCAACGCCTTCGTGTATTCGTAATTGTTGCGTACGAGGTAATCGGCGTCGGTCTCCGTGGTCGAGGAGCAGGCGCCGAGATGGAAGACCGTCCCGACTTGACCGTAATAATCGGGTTGCTCTGCAATGCACTCGGCGAAGTCTTCCGCGTCGACGTAGTCGAGGAAGCGCAGCGGCACCAAGTGGCGCCACTTCTCGGAATCGTCCAAGCGGTCGACGGCGATGATGTTCTCGATTCCGCGGCGGTTGAGCGCCCAAACGAGCGCACTGCCGATAAGTCCGGCTGCGCCGGTGACGACGATCGGGCGTTGGAAGGAATCGTTCATCTGGCGAAGCGGGCTATTCCGCGCGCCAAAAGCGCGAGTCCTCCCAGGAATCCTTCAGCCGCTAGCGCGCGCAGGTCGCGCAGGTGCCGAAAAGCGTCACCGCATGACTGCTCACGCGGAACTTCGGCGGTACGAGGGTTCGTAGATTTTCGACGCACCCGGACAGATCGAAGACGCGGTCGCACTTCTCGCACTGAAAGTGATGGTGGTGGCCTTTGTCAGAGCGTTCGTAGCGAACCGGCTCACCGGGGATCTCGACGGCTTCGATCCAGCCCTCGCTCAAGAGCGCACTGACGGCTCGATAGACGGTTGCTACCCCCAGGCCGTCGATGTGTTTTGAGGCGGCCTCGAACAGCTCGGCTACGCTCAGCGGATGGTCGGCGTGTTCGAGGACGGCGTGGACGGCGTCACGCTGTTTCGTTTTTCGGCTGTTCTGAATCACCACAATCCCTCGCCCTACGGCATTTCACCCGAGCCCACCGGTCCCGCCTTCCGGCCGAGTCCGGGTTGACTTCATGATAATGATAACATATTATCATGTAGAAATCGCAAGTTCCCGAAGCGAGAGGATACCTCATGAAGCCGTTCCTGCGGCGTTGTTCCGGCACAGCGCTTATCGCTGCAGCCTTGCTCCTGTTCTGGGCTGTACCGTCGTTGGCGGGCGACCCGAGCGCGTTTATCACGGGATCGGTGATGCAGGACGGCAAGCCGGTTGCGGGCGCGGCGGTCACGGCCGCCGGAAATAACCTGACCACGCATACGACGACCGATGCGCGCGGTCACTTCCGCTTTCCGCCGCTCACGCTCGGGTCGTATCTGCTCACCGCCTCGTACGGTAACGCGACCGGAGCGGCGCGCGTCGATCTGACGATCGGCGGAGCCGCGATAACGATCCCGCTGGGAGCGCTCAAGCAAATCGCCGAGGTCGCCGTTCGTTCTGCAAGCACCGTCCACGGTAGCGGCGGCGACGTCGTGCTCAACAGCACCGCGCTCACCGAGATGCCCTACAACAACACCTTTTCGGAGATGATGATCCAAATGCCGGGTGCCGCGCGCGGCGCGAACGGCGTCGTGCACATGAACGGCGATCACGGCGTGATCGACTATCAGCTCGACGGCGTCATGCTGCCCGAGGAACTCAATCGCGACATCGGCGGCGAGATCAACCTGAACGACGTCTCGTACATCGATCTCATCGAGGGCGCGTATCCGGCGCAGTACGGACTGAAATTCGGCTCGGTGTTCAATATCTCGACGCGCGCGGGGACGGGGCCGGCGGGCTTCGACGGTAACGCTTCCTACGGCTCCTTCGGCACGGTCAACTCGACGATCGGCTTCCACTCGCCGCTCGCCGGCGGCGGCGGCTACGACATCGCGTTCAGCGGCATGCAGACGGACCGCGGCTTGGATCCACCCGATTTCAACTCGCCGCATAACCAGGCCAGTTCGGTGAATCAGTTCGCGCGTTTCACGCTCCCCAGCGGCGGAAACAACTACACGAACGTGACGTTCGTCCACAGCACGGCCACGTTCCAAATCCCGAATGACGTGGACTTCGGCGAGCCGGCGAATACCGACGACAACGAAAACCAAGAAGACGTGTTCCTTTCGGTGCAGTACCACCATTCGATCGGCGACGTCGGCGCGTGGAACTTCGGGCCGGCGTTCAAATCGTCGAACATCGAGGATTTCGGCGACGCGCCGGGCGACTTTGCCTACGGCGAAACGATCAATCTTACGCCGCCGCCCTACGGCAACGGCGGCACCTCGGCGGATTGCGCCATGGATCCAAATCCGAACTATCTGCCCACGACATGCGCCGTCTCGCTGAACGACAATCGCACCGCGTTCGACTACATCATGCAGAGCGATTTCACGCGCAGCTACGGAAACCACACATTCCAAGCCGGTGCGACCTACGATGGTACGCTCGTCGACAAGTATTACGCGGTCACACTGCAGCCGGACAACTTCCTTGCGCCGCTGCTTACGCCGGCCACGCCGGACGCACCGACTACCGTCGTCGACAGCGCGCCGAATATCGGCAACACGTATTCGACGTACGCGCAGGATACGTGGCGCATCTCGCCCATATGGGAAGCGGACTACGGCGTGCGCTACGATTTCTTCACCATCAAATCGACGTCGTTTTTCGACGGTTTCGGTTCGACCAGCCCGCGCCTGAAGCTGACGCGCTACTGGTCGAATCGCGCCAATGTCTACGCCTACATCGGCCGGTTCTTCGAACCGCCCTCGTTCGAGAACGTCAGCCCGCAGGCGGCGTACCTGCTGAACATCCCGCTGCAGTGTAAGGTGCCCACAGGTGCGCCTCTCTCCGACTGTCTGACACAGCCGGCGGCGCAGTACGATCTCAAGCCCGAACGCGACACGGACCTCGAAATCGGCGGTCATCTGCCGCTCGGCAGCGGCGACCTCGGTTGGCGCGTCTGGCAGAAGAACGCGAACGACCTGATCGACGATACGCAGGTCGGCGTGACGGCGCTGCACCAGGACATCAACTACGTGCTCGGGCGTATATCGCAAGAGGCGCTCAACTACACGCAGCCGCTCCCGCGCGGCGGACGGGCTTACGTAGCCTTCGCCCACCTGCTCTCGCTGAACAGCGGATGCGAGACGCAGCTTCTCGCGCCGTGCTACGGTCAGCCGACCGGCTTCACACCGGCCGACCACGAGCAGATCTGGACCATCAACGGCGGCTTCTTGCTGCGCGACATGCGCGGCGGATGGTTCTCGATGGACGAGGAGTACGGCAGCGGATTATCGTCGGCAGTGTGTCCGACGCAGATCCTGTTCTGCTCGGAGACGCCACACATCATTTTCGGTGCTGAGAAGGGCGTCGCGATCGGTCCGAAGACGGCCCTGACGTTCGACATTCAGAATCTTCTGAACGATCACTACTACGTAACGCTGCTGAACGCGCAGGGAAACCACTATGCCGCTCCGCGCACGTTCAGCGTGGGCGTGCGGTTCTCGCCGTGAACGCCGAGACTGATACGCGCGTACCGGTCACGGTTCTAACCGGATTCCTTGGATCGGGCAAGACCACGCTGCTCAATCGCATCTTGAGCGAGCAGCACGGCAAACGCATCGCGGTGATCGAGAACGAATTCGGCGAGATCGGCATCGATCACGAACTGGTAGTCGGCGCGGACGAGGAAGTCTTCGAGATGAACAACGGATGCATCTGCTGCACGGTGCGCGGCGATCTCATCCGGATTCTGCCCAGCTTGATGAAGCGCCGCGAGAAGTTCGACTACATCCTGATCGAGACGACCGGCATGGCCGATCCCGGACCGGTCGCTCAGACATTCTTCGTCGACGACGAGATTTCGTCGCAGCTCCGTCTCGACGGCATCGTGACATTGGTCGATGCGAAACATGTCTCCGAGCGTCTCGTCGACAGCAGCGAGGCCAAAGCGCAGATCGCCTTTGCCGACGTCGTGATCCTGAATAAGACCGATTTGGTCGTCGAAGCGGACTTGGCGCGGCTCGAAGCGCGAATTCGTTCGATGAACGGCGCGGCTCGAGTGCTGCGCGCGCAAGGCGCCTCGGTCGAGATGAACGAGATTCTCGACCAAGGGGCCTTCACGCTCGCGCGAGCGAAAGAAGTCGACCGCAATTTTCTCGAACCGGAATATCCGTTCGAGTGGGCGGCGATCTATGCGCTCGATGCGGGTAAACATAGGCTGATGCTCGCGCCGGGCCCGGATGCAACGATGAACCTCGCGGTTCGGCGGCTGGACGGTGCGGATGCTTGCGCACTCGAGGCGACGCTGCGTGAGGTCACGCTGGCGTTCTCTTCCGAACGGCGTACGGTGCTCCCTGACGGCGAAATTCCCGCCGACGGCTCGTGCGCCCAATTGCAGCTGCGGGGCTCGCCGATGACGTTTTCCGTCACGATCGCACAACGCGGCCTTTATGCGCTTTACACCGAGCACCGGCCCGAGGAATATGCGATGACGCTCGCGCCGGCGGATGGAGAAGCGAAGGTTCCATCCTTCAGCCGCTACTTCAAGCCCGATCACGAACACGATCGCAGCATCTCCTCGGTTGGCATCGAGCATGCGCAGCCGGTCGATGCGGACCGCTTCAACGCGTGGCTGCGCGAGTTGGTCGCCAAACGCGGGCAAGATATTTTTCGTATGAAGGGCGTGCTCAACGTGCAGGGTCACGACCGCCGCTGGGTCTTCCACGGCGTGCATATGCTGGTGACGGGAGGTCCCGATCGCGATTGGGGCGACCATGAGCGCGCGAACTCGCTGATCTTTATCGGACGAAACCTCGACCGGTACGAACTCCTCTCGGGGTTCGAGCAATGCCTGGCGTGAGCGCGGCGCTCGACGTCGAGATCTTCTGGAGCGCCGGCATCGAAAGTCACATCGCGGATCTGCGCTGGACGAGCGATCGTACGACGCTGGTCGCCGCGGGTGTCGACGGCGATATTGCCTGTATTGACGTAAAGAACGGTACGATCGCGCGGCGTTGGAAGGCGCACGATTTCAGCCTCTCGTCCATTTCGGTGGTTCCCGGCGGCGATCGCGTGGCGAGCTGCGGGCAAGACCGCGCACTTCGCATCTGGAGTCTGGTCGATGGTGCGCTGACGGCGGAGTGCGAGCTTGCCGATTCGTGGGGCGTACGCGCCGAGTTCAACCCCTCGGGTGATGTCATCGCGGTCGCTGCCGGCAAGCATTTGGCATTCGTTTCGCCGACCGGCTCGCTCGTGCGGCAGTATCCCCCGCTCGCGAGCACGATCAGCGACATCGCGTGGCATGGTGCGAGGCTTGCGAGCTGCGGCTACGGCGGCGTGCACGTATGGAAAACGGATCTCGATGCGCGTGCCGGCCTCTTCGAGTGGCGGGGCTCGTCACTTGTGGTTGCGTGGAGTCCCGACGGGCGCTTTCTCGCGACGGGTGATCAAGACCGTACGGTTCATTTTTGGATCGTGGCGCGCGGCAAAGATCTCGAGATGTCCGGTTATCCCGTCAAGGTGAAGGAGTTGGCGTGGAGCGCTGATTCTCGTTATCTCGCGACCGGCGGCGGCGCCGACGTAACCGTCTGGAATTGCAGCGGAAAAGGGCCGCGCGGCACCGAGCCGCTCGTCCTGGAAGGGCACGAGGATCGACTGAACGCTCTCGCCTTCTCGCGCAGCGGCATGCTCGCAAGCGGTTGCGACGGCGGCGAGATTCGCCTGTGGAAACCCCTGCGCGGCAGCGACTCCCTCGTGACCTTCGGGACGCCGGCCGCCGTTACCAAGCTCGCGTGGTCGCCCGACGACGCGCTGCTCGCGATCGGCGATGCAACCGGCGAGGTCCACTGCGCCGCGGTGCGCATGTAAGAGCAATCACGCGCGAACGCGCTCGTTATAGACGCGCGCGGCAAGATACGTCGACGCGGCGAGGACCGAGATGATGAATCCTACCGGCAGCGTGGTGTAGTATGCGATGACGATGCCGCCCCAGCTGCACGTCAGGTTGAGCACCACCGCGAGCACGACCGCCTGCAGCGGATTCTTCGCAAGCAACGTCGCGGCCGCAGGCGGGGCGACGAGGAGTGCAAACACGAGCAGGCTGCCGACGATTGGAATCGTCGCGGCCGCGGCCAAGGCCAAGCACACTAAGAACGCCGAGTTCAGCCGCGTCAGCGGGACGCCGCGCGCCCGCGCTCCTTCGAGATTGACCGTGGCAAAGAGCATCGGACGAAACAGCGCGCCCAGCATAGCGAGCGTTATCAGCGCGAGCACGGCCGTACCGGCGACGGCCGAACGGCTGATGCCGACGATCGACCCGAAGAGGAGCGAAAAAACCGAGGTCGCGTAGGTGTTGTTCAAGACCAGGAAGAGCGCGCCGGTTCCGAGCGCGGCCGTCATCACCAGCGCCGTTGCTGCGTCGCGGCGCGCTCCACCGACGCTCAACACGCCGAGCCCCGCTGCACCCGCGAGCGCAAATGCAATCAGTCCCCACAGCGGTTCCAGTCTCAGCAGAACGGCGCCGGCGGCGCCGGCGAAACTGATCTGAGCGAGCGCGTGCGCCGCAAAACTGTTGGCGCGCAGCACGACGAAAATGCCGACGACTCCGGTGAGCACGGCAATAGCACCGCTCGCGAGGAACGCGTTTTGCATGTACGCTTGGCTCAACACGACGCGAACCTACTCCGCTTCCTCGTCGATCAGTACCGAGAGGCGGCGTCGACGTACCTCGGCGCGTGCCGCGACGAACGCGGCAAGCGAGAGTGCGCCCACGAAAAAGCTCACCGGCCAGCCCTTGCCGCCCGGCGGCCAGTAGTAGCTCTCGTAGGCCAGAGCGATGCTGAGGGTGATGACCGCAAGACCGATCGCCATCGAGAGCGCGATCGCCGCCGAGGTTCGCTTCGTCAAATAGGTTGCGGCCGAGGCGGGCCCCACCAGCAAGGCGGTCGTCAACAATACGCCGACCAATTGCGCGGCCTCGGCGACGGCGACGCCGAGCAGCACCAGAAACGCGCCGCCGATGAAACCCGGTGAAACACCGCGCGCCTCCGCGCTGTCCGGACTGATCGTCGAGTAGAGCAGCGGCCGGTACAGCACCGCGAGCGCGATCAATGCCGCGCTCCCGATGACGATCGTAACGTGCAGCACCTCGGCCTGCACCGCAAAGATCGAACCGAACAGCAGCGACGCCGGTTCGCTGACGTAGCGCGTTTGAATCCACAAAAACAGCGATCCGAGGCCGAGCGCCACGGTGAGCACCGTGCCGGTCGCGATGTCGCGCTCGCGCACGCGATCGCCCAGGCGGCTGATCAGCAGACTTCCCAGCACCGAAAACGTCAGCAGTCCCCCGAGCGGGCTCACGCCGGCCAGCGTTGCCCCGGCACCGCCGGTGAATCCGACATCGGTGATCGCGTGACCCGCGAACGATGCGCGGCGCATCACCACGAACACGCCGATCGCCCCGCACAGGACCGCGACGACCGCGCCGGCGATCAACGCCGCGCGCACTTCCGGGTCCACGAGCATCTGCGCGATCACGGATGAGCGCACGATTCGTCGCCGGCGACGACGATGACGCGATCGCCGACGCGCACGACGTCGACGTGATAACCGTAGAGATCCGAGAGGACGTCTTCCCTCACGACGTCGGCGACCGTTCCCACCACAGCGTGGCCCGAAGCCAGGTAGAGCACGCGCGACATCACGCCGGTGAGCGGGTTCATGTCGTGGGTCACGAAGAGCACGGTCATACCGCGTTCCCGGGCAAGGCGCGCGACGAGATTGACGATCTCTTGCCCGCTGCGCATGTCCAGATTCGAGAGCGGTTCGTCGAGCAGCAGAATCTTCGGCTGCTGCAACAGCACCTGTGCGATGAAGAGCCGCTGCTGCTCGCCGCCGGACAGGCTCCCGATCGGCTTATCCGCGTAGTCGGTCGCGTCAACGGCCTCGATCGCCTTCGCGATCTCTTGGCTGCGCGCGCGTGAGGGCAGCGCAAACCCCCAGCGCTCGCCGTCGAGCCCGAACGAGACGTAATCCGATCCGCGCAGCGGCAGGTCGGGATCGACGACCGTGCGTTGCGCGACGTACCCGATCGAACGGTTTCCGCGCCGAACCGGGCGGCCGAAGATCGAGACGGTTCCGCTGCTCGGCCGGATCAGCCCGAGCAAGGTGCGCAGCAGGGTGGTCTTACCCGCGCCGTTGGAGCCGATGATGCCGATGAATTCACCGGCCTCGACATCGAAGGTGATGTCGTGAAGAACGACGCGATCGCCGAGGCGTACGCTCAAGCGATCGACCGAGATCGGATGATCGCTCAGTACACGTGCTCCGTCGATGTTCCGTTTCGAAGTGCCCGCCAAACGGCTTGGACTTCGGCGAGCATCCAGCTCTGGTACGTCTGTCCTTCCGGCATCGTTTCGTAGACGCCGACCACCGGTACGCGCGCGGATCGCGCGACTTCGAGCAACTGGACCGTTGTCGGCTCGACCGTCTGCTGATTGTACACGAACATGCGCACCTCTCGGCCGCTCAATAGCGTCCGTACCGCCGAGACATCCTGCGGCGCGGGATCGTTCCCCTCTTCGATCGCCAATTGAAACGATCGCGGCGTCTTGATGTCCAGTCCGATCGCCTCCGCCGTGTAGTTGAACACCGGCTCGGTCACCGCGATCGGCGTACCGGCGTACCGTTTGCGCAGCAGCGCGATCTGCGTCAGCCAAGGCTGCAGCGAGCGTACGAAGCGCGCGCGGTTGGCCTCGAAGACCGCGCGATGCGCCGGATCCAACCGCTCGAGCGCGGTCGCGATCGCGCCGGCGACGAAGGGCATCGTCTGCGGGCGATACCAAAGATGCGGATTGTCGCCGGCATGCAGTCCGAGCGACGCTCCGACGTCGATGACCGCGCGGCCCGGATGCGGCGAGGCCGCTTCGAGTTTCTGCATGAAGGCGTCGTATCCGACACCGTTCTGCACGATCAAATCCGCCGATGCGACGAGCGAGGCGTCGCGCGTATCCGATTCGTACGAATGAGGATCGGTGTTCGGATTATTCAAAATGCTGGAGACGCGAACGTAGGGACCGCCGATCTGTGCGATCACGTTCGCGTAAAAGTTCTCCGCACCGACGGCCTCGAGCGGCTTCGCGCTCGCGGCAGCCGTTCCGGCCCCGACCAGGATCGCAGCGGCAAAAAGCCGCCCAAGAAGCTTCCACATCTATCTGATAATACATTATCAATAGGCAGAAGGCAACAGAGCGGCTCAACGCCGGCCGGACGCTCGCCGCACGATGCGGCCGAACGCTTACATCTTTGACATCGACGCCGCCTTGGCCGTCACGTGGAAGATCGACGTGTTCCCGTTGACGTCGACGGTGACCGTGTAGCTGCCGTTGGGCAGATAGACGTTGTTACCGTAGTGCGTCGACTGCGCGCCCTTGCCGATCGCCTGCATTTCGACGATCGGCAGGTTGCGTGCGGGACCCGACGCCGGGGCGTAGCGGATCGCTACGGTCGCGGTCGTCTGCGCTTTACCGGTTGCATTGTCGTAGACGTGGACGATGAGGTGGTGATTCGGGTGCGTCGGGGCATCGAGCCGGACCGGCGCGGCGCCGCGGACGACCAGCATGCCCGCTTTCGGATGCTCCTTGGCATACTGCGCCTGAGTGTAGAACGGTTCGGCCGGGAGCAGCTGCAGCACGATGCGGTATGGGCCCGCAACCTTCGTCATCGTGACGCCGGCGCCCATATTCATCGCCAGCGCCGGGAGGCCGATGGCCGCGGCGATCGCGAGCGCGAGGACCGAAGTGAAACGTGCAAATTGGTGTGTCATGTGCATAGCCCTTTCTTAGGATGTAACAGTACGCAGAGTAGCATCGAGGGTCGTGAACGACGTTTCGCCGCTCGTGAGGTACCGAATGCGATCGTGAGCGATGACGACGATCGTGGGATAGCCGCCTTGGAGATAGCTTCTGGCAACACGTAGCGACGGATCGAATGCGACCGGGTACCGGACGTTGAACGCTTGGATGAAGGCGGCTACGTCCCGCGCGCTTTCGGGCGACTGCCGGTCGGAGCCGTATGGGCTCGCGGTTACGGCGATGAAGCGAACGCGCGAGGAATATTTTTCGTAGAGGCGATTCATCGTCGCAGTCTCCCGTTGGCAATGCGGGCACCACGTCGCGAAGAGTTCGAGAAGAACCGGCTTACGCGCGCTGCTCAGCGAGAACCGGCCGCGATCGGTGGTGACGCTGAAATTCGGCGCCTGATCGCCGGTCGAGATGAAACTGAGGATCGGAGCCTGGGATGCGGCGCCCTGGACGCTGTGCCGGCCGGTGACGACGGCAAAGATGCCGAGGCAAACGACGAGCGCGACGCTCCCCCAGATCAGGTAGGGGCGTGCCGATGGTGACGATTTGCGGCGTGCTGCTGCGCGCCGAGATTGGCGAGACATGTGCAATCCTTATTCGAGTTGGAGCGCCGGGGGGCGTGCCGGCCCCCCGGAGCTTCCCTAGAACGGTTCCGTTACGCGGAACAAGAACGTGCGGCCATTGGCGATTTGGGTCGTGTTGAACCCGTTCGCGATCTTGATCACGTACTGATGGTTCAGCACGTTCAGCACGTCGAGCGAGATGCCGAGCCCTTGCGAGTTGGGGCCTTTGCCCGGCAACACGGTACGGCCGGCACTGAAGTCCAACGTCGTGTGCGCGGGAAGCGTGCCGTTCAGGCTTGCGCCGTTGACGTTTTGGAATTGCACCGGAAAGCCGCTGCCGTAATCGCCTTGCAGCGTTGCGAACCACGCGCGGGCCGCGCCGAATCGCGCCGTGTAACCGGCGGTCGAATCGACGGTTTGCGAGTGATCCTCGATGCCGAGCTGTGCGGGCGAGGAGATGGGGAGACCTTGGTTGACGTCGACCGGGAAGAGGAACGTACCGCCCGAAATGCCGCCGGCGTACGAACCGGAGATCGTCGAGGTCAGGAACCAGTCGTTCCCGTTGCCTTGGCGATCCTGCAGCCGGATCTCCAGTCCTTGGTTGTGTCCGATCGCGTTGTTGTAGACGGCGAAGAGCGGCGTGTTGAGCAGCTGGGTCGTGTCGAGTACGTTCACGACGTTCTTCTCGAAGAGATTGACCCAACCGGTCAGATTGCCGTCGAACGTGTGCTGCACCCCCATTTCGTAGTAACTGTCCATCTCGGGTTGCAGATCGTAGACCGGCGTTGTCGTGGCGCAGCCGCTCTGCGCCTGGAAGACCACGCACGCGTCGCGCACGTCTTCGAGGAGCGGCGCGGCGTAGTAGCGGCCGTAGAACACGTGGAAGACGTTCTTGCCGCCATCGGAGATGTTCACCCCGATGCGCGGCTCTATCATATAGCCGCTGGTGTAGCCGGTCGAATGATCGTAGCGCACGCCGTAGTTGAAGACGACGTTTTGTGTCGGCTGCCACTTGTCTTCGGCGTAGAGCCCGACCTGAGATCCGGCTTGCGCTTGCAGCGCCGGCGGTGCGGCGTAGTATCCGTTGGGGTAGCCGTTGGCAGGCGTGGCGGGGGTCGGGGTTTCTACCGCGCCGGTCGTCGGGTTGAGCGTCCCCGCGAGCGCGCAGTCGACGTAATAACACGCAAACTCTTGCGATCCGGTCGCGTTTTCGCGGTTGATGTCCATGCCGATCTTCCAGGTGTGGCGATCGCTGGAATGGAGCTCGGAGACGCGCAGGCCGATGTAGTTAGCGTAGGTGGCCGACTGCAAGCCGACGTTGTTGATGTAGTTGGGCGTGTAGCCGTCGACGTTGCAATCCGGATAGTTGTCGGAATCCCCGTCGGGGGCGCAGCCGAAGTTCGGCCCCATTCCGAGCACGTCGTTGGGAAAATCGCCGTCGTAATCGACCCGCGTCGAGCGGTACCAAGGGATCAACTGGAAGACGCTGTTGCCGTCCTTGGACACTTGCGTGAAGTTCAGGTTGGCGAAACGGTCGTACTCGAGCTGCGTGTCGTCGGTACCGGCCGGCGTATAGATCGGGTCGTTGGGATTATTCGGGTCGGTATTGATCGGAATCTGGAACTGCGAGAACTGATTGCCATAATCAAAGGCAATCGTCGATTGATCGCTCAGTTTCGTGACCCAGCGCAGAAACTCGTCGTTCGCCGAGCTGGCGTCGTGAATGGCTTGATAGGTCGGCGCGTCGAGACCGCGATTCGTGCTCGATCCGTTGAGACTGAGAAAGAGCTCGTTGTTGCCGAAGCGCGAGACCGTATCGAATTCGCCAAGCGCCTGTGCTTCATTTCCCGCTCCGCCGGTGATCGTGCCGTACGTGCCTTGGGGAATGTCCTCGAAGCGGTCGGTGATGATGTTGACGACGCCGCCGATGCGGTCGCCGCCGTATTCAGCCGGGATTGCCCCGGTGAGCACTTCGATCGAGTTGATGGATTTCGGATCGACGATCTCGGCGAAGTTCGACGTGGTCGCGAGCGGTAGCGGCGCACCGTCGATGTCGTACGTCACGCCGTGAAAGCCGTTGATCACCGGTTCGTTGTACGAGAACTGCACCACGCCCGGAACCGTCTCGATGAGGCGATTGAGGCTATCGCGCACCGGCGAGGTTTGAATTTCGGATTGGTCGATCGTCGTGGCGGCGACGGGCGTTCCACCGACGCCGGCGGTTGCCGTGACCGACGTGACGGCGATCGTTTTGAGCAGATCGAGATCGACCGTTGCGACCGCATCGGTATGGACGTCGACGTCGACCGTACGAGCCGTCGCGCCGCTTTCACTGACGGTCAGCCGGTAATGCCCGAACGGCACTGCCGCGAATGAGTACTCACCACGTGCGTTGGTACTGGTGGTGAAGCGCTGGCCCTCACCCGCGAGGATGACGGAAGCGCCGGACTGCGGCGTACCCGACTGGGTGATGACACCGTGCACCAACCCGGTCGCCGCCGCGAGAAGGGGTGATGCGGAGAAAAACAGGCACGCGGCAGCGATTGCCGCGATAAGTCGAGACATAGGGTCTCCTCTGAAGAGTAGTGATGCTAAACGGGGAGAAGCATCACGCCCGGCGGCGGCCGGGCAAAGCGCCGGTAGACGAAAACGGCGCGGCGCGCAGAGGAGCGATGAGCGAACCGGCGGCGATAACACACCGGGCGCCGGACGAAAGGCCGGGACGCGATCGCAAAGGCAAATTCGGCGATCGCACGCAGCAGCCACCCGAAAAGGAAGGAAATCGCGGCGGCGGCGGCCGCGAGGCTCAGAGCGATCAGCAGGATCGGCGCATCGTAGGGGTGGGGCGGTTCTACGCTCTCGATGAGCGCGAACCAGATCGTGGCCGCGGCCGCAAGCAGGGGAAGAGGCGGTACAAGCGTGCGAAGACGCGCCGCCAGAACCGAGCCCGTCGCGTACCGGCGCGCGCCCACGCACGCCAGGCTGCCGGCAAGGACGGCGAGCACTCCTGCGCCCGTCAAGGCCAAGAGCTCGACCGCTTGGTGGTAGCCGCCGCCGACCTGGTGGCTCTCGCCGTAGCTCATGGCGTGGGCCAAGAGCGAAGCGAGCAACCCAAGGACTGCGAGGCCGGGCAACTGCCGGGGTCTCACGATTGTTACCATTCTACATGGGCCGCAGGGTGTGCCTGGAGCCCGCGTCGTATCAGGTGGGCCCGATCATGAATAGCCGTCTTCCCTTAGAGAACGCTGATACCGTCAGCTTGGTGTGCGCACTGCTGGTGCGCTTCCCCGAACTGGCATCGATTCGCTCGATGCCGGCCGAGGGCAGCGTTCGTCTCACCTTTGCCGTGCGCGCGCGGCTGGACAAGCGCGCTCAGGCGGCGCTGGGTGAGGCGGTCGAGGATCACGTCAACGGCTATCTATTGCTCGCCAAAGACGAGGCGCACACGCTGCGCGTCGAGTGTGAAGGCGATCGGTCGACGACCTTCGTGCACGTGACCCGGGATACCGAGAGCTTCTCAAAGGACGAACTCGAGCTGCTCGTTTCGCTGCTGCGCGAGCGCTTCGCCGACGCGCTGGTCCACAATCCGCCGCCCGAGGATCATTTGGACGCCGATCCGGCGGCACAAGACGAAGCGGCAGTCTACGCGATCGAGGCGCTGCGCGATCCGACGCAGTCCAAGAGTCTGGTCGGCTTCCGCGAAGAAGCGCGGGTGTTGGTCTACTTTTTGAAATCACAACGGAAAGCGAAGGCGTCGTCTCGCCGTTAGAACCGTTAACCCTGCTGTTGATCGGTGACGTGGTCGGCTCGCCGGGCCGCGACACGCTCAAACGCTGCGTGCCGTTGGTACGCGACCAGTATCACGTTCACGCTTGTATCGCCAACGGTGAAAACGTTGCCGGCGGCTTCGGGCTGACCGCACAAACGGCGGACGAGCTCTTTGCCACCGGCGTCGATTTCATCACCAGCGGCAATCACATCTTTGACAAACGCGACTTCAAGACGTACCTGGACTCGAGCGATCGGGTGCTGCGTCCGGCGAACTACCCGCCGGGAAATCCGGGGAGAGGTCACGGAACGTTCGTGGCCGACGGCACGACGATCGGCGTGCTCAACGTGATGGGACGCACGTTCATGCCGCCGGTGGACGATCCGTTTCGGTGCGCGGATGCGCTGATCGACGAACTTCGCGCGCAGACGCCGGTCGTGATCGTCGACGTGCACGCCGAAGCGACCTCGGAGAAGGTTGCGCTCGCGCGCTTCCTCGACGGCCGAGCCTCGGCGATCTACGGAACCCACACGCACGTGCAGACCGCCGACGAGCAGATCCTTCCGGGCGGCACGGCCTACATCTCCGACCTCGGGATGACCGGGCCGACCGACGGCGTGATCGGCATGGAGCAAGCGGCCGTACTCGATCGCTTTATCACCGGGCTTTCCGATCGCTTCAGCGTGGAGAAATCCGGAACCAAACAGTTCTGCGCCGCGGTCGTACGCATCGATCGGTCCAGCGGGCACGCGGTCGAGATCAAGCGTATCTTTCAACGTGGCATAGCATGACTGATGAAGCGCACGAACCAGCCCCGGGCACGCTGAAGGTCTCGGCCAAGAGCAACCCCAACGCGGTCGCCGGCGCGCTTGCCGCGGTCATTCGCGAGCGCGATTGGGCCGAGATCCAAGCCGTGGGCGCGGGCGCGATCAACCAGGCGATCAAGGCCGTCGCGATTGCGCGCGGCTATCTCAGAGACAGCGGCCTCGACGTAATCTGCATCCCTTCGTTCATTACGATCGCGATCAGCGAGAATGAGCGAACCGCGATCTCGCTTGCGATCGAGCGCCGCAAGTCGTGATCGTCGACTTTCACAGTCACACCTCCGAGAGCGACGGCACCCTTACCCCGCAAGAGCTGGCCGAATTCATGGGCGAGCGGCGGGTCGAAGTATTTTCGATCAGCGATCACGATACGCTCAGCGCCTACGGAAAATT
This sequence comes from Candidatus Baltobacteraceae bacterium, assembly GCA_035502855.1. Classification (NCBI taxonomy): domain Bacteria; kingdom Bacillati; phylum Vulcanimicrobiota; class Vulcanimicrobiia; order Vulcanimicrobiales; family Vulcanimicrobiaceae; species Vulcanimicrobiaceae bacterium. Next base: position 248,261 of record DATJTX010000021.1, read on the forward strand.
TACGCCGCCGCACGGATCGGTGACGGTGAGCGGTGTCGAGATCAATACCACGTACCGCGGGAACGAAGTACATCTGCTCGGTTACGGGATGCAGGTGGATTCACCCGAGTTGCTGGCTGTGCTCGAACGCAATCGCCATGCGCGCCGCGAGCGCGCGGCGCGCATGGCCGAGCAATTGCAGCGCGCGGGGTACGGCGTTACGTTCGACGACGTCCTGCGCGAGGCGCCGGACGCGAAGGCCCTGGGCCGTCCGCACGTGGCACGGGCGCTGATCACGCGCGGGATGGCGCCGGATATCGATTGGGCATTCCGCAACCTGCTGCGCAGCGGCATGCCCGGTTACGTGCCCTCACTCTACATCACGCCGCAACAGGCGATCGAGCGGATCACCGCGGCGGGCGGTGTCGCCGTTTTGGCACATCCGGGGCGTCTCAAAAACCGCGCGCTGATCGACGAACTCGTTCCGGCGGGGCTGCGCGGTTTGGAAGTCTTTTATCCGCTGCACGATACCGAAGATATCCAAATTTTTCGCGCGACTGCGGCGCGGTACGGCCTGGTGATGACGGCCGGCGCCGACTTTCATGATATACGTTACCATACCGGCGGCGTGGGAATGGAGGTGGAGCGCGAGGATATCACCCCGTTTTTGAAAATGGTGACCTGATGAAATCCAAGAGCTTTGCACTGATTGCGGCAACGCTCGTGATGATGGTCCTTCCCGCTGCCGCAAGCCCCGTCAATCCCTCCGCGCAAACCTTGATGAGCGCCATGCATTGGCGCAGCGTCGGTCCCGGCATCGGCGGCCGCGTGGTCGCGGTCGACGGCGTTCCCGGATCGCCCGACACGTTCTATTTTGGCGGTGTCGACGGCGGCGTCTGGCGCAGCACCGACTACGGGCTGGTCTGGACGAACCTTACCGACGGGAAGTTGAACGCATCGAACAGCATCGGTGCGATCGCCGTCGCGCCCTCGGATCCGCGCATCATCTACATCGGAACGGGCGAGAGCGACATTCGGGGCGACGTCGTCACCGGTGACGGCGTTTTCAAGTCGACCGACGCAGGCGAGACCTGGCGCTACGCGGGTTTGGTGCGAACGCATACGATCGGCAAGATCGTGGTAGATCCGCACAATTCGAGCGTCGTCTATGCAGTCTCGATGGGCCACGTCTTCAAGAGCAATCCCGACCGCGGCGTCTTCAAGTCGACCGACGGCGGGGCCACCTGGAAAAAAGTGCTCTTCGTCAACGATAAGACCGGCGCGATCGACCTGGTGATGGATCCGCACGACGCAAACGTGCTCTATGCCGCGATGTGGCAGGCCTACCGCACGCCCTGGACCCTGCAGGACGGCGGGCCCGGCAGCGGGCTGTACAAGACGATCGACGGCGGTGCGCATTGGACGAACCTCTCCCGCACGCCCGGTTTTCCGAAGGGACTGCTCGGGCGCATCGGCGTTACGGTCGCGGCGAGCGACCCGCGCGTCGTGTACTCGATCGTCCAAGCCAAAGACGGAGGCATCTTCCGCTCGAGCAACGGCGGTGCGAGCTGGACGCGCGTGAACGACCACATGGAACTGCGTCAGCGCGCCTTCTATTATATGGCGATTTACGCTGACCCGAAGGATCCGAATACGGTCTACGTTCCGCAGGTCGAGGCCCTTTGGGTTTCGCGAAACGGAGGCCGGAGTTTTACGCGCCTGCATACGCCGCACGGTGACAACCATATCGTTTGGGTCGATCCACGCAACACGAACGTTCTTCTCGAGGGGAACGACGGCGGAGCAACCGTCTCCACCGACGGCGGCAAGACCTGGAGCGGCGACCACAATCAGGCGACGGGGCAGTTCTACCACGTCGCACTTTCGGACGATCGATTCCCGTTCCGCATTTACGGCGCGCAGCAGGACGAGGGTTCATTCGAAGGACCCAGCGCGAGCGCGGACGGCATCATTCCTACCACCGACTGGAAGCGCACCGCCTACGGTGAAAGCACGTTCATCGCGCCGCAACCCGGTGACTCGAAAGTGGCGTACGGCAGCGGCTATTTCAGCATCATGCTGCGCTACGATCGGGGCATCGATGAATATCAAAGTGTGAGCCCGTGGCCGCTCTACCGCGAAGGCGCGTCCTCCGGTGAACTCAAGTATCGCTTCGGCTGGACGCATCCGATCTTGTTCTCGCCGGCCAATCCCAAAGAACTCCTCGTCGGCTCGCAGTACGTGCTGCGCAGCGACGACGAGGGGCAAACCTGGCAGAAGATCAGTCCCGATCTCACCCGCAACGTTGCGACGACGGAGGCGCCGAGCGGCGGTCCGATCGATCTGGATCAATCCAGCGCCGAAATCTTTCCCGATGTTTCGGCGCTGGCCGTCTCTCCGCTCGACGGTAACGTGATCTGGGCGGGGTCCGCCGACGGACTGGTGCACGTGACGACCGATGGCGGCGCGAACTGGTCGCTGGTTACGCCGCCGGCGTTGCCGCAGTGGGCCGAGATCTCTTCGATCGAAGCCTCGCACACCGAAAAGGGCACCGCGTATCTTTCGGCGTCGCGCTACATGTGGGACGACTTTCATCCGTACGTGTACGAAACGACCGATTACGGCAAGCATTGGTACACGATCACGAGCGGTTTACCGGACGACCAATACGTGTTCACCGTGCGTCAAGATCCCGACGACGCGCAGCTGCTCTTTGCTACGACCAAGAGCACGGTGTACGTGAGTCTTGACGGGGCCGCGCGCTGGCAACCGCTCACGCTCAACCTTCCCAACGTCCAAGTGCGCGACGTTGCGATCGACACGCGTCAGGGTGAGGTCGTCGTCGCGACGCATGGGCGATCGTTTTGGGCGCTCGACAATCTCGCGCTTCTCGAGCAATTGACGAAATCGTCGGCGCAGCACGCGGGCGGAGCGCAGCTCTTCGCGCCGCAAGCGGCGTGGCTCACGCACGTGTACGGCTCGAGCCCCTACGGCGGGGGAACGGCGACCGGCAACGGCGAGAACCCGCCGTTCGGGGCGACCGTGTTCTTCTACGTGCCGAAAAGCTATAACGGCAGGACGCCGGTCACGCTGACGTTCCGCGACGAGAAGGGCAATCTGATCCGCCGTTTCGCGCTGCACCGCAAGCCGGCGCCGCGCAAGCCGCGGGAGCCGGACGAACGGTTCCGTCCCACGCAAGAGGCGGCAAAGGCCTACGAACGGCTCACCGCGATCGCGCCGGGAATGAACAGCTTCCAGTGGGATCTGCGCTATGCCGACGCGACCGAAGTGACCGGCTTTGAACCGCCGGTGGCGGCGGGTGGCCTCGACGATACCGTCGAGGGGCCGCAGGTCGTGCCGGGCAACTACACGGTAACGCTCGATTACGGCGGAGCGACCGCGACGACGAGTTTCACCGTTGCGCTCGACCCGCGTATCAAGCTGCCGGACGACGCGCTTGCGGCGCGCTTGGACCTCGGGATGAAGATCCGTTCCGCGTTGGATACGCTCGATCGCACGATCGACACCGCAATTGCGACTCGCGAACGTTTGCGCGCAGCGGTGGCCGCTCATAAGGTCAGCGCCGCCCGCGCGGCGGGTGCGCTGGCGCAGCTCGACGCCGCAATCGACGGGGTGGTGCAGCTCGACATCCACTCGAGCGAAGGCACGCTGCTGCACGAAGCCAAGCTGCGCAGTTACCTCGCGTATTTGGCGGCCGGGGTCGATCTGGCGTACGTGAAGCCGACGCCCGCACAGTACGCGGTCTTCGACCAGCTCAGCGGCCAGGCCACGACCGGCGAGGCGAAACTCAAGAGCGCAACGGCGGCGGGGAACGCGCTACTGTAGACGAGCAAACGGGATTGGTTCGGGCGGCTGCGCATCGCCCTCATCGGGGCCGACGTCGCGCCCGAGCCACATCACGTCGTACCAGCGTCCGGCTTTCCAGCCGACACGGCGATAGATGCCGATGGGTTCGAAGCCCAGCGCGCGGTGAAGGCCAACGCTCGCGTCGTTCGGGAGCGCGACACCGGCATAGGCGCGCCGGAAGCCCTGTTGCTCGAGCAATGCGAGGAGACGATCGTAGAGCGCGCGCCCGATACCGCGACCGCGAAAACGTTCATCGAGATAGACGGACACGTCGACCGCCCAGCGGTATCCGGCGCGCTCGCGGTGTCGTCCCGCATAAGCATATCCTGCAATCGCGCCGTCGCACTCGGCCGCGAGCCAGGGTGTCTGCTCGAGGGTGCTGCGGATGCGCCGTTCCATCTCCGCGTCATTCGGCGGCTCGTTTTCGAACGATGCGTGTGTGCCCGCGACGATCGGCGCATAGATTGCGGCAAAGGCCTGCGCATCGTCTACCCTGGCTACGCGAATGATGAGGCTCACGAGCGGGGTGCGAGCATGACCGCGACGGCGCGGCGCACCGATGCGAGCTGCGCGGCGGCTTCGCGCTCGTAGCGTTCGAGAGCGTGCGTTTGCGCGTCGACCGCAGCCCGGTCGTGCATGAAGCGGTGATTGATGCGCACGTTATAGGCGCATGCGGCGAGAGCGGCGTGGGCGAACTCCGCCGCACAGCCGATATCGCTGACGAGATTCTTGTTGTTCAAGTCGAGCGCGCTCTGCGTGAGACGCAAAATTTCGAGGGCGTTGAGCGCCACCGCCAAGGGCTCGGCGGCGGCGTGCGCGAGCGCAAGTTCCAGCGCCGCGCGGCGCGCTTGCTTCTCGGCGTCGGTGGATTTGGGCATGGCGCTGGCGGCGACCACCCGGTCGAAGGCCGCTTCGTCGCGTTCGCGCGCGCGCACGAGCTCCTCCCGCAGAGCGTCGGCGCGTTCGACCAGCTCGAGCGCGAGCTGGTGAGCTGCCGCGTATTTCGGATTGGCCGAGGAAATCCGCGCCACCATCGCCACCAGCGCGGCTCCGGCGGCTGCGACCATGGTCGCAGCGCTGCCCCCGCCGGGGGTTGGCCATTCGCTGGCAAGTTGTGATAAGTATTCGGGGAGCGTCTCCACGCCGGGGGCTTTCCGCACCCGGCTCGAAAAGCGCTTTCTCTCGCCCTTCGCTCGTTAGGAGTTCCATCGTGCCCGTCACGGAAAAGCTTGCTGGTGATGTCAAAGACCGCAGCTTGGCAGACGCCGGCCGCTCGCGTATCGCGTGGGCGGGAGCGTACATGCCGGTGCTTGCGCAAATTCGCGATCGTTTCGAGATCGGCAAACCCTTGCGTGGTGTGCGGATCGGCGCATGCCTGCACGTCACGACCGAAACCGCAAATCTGATGCTCGCGCTGCAGGCCGGCGGCGCCGAGATCGCGCTGTGCGCCAGCAATCCGCTCTCGACGCAGGACGACGTTGCCGCCGCGCTGTGCGAGTACGGCATCCCGACCTACGCGATCAAGGGCGAAGACAACGCGACCTATTATTCGCACATCGAGTCGGTGATCGCGACCAAACCACAGATGTCGATGGACGACGGCTGCGACCTCGTGACGACGATCTTCACCAAGCACAATCATTTGCTCAAGGAGATGATTGGCGGCTGCGAAGAGACCACGACCGGCGTGATTCGTCTAAAAGCAATGGAAAAAGACGGCGTGCTGCCGTATCCGGTCATCGCGGTGAACAACGCGCTGACCAAGCACATGTTCGACAACCGCTACGGCACGGGTCAATCGACCATCGACGGGATCATTCGCGCTACCAACGTGCTGATCGCGGGCCGGACGGTCGTCGTGGTCGGGTACGGCTGGTGCGGACGCGGCATCGCGGCGCGCGCCGCCGGGTTGGGCGCGCACGTCGTCGTGACCGAAGTCGATCCGCGCAAGGCGATCGAAGCGGTGATGGACGGTTATCGTGTGATGCCGATGACCGACGCGGCCAAGACCGGCGACGTGTTCGTGACGGTGACCGGCAACTACCACGTGATTCGCGAAGAGCACTTCCACCTGATGAAAGACGGCGCGATCGTCTGCAACTCCGGTCATTTCAACGACGAACTGGATCTGGACGGTATCAAGCGTCTTGCGAAGGGCGTCAATACGCCGCGCGCGTTCGTCGAACAGTACGAATTCCACGACGGCCGCAAGGTCTGCATTCTCGCCGACGGACGGCTGGTGAACCTGGCTGCGGGCGAGGGTCATCCGGCAGCGGTGATGGACATGTCGTTCGCCAATCAGGCGATGGCGGCTGCGCATCTGGCGAAGAATCACGCCAATTTGAAGAAGCACGTCTATGACGTGCCGGTCGAGATCGACGAAGAGGTTGCCAAACTGAAGCTCTCGTCGATGAACGTCGAGATCGACGTGCTCACGCCCGAGCAGGTGAAGTACATGGCCTCGTGGTCGGAGGGAACGTAGTATGGCCGAATATCGCAGACTCTTCACTTCGGAGTCGGTCACCGAGGGCCACCCCGACAAAGTTGCCGACCAGATTTCCGATGCGGTGCTCGACGCGCTGCTCAAAGACGATCCGTACTCGCGCGTTGCGGTCGAAACGTTTGCCATCACCGGACAGATTCACATCGCCGGCGAGGTGACGACCAAGACCTACATCGACATCCCGCGGATCGTACGCGAGACGATCGCCGACATCGGCTATACGAAGTCCGCCGTCGGATTCGACGCCGAAACGTGCGGCGTGAGCGTCTCGATCGACGAACAATCGCCGGACATCGCGATGGGCGTCGACAAGTCGCTCGAGGCGAAAGGCGGCCGCGACGACGAATTCGAGCAGACCGGCGCGGGCGATCAGGGCATGATGTTCGGGTACGCCTGCAAGGAAACGGTGGAGCTGATGCCGCTCCCGATCGTGCTTGCGCACAACCTGACCCGTCATCTGGCCGCCATGCGCAAGAACGGCGACATCCCGTACCTGCGCCCGGACGGCAAATCGCAAGTCACCGTCGAGTACGACGGCGACCGCCCGGTCCGCGTCGACGCCGTGGTCCTCTCGACCCAGCACGATCCGGATATTTCGCTCGAAGTGATCCGAACCGAAGTCACCAACAAGATCATCAAGCACGTGATTCCGAACGGAATGCTCGATAAGAACACCCGTGTCTTCGTCAATCCGACCGGCCGTTTCGTCATCGGCGGGCCCAAGGGCGATGCCGGCCTGACCGGACGCAAAATCATCGCCGATACCTACGGCGGCATGGCGCGTCACGGCGGCGGTGCGTTCTCGGGCAAGGATCCGACCAAGGTCGATCGCTCGGGCGCGTATGCGGCGCGCTGGGTCGCAAAGAACGTCGTCGCATCGGGGCTGGCGGATCGATGCGAGATCCAGGTCGCCTACGCAATCGGCGTTGCCGAACCGGTGAGCGTGCTGGTCGAAACCTTCGGCACCGCAAAGATCGCGGAAGAGCTGATCGCGAAGGCCGTCAAAGAAGTCTTCGATCTGCGTCCGGCGGCGATCATTCACTACCTGAACCTGCGCCGCCCGCTCTACAAGCAAACCGCGGCTTACGGTCACTTCGGGCGGCCCGACCTCGACTTGCCGTGGGAGCGGCTCGACAAAATCGATGCGCTCCGAGCAGCGACCGGGTTTACCGGTGAGGCCCTGCGCGTCCCGAACTTCGCGCAGTAATGAACGTGTTCTCGGCGCTCGCCGCCGTCATCATCGCGATCACGACGGTCCAGCACCCGACGCTCCTGCGAGCCGGGACGCGCATTCAGTGCGTGCTCGGCACGACGGTCGATTCGAGCACGGCGCGCAGCGGTGACGAGTTCATCCTGCGCGTCGCCGATGACGCCCACCCCTCGCTCTACGGTGCGGTGATCCAGGGCCACATTACGCACGTGCGTCAAGCGCGCGGGATCCTGCCGGCGGAGATTGCGTTCTGGTTCGACGATATTACGTTCTTAGATCGTACGCGCGAGCCGATTCGAGCGTACGTCATCGCACCGAACGTGACGCAGCGCGTGGCGGTGCCGCCTCAGGCGGCCGTTCCGCCGCCCGGACCGCCGCGCTTGCCGAATACCCAGAGTGGTCCGCCGGCCCGTTCGACGATCGTGTGGCAGACGCAGATCGGCACACGCGCCGGGCAGACCGCGCAGACCGGCGGCGTTGCCTATGCCGCAAAGACCGGCGTGCCGCTGGTCGCTCGGCAAGGAATGCTGGTCACGATCGAACTCGCGAGCGACCTCACGACTCCTTAATCTGGACCGGAACGCGGCGCGAGGTTCCGGCGTTTGGGTGGATAAGGAGGCGACATGAAGTTTCGTAACAGTTTCATGGCGGTGGTCGCCCTGGTTGCCTTCGTCGGCACGACGCTGGTCGCGTCGGCCCAAGAGTCGCTGACGCTCTATCAGGGCGCGCAGATCAACGCGCGCATGCGCACTCCGATCGACACGGGCAAAGCGCACGTGGGCGACCGGTTCGTAATGGACGTCGTGCCGCCGTATCCGAGCGGCAACCCCGCTTTTCAGGGGGCGATCATTGCCGGTGAGGTTACGAGCGTGACGCCGGCGGGGCAAGGACGCAAGCCCTCGATCGGTTTGCAGTTCGATTATCTTCGCCTGGCGGACGGCAGCACGGTCGATATCTCGGCCACGATGACCCAAGACCAGCGCAAACAGGAAGAAAAGAGCGGCGTCAAGGTTGCACTCTCGACGCTTGGAGGCATGTTGCTCGGCAACGCGATCGGGAAGACGATCTTCCACACCGGCGGCGGCGGCATTCTGGGCGCGGCCGGCGGCCTGCTTTACGGAATAAACGGCAAAACGAACTTTACGTTACCCGCTGGATCAAACGTGCAGATCACGCTTAACCAAACGGTGACGATTCGCCGCCAAGCGCCGAACACACAGCAGTAACGATATGCTTCTCGACGTCGTGCTGGCGTGGTTGCATTTTCTGTGTATCTTCTTTCTCGTCAGCACGCTCGTTGCGGAGCTCGTGCTGTATCGGCAACGAATGGACCGCTTCCGGTTGGAGCAGCTGCGGCGGGTCGATACGCTCTTCGGTATCAGCGCGGTCCTGGTAATCATCAGCGGGATCTTGCGCGTGACCTTGGGCCTCAAAGGCGCCGCGTTCTACATGCACAATCCGTTCTTCTGGACGAAGATGGCGCTCTTTCTCGCCGTCGGGCTGCTCTCGATTCCGCCGACGGTTCACTACTTGCGCCTTAAGCCCGCGTCCGACGGGGCCGGAAGCGTCGAGATTCCTCCGCGGGCGTTTCGCGCCACCTGGACGTTCCTGAGTTGCGAGATCGTGCTTTTGGCCCTCATCCCGTTCTTTGCGACCATGCTCGCCCACGGGTACCAGTAGGGTTAACTAATTTCTTAGTTGACAAACCGGCGGCCGGGAAGTAGCATGGAGGTATCAACTAATTATTTAGGAGATACCGGAAATGCTCGCTCGCTTCCTCGTCAGCTCGATCGCCGCCCTCGTGCTCGTTTTCGCCGGAATTGCGGCACTGGGGACTGCGATCACGCCGCCCGCGCTCAAGATCATCGCCACCGTCGTCGCATGCCCCCATCCCGATTCGAGCTACGTGGCCAGCTACGCGCGCACCTTATAGCCGCGGCCGACAAGGCTGCTTGCATCAACGCACCGCAATCCAGTAGAATCCCGCAGTACCCCTGCGCGTTCCGGATTAGCTCAGTTGGTAGAGCAGCTGACTGTTAATCAGCGGGTCGCTGGTTCGAGTCCAGCATCCGGAGCCAAGTAACAAACGACCACCCCACGATGGGGTGGTCGTTTGTTACTTCCACTCGTGATGCTGTGACGAGAACCGTCATCCTGAGCGAGCGCAGGATGCGCGAGTCGAAGGACGAGTCCAGCATCCGGAGCCATTTCGACCGGCAGAATCCTAGAGAAGCGGGGGATTCTGCCATTCCCCGGCGTGTCAACCTGCCGATTCTCGGTTTGGTGGCACAGAAGTGGCACGCCACGACCGAGGCGGCGGAAAGGTGCGCTATAAGGTGTCTTGTGGCACAGTGACGCTGGTCGCTGAGCCCCAAACAAGCTCCGATGCGCATTTCGCATCCTTACGGCGACCACAAGAACCTGTGACCCGATATCGTAACGATTGACCTACTCGACGGGTTTGCAAGGGGCCCATTTCCGTGGTGGCCGGCACTGGGTCGATATCCTCATCAGTCTTCTTGGCCGCCCCCTCGCGAATGCGATCCATATGTTAGTTGGTTTGAGTAATGTCGGCGTCCTCAGCAGTCGGCTAAGGAGGACGACGCGAGGCGCGAAAATGCCAACTTGTAAGACCCGCGTGTGGCATAATCCATTCGGCCCATAATTGGATTGACCACATTAAGTGTCGGCCCACCAAAAACGTCGCTCGCCAAGATTCATTTACTGGCGCGTGGATGCGCCGCAGGTGTCCTAATATTCGGCTGGAACAAAAAGTAACGGGTGTGGGCTTGGCAATTGTTTGCTCCCGCGCGCAATTCGTTAATCTTCACGTAACGGAGGATCGCTTTTGTGATTCGTGAGACTGCACGCAGAGACTTAGCACATCGTCTGATTCTGGCGTGGATCGTAGTGGTAGCGCTTCTCTTGACCTCCGTGGGAAGGGTTGCCGCCGTCACCGCGAGGTCTGCAGCAATTGGAAAACCGGCGACCGAGGCAATCACGAGCCTCTCTCAATCCCGCGAGGGCCAAGCGCCCACGTGGGTCATCGCGTTTTCGGCGGCTAAACCGCTACACCGAGTTTCTAACCAGGCGAGTGTCACAGAGCTGTTTTTAAGCAATACTACGTGCCCTTCGACTGCAGCAATACGCACGGAAAGCGTTGCTCGCGTCTCACCTAGCAATGCGGCGTACATCTCCTGTAGCGAGGAGGGAAACACTGCCGAGTTACAGTTTAGATCCGCGCTGAACGATCGAATATTACTTGCGCCGGGCGCTACGTCTCTTACAATTAGTATTCTTGCGGCACCCTCAATGGCCCAGAGGCGCCCTCACATCATTCCGAAAGGGACAACGCTGGGGAGGAATTTTTTCAACGTCGAGGGCCTGCAGCGAGCATCCGAAATGGAACAGTCTGCAGAGCGCGACAATCTCCAGCTCCTCATAAAGACCAACCGTGGCACGACCATCGCGAACAACGCGACTACCAGACTCGCCTCGCTACCGAAGCCGTTTCGACCGATTTTTCTTAACAGCGGCCCGTTCGCTGGCGAGGCAAATGGAAGAGTCGTGAGCGGAACGAGGGTTGAATTCTTGGGGCACGGGGGCGACGAGCAGACCGCGCTGGAGTTAACGCGCGTGTACTACTTTGTCTATGACTCCAGGACCGGCTCGCTGCTATTGGCTGGGGATCAATTGGCACCCGACGACTTGGCAGTTCGCTATGGATTGACGCCAAATCGGCTCGCGGGGGTAAAATAAAGTGAGTCAACACTACGCATTTTCGACGGTGGCGCGGTGCGCTGTCATTCTGTCGGCCGCATTCATTCTGGTCGCGTGCGGCTCGTCGGCATCTGGATCGAGGAAGGCAACAACGGCTACTGGCACTGCGGGCATTATCGGTATTGACAATTACGACGGCTCACTAAATTGCCCACCCATTAGTCCGTATCCGGCACAGGCAGAAAGTGCTACGCAGCAGACGTTTACGGCGGATGGTTGGGGCACGCAGACTCAAAATGACCCTCCGAATATGACCAACTCGATGTTTACCTCGATTATGAACAGTGTGAACGCGCTGTTCTATTTTGGACACGGTGCCACTGGTATTGTCGCGTTTCCTAACGCGTGCTCGTCCCTGGAAGGTGGCAACACACCACCGAGCAGCACATATTGGGGCATTGGTGACTTGGCAGGGCAATATCCTAAGGCAACCGGCGCGCTCAACTCGACTTTATATCTTGGCTGGATGTTCTTGTTTAGCTCAGACACTGTCGCACCGGATGCCGAACAGGACTCCAGCGACGCGTCTAATGCGCCTGGTGCGGTCGCGAACCCGTGGGAACCCCTGTTTTACAACTCCGGCATACCCCTTCACGGCATATATGGATATTGGCAATCACCCGGGGAGTGCACGGTAGAGGGAGCAGAAGACAACCGCGCCTGCGACGTCGAGTCAGAGGACAATCCGCCGGTGGCTTCGATGCTACTTCAGCAAATCTGGAATCCGACTGCGAATGGCGGAGCGGACATCCTGGACGCTTGGCAACAATCGAATGAGGACAATAACGAGTCAACGTCGTGGTCGGCTGAAATGGATAACGATTACGCCGTTCTGGATACCTTTTCGGGAACGCCCAGCCGATCCCAGGGTGGCGTGTTGGAATTCGATAGCCCTTATACGGGCCTGGAATACACAGATATAGTCGTTAAACCCGTAGCTGGCGTTTTAAACCCGGTGGCTGATAACAATGAAACTTTGAATGTAGCCTCCGCGGTCGCCTCGGGAGATTCCGCCATGTCCGCCGGGTCGTACACGACGGTAACGAGCGGTGGTACCACCACTTACACGTCTGTCGGCGGTCTTCAGGTAACGTATTACCAAGGCACGTCGGGCGGCGTAACGTACCATGGACATGCGCTGGAGAATCCGATGGCAGTTTCACTTTCCACTGCCGAGACCGCCGCAACCGAGTTTGTTGACAACTCCTTTGGCATGCCATCAGACGCGACGCTGTCGGACGTAATCTCATTCTACCTGAAGGTGACCGGCGGAACCAATATGTTAATCGGTTATGAGTTCGTGTGGACACATTCGAGCGGACCAGTGTTTGGCGGCGATGCAATCAAGGTTGATGTTGAGGATTATCACTACATCGGCAGTTCTACGTGCGAGGAATGGATAGAGGACGGGTCGCACTTCATTTGCGGCAAGTACGTCTACACGTACGACGACGAGCCAAATGTCTCGTATGGCTATCGCTTATGGCGTAGCACCGGGGGAGGTGTGGGATCCACGATATCGCGCTATGACACGGGAACGAATACGATTGATGCCTACACGGCTTCGCTTGCGACACCCGAGTCGGGTAACATCGCATCGTATGAGCTGGGATACTGGACAAGCTCGATATCGGTTCCGACCACCATTGCGGAACCGGCCTGGATCTTTACGTCGACGACCGGACGTACCTACGCCGTAGATGCCGGTTCGGGAGCGCTTATCGGAACTGAAAGTCTTTGATGTTCTGCTCATCTTTAGAGTCGCAATAATCGTGTACTTGCTGTGGGTGATGTCGTAAAGATCGGGGGATTGCTCCGGCTAGGGCGATGGCGGGCGCGCGCACTTGGTTGTGCGATTCTTTACACTGTGCTGTGCACAGGAGGCATCGCGCTAGGGGCATCGGAGTTTGTTACGGGCGTTAAGGTCGAGGGTCTCGCCGGTGGCTACACGCGGGTCGACATAACCTTTGCCGGAAACGCGCCGCCTAATTTTCAGCTTTCCGGCGATGGCGGACAGACCGTGCTCGTTCAGATTCCAGATTCTTCTGCGAGTGGGGTTGTTCTCAATCACCCGTATCTCGGTGCCAACGGGGTCTCGTCTGTCACGGTTACTGACATCGGCGCGGTGACCGTGCGCATCGATCTTACTCAGCCGCTGCATGTTGTAGCGGTAGCCTCCGGGCATGATCTCGTCCTCGACGTCGATACGTCGCCAGCGCTTTCGTCCGCCCGGACGCAATCCACTTCTACCGGGCCAGCGATTGAAGGCGCCAGGACCTATGTCGTGGTGCGTCTTCAGTATGCGGATGTCGGCGAGGTCGCAAACCTACTTGTAAGTGGGCAGCAAGTTCAGCCGACTGCTCCGTTCCAGCCCCAAGGGTCCATCTTTAGCCTGCCGACCTCCGCCGGTTCGCAGAGTGTAAATAGTGGTGGCATCAGTAGCCTAACCGGGCCGCAGGAACCGCTCGGAGCTAGGTTGAGCGATTCAGTCGCGTATGATCGTCGTCTCAACGCGATTATTCTGTCTGGAACCCCGGCGGAGATCGCCGCGATGCGAAATCTCATCGCGCAAGTAGACGTACCGGCGCAGAGCGTGATGCTTGAGTGCAAAGTCGTTGAGATGAGTGAGGCGACGGCCACTGACTTGGGGCTCGGTTTGAATGCGGGTGCGGGCACGCCTGTCGCGGTGGGGACAGTAGCTGCCGGCGGTACGCCGGGATCGAAGCCGCAATATAATTTATCAGCTCAGGCCAATCTTTACGCGACGATAGAGCGCGATGGCGGGAAGGTGCTCGCTTCGCCGAGTGTGCTCGCCACGGACAACGTGGCGGCGCAGATTCTGACCGGCGACGCGTTGCCAATCATCACAACGACTATCTACCCGGGAGGCACGGCAGTAACGCAAAGCAGTGTTAATTACATTGCGGTTGGCGTAAATCTCCAGATTCAGCCACACGTAGCGAGCGATGGCTACGTTACTTCGGATATCTTTGCTGAAGTGTCTAGCGTGACCGCATATGTGACGACGTCGCAGGGAAGCGTGCCCGAGATTAGCCTTAGGCAGATCACTACACTGGCCCGCGTGAGAGATGGCCAGCCGTTTGTCGTCGGAGGTCTCTTTCTCAACGAGGAGATAACGTCTATGACCCGGATTCCTGTCTTATCCGAGCTACCTCTGCTCGGTGGGCTATTCCGAGCGCGTCACGACTCATCGAGTCTTTCAAATCTTTACGTCGTTGTCACTCCCCACATTTTACATTCGAGCGCGGACCAGGGGTCGCAGTAAGGCCTGATCGTGCGGTATCTGAACGTAGTTGGATCGATCTTCACCATCGTTATTTTTGCGCTGGGCTGTACCCATCGGCAAACCGCAAATCAGCCAAGCGACATTCACTTCATGAGCCCTGGCGTGAAAGAAATCGTGGCAGCTTTGCTGCGCACTGCCTCCGAGCCGGCGAAAGCTCCACCGATGAAGAGCGAACGCTTACGCCAGCTTATCGGTCTGCCGCCGCCGCCGCCGCATTATGAGGCATTCGGGATCCCAGATCACGGCCACGGTTTTGTTTATCGCGAGATCATAGGCGAAAACGGTGACCGCTTCTTCATACGGCCGATCAATTGGTACGTTGGACGCGTACCTTACCGCTGGCAAGATGTACTTTCAGCGGCGTTACAGCTGGCTCGACCGCTGCTAGCTGGGTACAAGGATCACCCTCTCGCGAGCGGCGCTCTATTTACTGCGCAAGGAAAGCCCGCTGTTGAATTTATCACAACGGTGGGCTCGAGTCCGGCTGGAATCGATAGCGATTTTTTGGAAGTCCTCGTCTATCTGCCAGGATCGACGCTGTTCGATGTCATTGTGCCATGCCGCGGATGGACGACGCCGCTGCCGCGTCCGACGCCGGGTCCCAAAGACTGCGAGAGCCGGTGGGAGAAGCTTGCCGAGCGCACATGAGGCGCCAGGCAGTCGGGACGATTATCGCTGCCGCAGTTCTAATCGTGTTAGCCTCAAATGCCCGGCCTCTTCAAGCGGAGGGAGACGCTAAGCGCGTCCTCTTTGTTGGTGCTAGCGAGACACTTGGTTTCGGGCTCAGGCCAGGAGAGGATGCTTACCCGCAAATACTTGAGCATACTTGCGGATTTAAACCCATCGTTAATGCAGCGGTAAATCGCCCAGTTCTCGGGCGAAACGTCTCGGCCGTGAACGTTGCTGCAACCGTAATCTTCATATCGCAGTTTGATGCGTCCAGCGATGTGACCATTAGCTCCATCCGGTATTGGCTTAAACGCTACGAACGGGTAGTAATTGTCGAGGCCCCTTTAACCGGCGAAGGTGGCCTGAGCTTTTCCGACTTACTATTCGCGCAGCGTGCGCTTTATCAGAAGATGCGTACGGTTGCAGATAGCCTGAGGATCCCGGTAGTGCTCCTTCGGCTTCCATACTCACCGAGTGAGTATCTGCAGGCGGATAAGATCCATCCTAACGCACTCGGCCAGCGGGAAATAGCGCGGCAATTGCAGCCGTATCTAGGGGAACTGGGCATCTGCAGAACGTCACCAGATCCAAGATTGTCGGTGGCGCCTGCTGAAAGCAAGACCACAGCTCGGGGAGACTTGTCATGATCGAACTCGTCTGCCGGCAGCGTCAAATCCTTGATGCCAGGCGCGCTTCACGCAATGCGAGGACGCTGTCGAGCGCTGGCACCGAATCGCGCGGAACCAATTGCACGCGCAACGCTTCCCCGCCTCAAGGTCGTCGCCAAGCGGCTCACCGCTCGACCGAGTCCAGCAACCCCGGTTGAATCGAATCCGGCGCGTCAAAACAGCGGCGGAAGCATCGCGGAAATTCACGCCATAGGCTCGAAGAGACAGCAGGTGAGGCGGCTTTCGGTACCGCGATGGCTGCGGCGAACACTGTTCCTCATCGCGGTATATGCTGCCGTGATGTACGTTTTCGTGCAGCTTCCCGGCGGCTGGCACGACTGGGATTGGGCAGCGTTCAACGTTCTCGACGCGTTGCAGCACGGGGGCCCGGCAAAGCCCGACCCGTCGATCGTCTACGTCGATTTCATGTACGACGCAAATAGCGCCGCGATACCTCAGCGAAGACGCGCCCTCGCGACGTTCATCACGACGGCGGTCTCACAGAAACCCCGCGCGATCGTCCTGGACTTCGCGTTTTCGAGGTGCCCGGATACGCCGTGTGACGCGCAGTATTCACGGGCGAACGAAGCGCTGCTCGTAGCCCTCAACGCCGCGCATCGTAGCGGGGTAAACGTGTTTGCTACGATCACCGAGCCCAACGCCGTCGACGATGAAGGGCTTCCCGACAATCAGCCCGCGAACAAGCTCGATCGCGCGATTTACGAAGCCCTCGCGAACTACGGACACAGCGGCATCGAGGTTCATTCCGGGGAAAAACCGCCCGCGTACGCCGGCGAACTCTACTATCATGCCTGCATCCCGTTCGATCGCTGGCCGCCGCTCTTTTCGGGAAGCAGCCTGCAGGAAGATATCTGGTCGCTCGTCGATGTGGCGGCCGATTCGGATCACGAATCATTCCCGCCGCCGCCGGGAAGCCCGCACGTTTGCAATATTCGCATGCTGATACCCGCGCGTTACGGAGCAGTGATATCGGGAGCCGAAACGCATCGCATTACGGTGCAGCAGCCATTCCCGCCAGATGCGAACTTCGCGGGCAAGTTCGTCATCGTCGGTGCTGCCGAGCACGACGTGCATGAAGAGTCGCACCACCCCGGTCCGGATCTGCTCGCCTGGGCGATCGGCGATGAGCGCGCGTTTCTGCGGTTCGATCCGGCAACGCCCGACCGGCCCGGCGCGCTGCTCTTCCTCGTCATCGCGTTCTCGCTGATCACGGTCGGCGCATTCGTCGCGTTGTTTTTCGCATTGCGGCGACTGCCGCTCGGCGCGTTGCGCTCGGCATTGCCCTGGATTGCCGCAGGGCTCGCCTTGGGCTGCGGAATCGTAGTATTCATCGCTTTCGAAGTCGCGATGTTTACGATGGCGAATAAAATCCAACCGCAGGTCTCGCTCGTCGCGCTCGGTATGCTCCTGGCCGCAGTCCTCTGCGGCGTCTGGGGTGCCCGCATGGAGTTCGAGGTGTTGCAGCAGATCGGCGGCGACCCCACGCGCGAAGCATACGACTGGGACGTCTTCATCAGCTACGCGCATGAGGAGATGGATTGGGTCGTCGCCAACGTCTACGAGCCGCTGAAGCGCGCGCAGCCGGCAAACGGCAGAGCGTTGAAGATCTTCTTCGACAAAAATTCCATCCGGTACGCGGCCGTCTGGCAAGACAACATCGTGCATTCGATCGCCGGGAGCCGCTTCGTCGTTGCGGTTTTCTCGGAGGTCTATTTTAGCCGCCCGTATTGCAATTGGGAGATCCGCCGCGCGTACCGGAAGTTGATCGACCGCGGACTGGACTCGCGGGTCGTCTTTGGGGTGATGCGCGGAAAGGTCGCGGTCCCGAAGGCGATCGATGACATCCAGTACGAGAGCATCGAGGACAACCCGGGACTTATGGATCAGTTCATCGCTGAAATTACCGCGCGCCTGGAGCAAACCTGAGCAGACCTGAGAAAACCTGAGAATTTCGGGCGCGGCGAAGGAAGGAGGGCTCCCCCTCTTGGAGAGAAAGCGAGTTCGAGCCGGGTACGACTTTAGAGGGAGGTCCCCGAACCGTGAAATCGTTCAAGCCAGTACTCGTGGCAGTCGCTGCCTTCGCTTTTATCGCCTGCGGACTCTGCGTTCAGGCGTCGGCCGGCACGCTCGTACCGCCTACGTGCGGCGGCTTCAGCAATGCCTGCGGCTCGTCCATTCCTGGCGGCCAATAAGAGATAGGTCGCGGTAAGTCGCCCGCGGCTGCGCGGGGACACCATCGAGGCAGCACGCTGCCGGCTGCGGCGGCTTGCTTGGTTTTTTGTGTTGCGGCCATCGGACCGGTGCGCGCCGACGGGCGCCTTCCGAGCGTGGTCGATATTCGGGTCGGAAGCCGCAGCGACGCCGATCATGTCGACGGTGTGACGGTTCGAACGGTCGCCGGTCAGGTATCGGAACGTCGCCTCGAATTGGGCGATAGGATCGGCAACGAAACGATCACCGTACCCGCGAATGACACGATCGTGCTGGGCGCGCCGGACGGCCGCGGCCGAATGACGCTCGAGCCCGGCGGCACGTATTCGTTTCAAAACACGGGCAGGCTCGAGAAGACGACGGTGGAAGCCCCGGGGCGCGTCGAGGTCCACGATCCGCTCGGGTTCTTCAGTAACATAACGGCAGGGGGCGTCGCGGCTTCTTCCGAGGACCCCGACTTCTCGATCGCGGTGACCGCTACGAAGGTGACGCTCACCTCCGCGAAGGGCCTCGTCTATGCGGAGGCGCTTCCGGGCGTCAGCGTCGTCGCGAACGCGCCCTGCACCACGATGCCGCCCGCCTACGGCGTGCGCTACGACGAAGTTTCGCCGGATGCGCTTCGCACGATCACCTATACTCGCGGGATACGCCCGGCGGCAAACGTAACGCTGGCCGACGACCAGCGTCTAGCAGCGACGGGCAACGCGTACGCCGAGTATAATCTCGGCTCGCGCTACGAAAACGGCCGTGGTGTCGCCAAAGACGATGCGATCGCATTGCACTGGTACCAAAAGGCCGCCGATCAAGGTCTTCCCGATGCCGAGAACAAGCTCGGCGCCATCTACGATTCGGGACGCGGCCTCAAGCGCGACTATGGCAAGGCGCTGCATTACTACAAACTCGCCGCGGCTAAGGGCTTTGCCGAAGCCGAGAAGAACGCCGGTTCCGTCTACGACGACGGGCGCGGTGTGCCCGTGAACTACCCGACGGCGCTGCACTTTTACCGCGAAGCTGCCGCGCAAGGCCTTGCGAGCGCGCAGGACAAGATCGGGGTTCTCTATCGAGAGGGACACGGCGTCAGGAAGAGCTACCCGACGGCATTACAGTGGTTTCGCCTCGCCGCCGCACAGGGGTTGCCCGACGGACAGTTTGACCTCGGGCTGATGTACGCGGTCTACTTTGACGAAGCACGCGTGCCGCAGGACGAGGGAGCCGCGCTGCGACTGTTTCGTCTCGCCGCTGCCCAACGATATGCGCTGGCGCAAACCGAAATTGGCATCTTGTACTTGTACGGAGTGGGCGTGCCGCAAAACTACCTTGCGGCGCGGGAATGGACGAAACGTGCCGCCGATCAAGGATCCCAGTGCGGCGAGAGAAACCTCGGCATGTATTACGAACTCGGCTTGGGTGTCCCGCTGGACTATGCGGCGGCGTTGCATTGGTATTTGCTCGCGGCGGCCCAGGGCAATGCTCAGGCGGACTGGCGGATCGGAGCGTTCTACGAAAACGGCGACGGCGTTCCTCAAAGCTATGCAGCCGCGATGCACTGGTATCAACTCGGAGCGGCGCTGGGCTGGGCCGGAGCGAAGTTCGCCATCGGAGAGATGTATTATAACGGACGCGGCGTGACGCGGGACTATACGACCGCCATGAAGTGGTATCGGTCGGGGGCGGAAGATGAGTCCGAGGCGGCTGTGCTCCCCTCGGCGCGGCTCGGCGATATGTATTATGAGGGGATCGGTGTACCGCGTGATTACTCCGCGGCGCTGCATTGGTATCTCATCGCAGCCTCGCCGCTCCCGCCGTATGCCACGATCTTTCCCGACCTTTATCACCTGCTCGATCCGGCTCGCGGCCGCGCGCACTATCGGCTCGGCCTGATGTACTACTACGGCTACGGCGTGCCGCGCGACCGCGTGAAAGCGCTCCAGTGGTTCAAGCTCGCTTGGGCCGACGGCTATCCCGAGGCGAAGTTCGCTCCGTAGGAACCGCCAGGCGCGGATCGACGAGCCGTCGTAGCTGGAACGCATGGACGAGGAAGACGATATCCGCAAAGAGGTCGAGGCTGCCGACGCCACCGGAATGGTTGCAAACCAAGAATTGCTCGCGTCGTTCCCTGCCGCGGCGCTGCGCGGTGCGCTTCCTCCCTCGCACCATGCGCACCAGTCGATCGGGCGGCTGCAGGGCGAGCTCGCGAAGCCGCGTCCTAGCCGGGAAGCGCTCGAAGAACATGTGAACGCGCTGCGATCGG
Source organism: Candidatus Baltobacteraceae bacterium (assembly GCA_035502855.1). Lineage (NCBI taxonomy): Bacteria > Bacillati > Vulcanimicrobiota > Vulcanimicrobiia > Vulcanimicrobiales > Vulcanimicrobiaceae > Vulcanimicrobiaceae bacterium. Next base: position 268,727 of record DATJTX010000021.1, read on the forward strand.
TTCGCGAACTCGAGGCGACGATCGCAAATTGGTGGGACAGCCCGATCACGCAGCGGATCGTTTTCGACCTCACCCAAATCGGGCTCTAGTGAACGATAAGCCCGCCATCGGATTCATCGGAACGGGGACGATGGGCAAGCCGATGGCGCGCAACCTTCTGCGCGGCGGTTACCGCGTGTACGTGCACAATCGCACGCCCGAACGGCTGAGTTCGCTGGTCAGTGAAGGCGCGTACGCGCCGGGACCGCCCGCCGCGGTCGCCTCGCAGGCCGGGATCGTCATCACGATGCTGCCCGGCGTCGACCAACTCGAGTCCGTGCTCTTCGGAGACGACGGGATTGCGCAGGGGCTACCGGCCGGCGCGCTCTTCATCGACATGAGCACCATCCATCCGCAGGCCGCACGCGAGGCCGCGCACCGTCTGGCGGAACGCGGTATCGAAGCTCTCGACGCACCGGTGAGCGGCGGAGAGATCGGGGCGCTCGAAGCCACGTTGGCGATCTTCGCCGGCGGTTCGCGAGCCGCGTACGATCGCGCCGAACCGGTGCTGCAGTGCATGGGCGCTCCCGCCTACATGGGCGCATCGGGAACCGGACAGATCGCAAAACTGTGCAACCAGCTCATCGTCGTCGCGACGGTGGAAGCGGTCGCCGAAGGATTGGCGCTCGGAAAAGCATGCGGAATCGACGTCGAGCGCCTGCGTGAGACGATGCTCGGCGGCTTTGCGGCAAGTCGCGTTCTCGACGTGCACGGTAAACGGATGATCGCGCGTGACTTCACGCCCGGCGGCGCGCTGAAGCTTCATCTCAAGGATTGGGAATCGATCCAGTGGGCGATGACGCAGGCCGGCCTCGACTTGCCCGAAGCACGCGCCGTATTCGAACGTGTCACCCAAGCCGTCGCACGCGGATTGGGCGATCGCGATCAGAGCGCCCTGTACCTATTGCTCAACCAACCCGGGAATCACCGGTAACGGGCGCAGCCCTGCGCGCGTGAGGGTGCCGTTGAGTTCCGGAATCGAACGTGCATACGCGTTGTACGCGCGTAGCGCGCTGCGGTACTCCGCATCGATGCGGGCGTAGAAGTTCGCCGCGGCGGGCGTGACGATGCCTTGCAGCGGGAACGTTCCCATCGTCGTGAAGGCCTGATCGAGATTCTCGCGCAGCGCGCCGGGCCGTGAGACCGAGTCCTCGCTGTTCGTATAATCCGCGGTGAGCGCAGCCATTACCGCCGCATGCGCACCACGCGCGCGCGCGAGCGCCGTCGCGCCGCTCGACCTCGCCGGTTCGGCGTCGAGCGCCTTTCGGATCGTATCGAGATGGTTGAGCATCGTGTCTACGCTCGAGTAGATGCGCGTGAGCTTCATGAAGGCGTCGTAACTCTGCTGCATCTGCGCGAGCGTTTCGGTCGCCTTCGGGTCCGCTTTCACCGCGAAGCGGCGCACGAACGTGCGGCCGTCGAGCGTGATGCGCGCCGCGTAGGTGCCGGGCACCACCATTGGGCCGTCGTCCGGACCTTCGAACGCCGGGTTCGCAGCGCCCGTCCATTTCACCGGCGGCGCAACGTCGAAATCCCACACGATGCGGTTGAGCCCGGCGGCGTTTTTGCCGGTGAGCGTGCGCAGCACGTGTCCGGCCGCATCGAGAATCGAAATGCGCGGCGCGGCAGCTTGCGGCGTGGCTTGATAGTAAGTAATCGGCACGCCGTACGGCGGATTGGCCGCAGCGTAGTTCGTGTACACGCCTTCGGTGTTGTTCGTGAGGTTGTATTCGTACGAGGTACGCGGCTGGAACAGCCATGCGCGCGCCGCGACCGCGGTGGGAAGGTCTTGCAGCGGGCGGATGTCGTCCATCACCCAGATCGACCGACCGTGCGTCGCGAGCACGAGATCGTCGAATTGCGGTTGGATGCGGATGTCGCGAACCGAGACCGCCGGCATGTTGTTGCGAAGACTCTGCCAGTGCCTGCCGCGATCGTACGAAACCCACACGCCTTCTTCGGTTCCGAGATAGACGAGAGCGGGATTGCGGTCATCGGGGCGAATCGAGCGCGTCCACAGATCGGGCGACAACCCGTTCACGATCGAACGCCAGTGCGCGCCGTAATCGCGCGTCACCCACACGTGCGGGGCGCCGTCGCCCATCAGGTGCGCGTCTTGTACCGCGTAGGCGGTACCGCGCTCCAGCGGCGAAGGTGCGACGGTTTCGAACCGGCCATAGGTGTTGGCGCCCGGCGGCGTGACGTTCTTCCAGTGCGCGCCGCCGTCGCGAGTCATCTGCACGTACCCGTCGTCGGTGCCCACCCAGATCTCACCGGGTGAAAGCGGCGAGCCTTCGATATCCAGAATCGTGTCCGAATACTCTGCACCGGTCACGTCGTGCGTGATCGGACCGCCCGCCGGCTGCTGATGCGCTTTGTCGTTGCGGGTGAGGTCCGGGCTGATCGCGCGCCAGGTGTATCCGCCGTCGGTCGATTGAAAGACGACGTTGGCACCGAACCACGCGACACGCGGATTCCACGGCGCAAACCCGAGCGGCGACTCCCAATTGAAGCGGTAGGGGCTCGTCGAGATATCGTAATCTTGCTGCACGCTCGTCCAATATGGTTGGACGATCGTGTATTCACGCGAATCGCGCTTGTAGGTGAAGAGCGCGCCGTCTTGTCCGTCCGACCAGATCAGATTCGGATTGCGCGGATCGGGGATCGCCCACTGGCCGTCGTCGTCCCAAACGATCGCGTACCAGAACGCGTTCGTGTTGCCGGCGAGGTCGAGCGAATTCGACGGTCCGCAATAGGAGTTGTTGTCTTGCAGGCCGCCGCAGATCGTGTACGGGTTGTCGTTGCCCAGGCCGACGCGATAGAACTGTCCGATCGGGAGGCTGGCCCAAAACGTCCACGTCTTGCCCGCGTCGACCGTGAGCGCGTAGCCGCCGTCTTCACCCACGATCATGCGCTTGGGATCGTTCGGCGCGATCCATATCGCATGAAAATCGCCGTGCACGTTGTCCGCAATCGCTTTGAACGTTTTGCCGCCGTCGGTGCTTTCGGCGAGCTGCGTGGAAGCGGTGAAGACGTGATCGGGGTTGCTCGGGTCGACTTCGACGTGCGAAAAGTAGAAGGGCCGCTCGTCGACCAGCGTATTCGAACTCACCAGCTTCCACGTCGCTCCGCCGTCGTCCGAGCGCCAGAGAATGCCGTGTTTCGATTCGATCAACGCGTAGACGCGATTCGGGTCGCTCGGCGCGACCGCGAGACCGATGCGGCCGGTGATGCCGCCCGGCAAGCCGTGACCGGTGAGCCGGCTCCACGTTTTGCCGCCGTCGGTCGAACGGTAGAGGCCGTCGCGCGCGCCGCCGCTGCGGAACGTCCACGGGCGGCGCTGGAACTCCCAGACGCCCGCATAGATCACGTTCGGCGCCCGCGGGCTCATCGCAAGATCGGAGACGCCGCTCGTTGGACCGATATCGAGCGTCTTGCGCCAGCTCTTGCCGCCGTCGAAGGTCACGTACGCGCCGCGCTGCGAGGAATTCGCGAAGACGTCGCCGAGCGCACCGACGATTACGTGTTGCGGATCGCTCGGGTCGATGAGAATGCGCGAGATGTATTTCGTTCCGCGCAAGCCCATGTTCGTCCAGGTTTTTCCGCCGTCCGTCGTTTTATAGACGCCGTCGCCGTAACTCACGTCGTTGCGCGGATTCGATTCGCCGGTTCCGACCCAGACCGTCTCGTCGTCGCCCGGATCGATCGCGACGGCGCCGATCGCACCGACGCCCGCCTTGTCGAAGACCGGCACCCAGGCCGCGCCGCCGTCGGTGCTCTTCCACACGCCGCCCCCGGCGGCGCCGATGTAGTAGAGGGCCGAATCGCGGCTCGATCCGGCGACCGCGGTCACGCGGCCGCCGGCGATCGCGGGTCCGGACGCGCGCCAGTCGAGGTTCGACGTGGGGAGCTTTGCAGCGGCCGCGGCCGCCGGCACGAGCAGCAGCGCGAGAATGACAATCAGGCAACGTCTCATGACGTTCAGGAATCGACGTTGCGTTACCGAAATACTTCGCCTGGGGGCGTTAGGCTCGTGAACTTCGTGATCTCGATCATCATTGGAATCATCGCTTCTGCCAACCTCGTACAAGCCGGGCCGTCGCCGACGCCGAATCCGTTCGTCGACGGGCCGACGATTTACGCCGAAAAATGCATGGCCTGCCATGGCGATCAGGGCCAAGGCACCGCCGGTGTACCGATCCTCTCGGGCAACGGCGCGGTTACTGCCGCCAATCCCGACAACGTCATCGCGATCGTCAAGCACGGAAGACGCGCAATGCCGGGCTTCGAGAATCAACTCACCGAAGCCGAAATCGCAGGCGTCGTAACCTACATCCGCACCGCCTGGGGCAACGAGGGCACCTCCGTTGCTCCGTATCAGGTCGAGGCGGTGCATTAACCTACCACACCGCGATAGCCCGGCAAGGGGTCGCCTGAAATGAAACCGCGGCTATCAACGGGAATTTTCGATCGAACGCCTGCGATACATCGCGCGCGTCGTTCCGTTATCAGGTGTACCTCCATGACGTTTGACCAACGTGTCTATGCGCGACCGCTCGTTACCGAAGCGGTTCTTTCGCCTGCCCAGAAACTCGCCGCACAGGAGCCGCCGGCTGCCGCACATCTGAGCGAACAGGAGCGAGCGGCCGCCGAACTGCTCATCCGGCACCTGTTCGCGACCTCCGAACACCGGATCGACGGCGTGGAATACCACGCGGCGTACGCGCTTGCGGAGGGCGCGGTCGGCGGAGACATCGTCGACGTGTTCCATTTCGACAACGGAAACGTGGCGCTATCGATCGCCGATATTTCCGGCAAAGGTGCGGCGGCAGCGGTCCACGCCGCGGTCGTCAAGTACGGATTGCGCTGCTACGCGTCCGAAGGGCTGACGGCGGAACGCGTTCTGCGTTCCCTCGATCGCGTCTACATCGAGAATAACGCATTCGAGCGAACGGAGTCGTTTGCGAGCGTGTTCGTCGGAATTTTAGACCGGGATCGCCGCTCGCTCGCGTACGCTTCGGCCGGGCACGAGCCGGTGATGTTATGCCGGCCGGGCGCGGCGCTCGAGGTGCTGCACCCGACGGCACCGCTGATCGGCGTATTCGACGACCAGAACCATCTCTTCAAGCAGCGGCACATCGAGATCGAACCGGGGACCATCCTCGTCCTCACGACGGACGGCGCAACCGAGGCGCGCTCGCCGGGCGGTGAACTCTTCGGGATGGAGCGGCTTGCCGCGGCCGTATCGCACGCGGTCCGCTCGGCGACCACGATGGAGTACGTCGTCGGCGCCGTGATGCGGGAAGTCGAGCGATTTTGCGACGGACGCCTGCGGGACGACATCGCCGTGCTAGCGGTCAGGGTTTTCTAGAGGCGAGGAAGGCCCCCATGAGCTTTTCCGCGCTCGACGCCCACGGCAAGCGCACCATGCTGGACGCGGTGAACGGTCTTAGCGCAGAACCAGCGTGACGTTTCGAACCGTGCGCGCGTGTTGGATGCGAAGCACCAGCCGCGTGCCGGCGCGCGCGTCGACGAGCGAGATCAGATCGGCCCACGAGTAATTCGACGCATCTTTCCCGTTGATGGCGACGATTTGGTCGCCGGGAACGATGCCGGCAGCGGCACCCGCGGAGCCGGCGCGGACCAGAAGGATAATGAACGCGCCCGGAGTGTTTTTCACAAAGCCGAGTCCGGAGCGATTGACGCCGAAGGGCGTCACCCTCCGCTCGGGATCCAAATGCAGCGTCCCGTTCGCGTAATCGAACGTCGGAATGAAGCGCGAAAGAATGCTGAAACCCATGTTGCCGGCTTCGGTTCGCGAGGCGAACGAGCCATAGGTCATTTGCGTGAAGTTCGCGGCAACGCGGCGCAGAACGTGTCCGTCGAGGCGGAAGCGCGCAAGTATCTGCGCGCGTCCTGCGTTGCTCCCGCCCGTTCCTTGACTAACGGTTTTCTGGCCGCCGGAATAGCGCTCGAGCAAACCGGTCTGCTTGAGAAAATCGCCGAAGAGAATCAAGATCCCCGCATTTCCGGTGTCGGTACCGAAGAGACCCGGATGGCCGTCGGCCGCAGCATCAACGACCGGCATGTCCTCTTGATACTCGAACATCAAACGAAGGGAGGAACCAATTCCGCGGTGGTGATATAACGCGAGCGGCGTGAAGGTCACGGTGCGCTCGCCATAGTCGAGGCGAACCGCAAAGCGCTCGAACCACTCGAGCCCGAGAATGCCGGCCAACGGCGTTTTTTTGCCGCGCTCGTAAAACGAGTATGGATACGGAATCACCAGGACATGTTGATCGAGCAGCTCCGCCTTGCCGATGCGCAGGCTCCGCACGAACGTGTATTGAGTCGAGATCGTTCCGGAACCCGATCCGCCGCTCTCGCCCGCACCTTGCGCGTGTAAACCGAGTGCCTTCGCGGCCAGCGTGGTAAGAATCGCGTGTCCGCCGGTATCGAGGATGAACGGCATCGGCGTATGACCGTCGACCGATGCCCAGACGACGAGCTGCCGGCCTTCAAGCCTCATCGGAACCCTCGTTGACGTCGCGCCGCCGATCATGCGCATGTCATTCGGCGCGGTGGGCTTCGCGAAGTCGGAGTTGCGCGCGCGCGGGCGCACGACGTAGCGCGTTACGCTGAACGCGAACCCATCGCCGGGCGAACTTTGCGTTCCAACCGAGATCGAAAAGGGCAACACGCGCCCGCCAACGGTGCGATAGTCGGCGTACCGTGTGACCCCGTCATCCATCGGGAGCGGCAGTTGTTCGCTCACGCTCGCGAGCAAGTGCGTTCGCGTATCGATGGCCAGGTCGGCCGAGATGCCGCCCACCGGCCGAACGCGAATGACCACGACGGACCGGCCGTCCTCGACCCGCGTGCCGAGGCACGTGATCGTGGCTCGCGCGAGCGGATCGAAGTACTCGCGGCGATCGAGAAACGCGCTCGTAATTGCGCGTTCGCGCGCGAAGGGCGTGTCGTAAGGGTGGACACCGCCCGAAATATCTTGCGCCCAGGTCGTGGTGCCGTCGTATACTTCGGCGCTCGGTCCCATGGCGGCGACGTTGAACTGCTCGGCATAGCGTCCGCGGGCCACGTCCGTATCGAGGCGACCGGTTCCGTGCAAGCCGGAGATTGCGACCAGACCGTTCGCGGAGGTCTCGACCACGCCGTGCCATGTGTTGCCGCCGACAGCTACGCGCATCTGCGCGAACACATACGGCGCACGGCAGGCCGGCGGAGCCGATGGGGATGCAATCATACGCCGGTCAGGATAGCGCGCCGCGAGCTGCCGGTATTGAAGATCTTTAGCGAGCGAACGTGCGCCGGTAGGCGGCAGGCGAGAGACCGAGCGCGGCTCCGAACGCGCGCGTGAGGTGGCTTTGGTCGCTGAAGCCGCATTCTTGAGCGATGCGCGCGAGCGGTGTGCTGGTTGAGAGCAGCAGTTCCGAAGCGCGGCGTACGCGGGCCCGGCTCCGGAACCCGCTGGGCGTCATCCGGATGTAGCGGCGAAACTCGCGGCTGAAATGGGTTTGATGTACGCCGGCAAGCGTTGCCGCCTCGCGCAGCGGCTGAGCGGTCGACCATCCGAAATATTCGATGGTCGCTTGGAGCCATGCGGGGAAGACCGGCAGTTGGGTTTGCCCGCGCGATTCCAGCAACAGGCGCAGGCGTGAAAGGGCCACGCGCGCTTCGGGCGTGCCGTCGCAGCGTGTGAGGTGGAGGGCGGCAGCTTCGACGAATCCAGGCGTCATCGTCTCGTCCAGCTCGACGTTGAGGCACCGCGTCGCGCTCGTGAAATAATCGGAATGCTCTTCGCTCGGCGGGTGGAGAACGATGGACCCTTTCGAGTACGCACTCGGAACGCCGTCGCGGACTTCGGTATACGAACCCTCGAGGACGATCGTCGCGAAGGAGATTCCATGCCGGTGGTACCGCAGCGAGCTGGCATCGCGGTGCACGCTCTCGAAAACGCCCGAGTGATCAGTGCGCATCGCCCGGAGTTCTCCGTGCCGGCGCCCGACCCTAGCCGGCGCGGGGTATGATGAGATGCATGAGCGTTCACGTTTATGGAATCAACCACATAGCGATCGAGGTCGGCGACGTCGATAAGGCGGTCGCGTTCTACGAAGACGTGTTCGGACTAGAAAAGCTCGACGAGGGCGAGGGCGACGCGTTCTTCAAGATCGGCGAACATCAGTTCTTGGCAATCTTCGAGGTCGAGGAGACGCATCCCGATCGCACCCGCCACTTCGGGCTGATCGTGCAGGAGGCCGGCATCAGGTTTTGATGCGCTGCTTCCTGCGCACCACCGTTTCGTAGGCCTTCTGAAGCTCGAGCCGCACCGATCTCTTGCTACCGCGCCGCGGCTTGCCCAGATGCGACTCGCGCAGTTCGGCCATGAACGCGTTCCACGTCGGCGCGCCTCCCTTCTCGAGCAGCTCCGCGCGAATCGAAAGTTCTTCACTCACGGGAAGAAATCGCCGGCCCCATGCTCCGATCTGAGCGAGCACGGGCACGAGCGCAATCCCCGCTTCGGTGAGGCTGTAGATCACTTTTTGCTGGTGGGTCGCATCATGGCTGCGGGTGATGATGTCGTGCTCGACGAGCGTTTGCAGTCGCGCAGCGAGGATGTTTGAGGCAATTCCCTCTTCGGATTTCGTGAGGAGCTCGCGGAAGTGCCGGCGGTCGCCGAAGATCATGTCGCGGATCACGATTAGACTCCACTTGTCGCCGAGCACCTCCAGCGTGAGGTTGATCGGACAGCCGGAGCGTTGTTCGTTATGCAAAGTGCCAGCTCACTGTCTTCCTTGTAGGTTTCTAAATCCGGTGGTATATTGCAACTAGTTGCATTTACATTGCCAGAACCGTGACACCCTGTCAACAACGGAGGAGTGAACGTGAAGGTTTTCAGGTCCTTGTCGGCTTCGATCGTGGCCGCGTGTATGCTCGTTTTGCTCGGTTCGACCCCGGAAGCGCGTGCCGCCAATGCCGGGCCCACGGCTGAAAACGCCTATGCGGCTGAACGCGCGATCAACGCCGCTTGGCTCTCGAACAACGCGGACGCGCTCGGGCGGCTCCTCTCCGGCGATTGGGTGGTCATCAACTCACGGGGAAGCATCGGCGACAAGGCGGACGTCCTCCAGGGTATCCGTGCGGGCGCATTCAGGCGAAAGACCATGGTCCTTTCCAACCCAAGAATTCGCCTGTACGGGAATGTCGCGATCGTAACGACGCATCTCGAGACATCTGGTTTATTGGCGGGGAAATGCTTCCACGTAGCCGAGACGCAGACCGACGTCTTGAACTGGCAAGACCGCGCTTGGAAATCGGTGCTGTTGCACGAGACCAAGATCCCTGGGCCGGAAACCGGCTGCCGGTGACGAAAGCTGCCGCATGAAACTGGAGCGTTACGATCATGTGTTGATCAAGAATCTGGGGGTCGAGGGGCAGGTCATCGAGGTCGACACGCGATCGATCGTCGTCCGCTACAAGAAAGCCGACGGCGAACTGGTCGAGCACCGCTTCAAAGCCGAGGACCTCGAATACCGCCGCAAACCGCAGATGGAGTAGATGCCGTGCTGAGCTTTGCCAAAGACATCCGGCCGCTCTTTACCGACATGGACGTCGCGCACATGAAAAACGCCGGTATCGATCTCTCGAGTGCCGAGAGCGTCAAAGCGCACGCCGACGCGATCTACGCAACCGTGAGCCAAGGGACGATGCCGCCGCCGAGTTCCGGCGAAGCGCGCTGGTCACCCGAAATGTGCGAGCGTTTCAAACAATGGCACGCGCAGGGCGCTGCGCCGTGAGCGAAGAGAAAATCGTTTCGCGCGGCTTTACCGGACGCCGCACGGCCGGCGAAACAAAGCTGCCGCCGGGACAATATCTCACCCACGATTTTCCCGTGCTCTCGGCCACGCCCACGCCCCACATTCCGCTCGATACGTGGGAGTTCACGCTCACGACGGAGACCGGCGAGACGCGCCGTTGGAATTGGGCCCGGTTTCGTGCGCTGCCCAGCGTGAGCCTCACGACCGACATCCACTGCGTCACGCGTTGGTCGAAATTCGACACCGGCTGGGAAGGTGTTGCGATCGATACGCTGCTCGAGGGCGTGGAGAGTTCGGCCGGCTATGCGATGGCGCACTCATACGGCGGCTACACCACCAATATTCCGCTTGCGGATCTGCGCGACGGCAAGGCGTGGATCGCGTTTCGTTACGCCGGAAAGGAGCTCGAACCCGAGCACGGCGGTCCGGCGCGCCTTCTCGTGCCCCACCTTTATTTTTGGAAGAGCGCCAAATGGTTGAACGGTCTGACGCTGATGCGCGAGGATGAACCGGGCTTCTGGGAGCGGCTCGGCTACAACATGTACGGCGATCCATGGCGGGAACAGCGCTACACGGGCGATTAGACTGGCGGGAAAGTACGCTGGTCGAACGCAGGCGAGAATCGGTAAGCGCGTACACGCTCGTGCTCGACGTGCCGCAGTGGGCGGGACATGACGCCGGGCAGCACGCCGATGTCCGGCTCACCGCACCCGACGGCTACAGCGCCGCGCGTTCGTATTCGATTGCGAACGCGCCCAGCGGGAACCGCATCGAACTCACGATCGAAGAGCTCGCCGACGGCGAGGTCTCGCCTTATCTTGCGGAGTCGCTCGCGCCCGGTGATCCGCTCGAAATCCGTGGGCCGATCGGCGGATGGTTCGTATGGCGGCCCGAGCAGACCGAGCCGGTGCAACTGGTTGCCGGCGGTTCGGGCATCGTTCCGCTGATGGCGATGATTCGTACGCGCGCGCAAACGCGAAGCCGTGCCCCGTTTCGCTTACTCTACTCCGTGCGTTCGCCGCAAGCGGTCATTTATGCCGACGAACTGCGGCAGCGCGCGGCCGCGGATGCCGGTCTCGAGATCAGCTACATCTACACGCGCGGCGTTCCGGACGGTTGGCCGCGCCCGGCTGGGCGGATCGACGCGGAAACGATCGCGCAAGCGACGTTTTCAGCGCACATGCAGCCGGCATGTTACGTCTGCGGTCCGACGCCGTTCGTCGAGGCGGCGGCGAATTTGCTCATCGAAGCGGGTCACGACGCGGCGCGAATCAAGACCGAACGCTTCGGACCGAGTGGCGCCCCGGCCTAGGCGAACGTGCGCACGGCGTGGACGGGATAGAATACCTCACCCGGCGCGCGAAATGCGTCGATCTGCTCGCGCTGCTCGAACCGGTAGACGATCGCGCTCGCGCGATCGTCGTCGGTGGTAAAGAGGCAGACGCCGCGAAATCCCGGCGCCTTCGCGGCTGCGTCGATTGCCGCTCGGGCCGCTTCACCACCGATCAGCGCGTGCTCGAACGCATAGGCGTCGTGCGTGGCGGGATCGATCCTCCCTTCGCCGCTGCATGCGGCGAGTCGATAGAGTGCGATGGCATGTGATTCGGCGACGGCATGGCGTTCGGTGAAGAGATGATGATCGTCCCATGCCGCGTTCAGATGCCGGAACGCTTCGTGACCGTCCAAATGCACGAGCACGATCACCCGCCGGTGGTCGTGCGCGGCCAGCACGGCCGCCTCGCGCGCCCTCGTCCCGGAGGCGCGCGCCTTCTCGATGAGCGTCTCATACGAGGAAATAGCGGCGTCTTCGCGGTTCGAGGCGACATGCACGACGTCGATCGCCCACCACGAGCCGGGTGCAAACGCGACGACGGGTCCGCCAACCCGATGATCGGTTGGCGCATGCCGCTGAAGATCTTCATGTGGGCGTGTCATAGGACCCTTGAGTATACTCCGGAAACCGCAGAAGAGCGAGATGGGTCTAAACGATATGAGATGTCGCAGCAACTCGCCCTTTTCGAGACGGATTCCCGCGTCGTCCTCGACGATGCAAGCGGATCGATCCTGTACTATCGGAACGTGCTCACACCCGCGCATACCCAGCGCGTCTTCGAAAGGTTGCTCGCCGGCGTGCCGTGGCGAAGCGAGCGCCGCATGATGTACGAACGCGAGGTCGACGTCCCCCGTTTGGTGGCCTCGAGCAGCGTCGACGAGGCCTTGTTGCCGCCGCTCGCGGAGGTGCTGCCGATCGTCGAGCGCCGCACCCGTTCGCGTTACACCCATATCGGCATGAATCTCTATCGCGACGGCCGCGATAGCGTTGCGCCGCACAACGACAAGCTCCACGAACTCATCGTCGGTCAGCCGATTGCCTTGCTCTCGTTGGGCGCGACGCGGAAGATGACGATTCGGAGTAAGGGATTGCCGCGCCGGATTCTCGATCTCGATCTCGAGCCGGGCAGCGTGCTCGTGATGTCCTACCTCACGCAGTACGGCTACGACCATGGAATTCCGAAGACAAGCGAATCGGTGGGCCCGCGGATCAGCCTTGCGTTTCGTGTACGTCCGCGTTAGCGCGGAGGAGGAAGAGCCGACGCGCGGCGGCTCGTCTCCGCGGCGGTCCGCGCCGTCGTCGAATCGTACGACGTGACGCCGGCGTAGATCCACCACCCGGCGACGTTACTCGACGAAACGGCAGCCGTTGCGGATTCGCCTAGACCGACCCAGACCAACGAGTCCTGCGCGAGATTGATGTAATGCCCGGTGTTCTCTTCGAACGGACAACTCACCCAACTGCCGTTCGGCACGTCGTACTCGCTCTCGCAGTTTTCTTTTTCGTTCGCGAAGAACGCCGACTCCGCGGCTTGCCAGTCGTACGGCCCGGCGTTCGCGTCGGCGACGCCGCCGTTGCCGTCCTCGAAATAGCCGGTCTGTGACGACGCCTCGTCGCCGAAGACACCCTCGGTCGAATCACCGTACGGATATTGGCCGTCCGCGACGGCGGCCGCCTCGGCGCGCGCGGCCTCTTCGTCATACTCGTCGATCACCACCGGACCCGTCGCCGGAGTCGCGACCGAGGCGCGATCCGAATTGATCTGCGCGAGCCACGCCGACTCGTACGACGAGAGTTTCGAAATGTTGACTTCCCCGAGCGCGGCGTTTGCGCCGGCGATCGTCACGCTGCGGTGCAGGATGGTGTAGGTTTGCGCGAGGGCCGGATTGCCGTCCATGGCGATGGTGAGGAAGTAGCTGCCGTTGGTCAAGCCGCCGATACTCCAGCTTCCGTTCGCTGCGGTCGTCGTTGTTTGCCGCGGAGCAACCGGAGAGCCGCACGCTTCCCAGCCCACGCAATCCGAGGCAGGAAACGCGCCCAGCGTGACGGTCGCGCCGGCGATCGGCTTCTGCGTCACGTAATCGGTCAGCGTGCCGGAAACGACGTCGCCGGTCGTGATCGCGGGCGAACCGGTGGCGTTGGGTGTCGGCGCCGCGGGAAGGTAGCCGTTGGCGACCGCACCGCCGCCGGCGCTGCTGCCGGCCCCGCCGCTGCCGCCGCACGCAACCAGGCCGAAAAATGAAAGCGCCGCAACGCAGAAAATCGCACGCTGAGAGAAACCGCGCATGTAGCAAGAATCGGCAAAGAATCCGGACGGTATTAGAGCAAGCGGGCGTTCGGCACGGGCAAGAAAAGCGCTCGGATAAGGTACCCCGGTAGGGTATCCGAGCCGCGTGACGCAATCGACGCGCCATGAGTCATACGATTCGTGAGAAAGCCAAACTCCTGGCGCGCGTGCACCGTATCGCAGGACAGGTCCAAGCCGTCGTTCGCGCCTTGGAAGCAGAAGCCGAATGCGGTGAAGTATTGCAACGGATCGCCGCCGCGCGCGGCGCGATGAACGGGCTGATGTCCGAAGTGCTCGAGGATCACGTACGCGCGCACGTACTTTCGCCGCGATCGGTCAAGGCGGCGGACCGGGAACGCTTTGCCGACGACTTGACTCACCTGGTGCGTCGTTATCTGAAATGATCCCGTCGGCCTCGCAAGCGCTGCTGCTTTTGGCCGCGGTGATCGTCGTGGGCATCCTGCACACGCTCGTACCCGATCATTGGGCGCCGATCGCACTTCTCGCGCGTCAGCGCCGCTGGACGCGAACGCAGACGGCGCGCGCAGCGTTCGGGGCAGGACTCGGGCACACGGTCTCGACTCTTGCGATCGGAACCGTTGTATGGATCGCCGGAATCGCATTTGCGGAGCGCTTCGGCCATGCGGTTGCGCTGATCTCCAGCGCCGCACTGATTGCCTTCGGCAGTTGGATCGCGGTCGGGGCGTGGCGTGAGTTACGCGAAGGGCACGACGGGCGCGACCGGCACACGACGGTATCGCCGCGCGGATCGCGCCTCACGCTGATGTTGATTCTGGGGTCCTCGCCGATGGTCGAGGCGATACCGACGTTCTTTGCCGCGGCCCGCTTCGGACTCGGGCTGATCGTCGCGATGTCGCTCTGCTTCGCGGTCAGTACGACCGCGACGTACGTCGCGCTGTGCGTGCTCTCGGATGCCGCACTGAAACGTCTGCACCTGGGACCGCTGGAACGCTATGGCGAGGTGCTCAGCGGCGGTTTCGTCGCCCTGATCGGGGTCGTGTTCCTGATATGGCCCGTGGCCTAACGGGGGCAGGATCAAGAAATCGGCGTCCCTGCCGAACCCATAGATAATGGCGTCAAACGCGATCTCGATTTCGGTTGCCTGGGCGATCGGGCAGTATCAGCAGGTGCTGCGCACCGTTACGTCGCGCTCGGGCGTCGGTCCGGTGCGCCTGCCGAAGGATCCGCCCGACGTCGTTCGCTACTTTCGCGCGATCGGCGTCGGACGGAACATCGACGTCTACGCATAATCCGCGGTGGTCGTCGCGTCGGCTCCACGCATGGTGGCGGCCGCGTTGAAGATCGGCGTCGCGATGACCGCGACGACGAGGTTCAGGATCAGCGCGTAGAACGGCCCGTATCCTACCAGCGTGCCGCCGAAGAGATGCAGCGGGAAGGCGGCGGTGAAGTTGGTCTCAACCGCCATGTACGTTCCGGCGGCAATTCCGACGACCCAGCCGAGTAAGAGCGCTTTCGGATTGAGCCAGTTGGTGTAGAGCCCGACGACGAACGCCGGGAACGTTTGCAGAATCCAGGCGCCGCCGAGGAACTGGAAGCCGATCGCGTACTTCGGCTTGATGAAGATGACGAAGAGCAGCGCGACCAGGCAGATCGCCAGCGTGACGATTTTTGCGGTTCGCGTCTCGACCGCGTCGCGCTGCGCCGAGAACTGCCGGAAGATGTTGCTGGCGAAGAGGTTCGCGCCGCCGATCGCCATGATCGCCGCGGGTACGAGCGCCCCGATGACGATTGCCGAGTAGCCGACGCCGGCGAACCAATCCGGAAAGATCTTCGCGAAAAGCGCCGGGATGGCAAACTGCGGGTTCGTCACCTTGACGCCGGCCGCGATGGCGGCGTATCCGAGCAGCGCCAAAAACCCGAGCAAGAGCGAATAGATCGGCAGCAGCGCCATGTTGCGCTCCACGACCGCCCGGCTCTTGGCCGAAAGTATCGACGTGATCGAGTGCGGATAGATGAAGAGCGCCAGCGCCGATCCGAACGCGAGCGTGCCGTACACGAAGTACTGCGGCTGGCCGAGGAGCAGCGATGCCGGTTTGGGTTTGGCGGCGAGCGCCTTACCGGCCGCATCGAAGATACCGGCCCACCCGCCGAACATGTGCGTGACCGCGACGATCGCGCAGATGATCGTGAGATAGATGAGCGTGTCTTTGACCAGCGCGATCAGCGCCGGCGCGCGCAAGCCGCTCGTGTACGTGTAGGCTGCGAGCAGAATGAATGAAATCGCCAGCGCCACCTCGCCGTGGCCGAGCGCGAAGAAACCGCCGAGCTGCTGGAAGACGACCTCCATGCCGACCAGTTGCAGCGCGATATACGGGACAATCGAGATCACGCCGGTGATGGCGGTGACGACCTCGAGCGAACGGTCGCCGAAACGGTCGCGTACGAAATCGGCGGCGGTGATATAGCCGCGATTGCGCGATACGCTCCAGAAGCGCGTGAGGATGAGAATACCGAAGGGATAGGCGACGATCGTATAGGGCAGCGCGAAGAACGCCATCGGCCCGGCCGCGTATGCCAGGGCCGGCACCGCGATGAAGGTGTACGCGGTGTAGAGGTCGCCGCCGATCAGAAACCACGAGATGATCGTGCCGAAGTTGCGTCCGCCGAGGGCCCACTCGTGCATGTGCTCCAGCGTGCCGGTCCTGCGCCAACTGGCTGCGGCAAAACCGAGAATCGTAATGCCGATGACGAGAACGATGACGATAATCGAACTAGCTTGCATCGCGCTCGCCTCCGCGAATGAGGGCGATATAGATTGCTAACACGATGCCCGAACCGATCGTCCAGGCCAGTTGATACCAGTAGAAGAACGGCATGCCGAACAGCGGCGGATCGAGCCGGTTGTACAGAGCCGGAAAGAGCGTCGCGATAAAGGGAACGAGCAAGAGCACGTTCCACCAAGAATTTCTTCTCATGGGCCCCCATTGCGCGCGAGGTGCCGCGCCTCCCTGGAAGGCTCGCCGAACGCGCGCTTGGTCCCGTTTCCTAAGCCCTCTTTCAAGCACGTCATCTATGCTCGGTGACTATGCACCCTGATCCCGCAGCGGAGCTCTTGAATTTCTCCGGCGCTACCCTTTGGAGCAGCGGTCGCGT
Source organism: Candidatus Baltobacteraceae bacterium (assembly GCA_035502855.1). NCBI lineage: Bacteria > Bacillati > Vulcanimicrobiota > Vulcanimicrobiia > Vulcanimicrobiales > Vulcanimicrobiaceae > Vulcanimicrobiaceae bacterium. Next base: position 285,354 of record DATJTX010000021.1, read on the forward strand.
GGACGACGCGATCGTCGCGTTTCGGCGCGCCCTCGATAGCGACCCCGCCTACGCGCAGGCGGCGCGCAATCTCGGCAACGCGCTGCGCGAAGTCGGCGATCTGGACGAGGCCGTGCGCTGGCTCCGGCGTGCGGTCGAACTCGACCCGCGCGATACCGTCGCCCATCGCTACTTGGTCGAGTCACAGCCGGCTGATGCGGCACAGCGAGCGCAGTTGGACGCGCTCACCCGCGATTGCGCGCTCGACGACGCCGCCCGCATCGATCTCTTCTTCGCGCTAGCGACTGCGTACGCGAGCGAGCGTCCGGAGCTGGCATTCCAACATCTCTTGCACGCCAACCGGCTCAAACGCTCGACGATCGCCTACGATGAGTCGCCCGAGCGAACCCTATTGGGATCGCTGTGCGCGACGTTCAGCCCCACGCTCGTGCGCGCGATGCGCGGGTGCGGAAATCCGAGCACGCTCCCTGTCTTCGTCATCGGGATGCCCCGCGCGGGAAGCACGTTGGTCGAACAGATCCTGGCTGCTCATCGCGACGTCCATGCCGCGGGCGAACTCGAGCTCTTCGAGCGCGCGTTCGGTCTTTTCCCGCCGATGCTCTCCGATCCGCGCGATGCGCGCGCATTTGCGGCTGAACTGCGTGACGCCTTGGCAAACCTGGGCACGCGCTATCTCGAGCAGCTTCCCGCGGTGCAGGCATCGCGCATCACCGACAAGATGCCGTCCAATTTTCGCTTTGCGGTACCGATTCATCTCGCTCTGCCGAACGCGAAGCTGGTGCACGTGCGGCGAAATCCACTCGACACGTGCCTCTCGTGCTTTGCCACGCATTTCGTCGACGGACAGCTTTACACATACGACCTACGTGAGCTGGGCCGATACTACCGGCTCTACGAGAAGCACATGCAGTACGTTCGCGCGCTCGTTCCTTCCGGCACGCTGCTGGAGATCGAGTACGAAGCACTCGTGGCGGACTTCGAGGTGCAGGCGCGCCGGATCGTCGCGCACTGCGGACTCGACTGGGACTACGCGTGTTTGGAATTCTGGCGCGTCGATCGTCCGGTCCGGACGGCGAGCGCCGTGCAGGTACGCCGGCCGCTCTATTCGGAATCGGTGGGACGATGGCGCCGGTACGAAAGAGAACTCGCGCCGCTGATCGAAGCGCTGGCCGAGTGATTGCGGTTGGAGACGACGCCTGAATCGATCGCGCGCGAGATCGAGCGCCTGCACCGGACGGGAAAGTCCGAGGATGCCTTCGCGCTCGCGCTCGAATGTGCGGCGAGCTTCCCACAAAGTTCCCTCGCGCTGACCAACGCGGGGTACTTTTATCTCCTGCGCGGCGAACCGTCGCTCGCGCTCGAAGCATACGAAGCCGCCATCCGTGCGAATTCGACCAACGCGGAGGCTCGCCGCGGCCTTGCCGTCGCGAAGACGCAGTGCGGTATCGCCGCGCAGGGCGATTCGACGACGGCGGTTCCATATCGCGGAACCGGCCGCCCGATCGAGGTGCTGGTCCCGATCACGCTGGGCAGCGGCAACGTCGTCACCGAGCGGCTCTTCGACGAGCGCGTCTTCGCGGTAACCAAACTCGCGGTTGAATTGCACCCGCCCGACGCGCCGTTGCCCGGTCACGACGTCGTCTTCAATGCGATCGGCGAAGCCGACAGTTCGGGCGCGGCGCTCGCGAAGGCGCGCGAACTGCTCGCGCGTTCGAACAAGCGCGTGCTCAACGACCCCGCTCGCGTGGCACGCACGGGGCGCTACGAGCAGACGCGGCGTTTTGCCGGGCTCGACGACGTGATCGTACCGAGGCTCGAGAGGGTCTCGCGAGCCCGCGTTCGAGATTTACCGATTCCGGTTCTACTGCGCGTTCCCGGATACCATGCCGGCGAACACTTCGCGCGCATCGAAGGCGCCGGCGACCTCGAGAGCGCGCTCTCGCGGTTACCGGGCGATGATTTCTTTGCGTTCGAGTATCTCGACGTGCGCGAGCCGGCCGGTACGTTTGCGAAATACCGCGTGATGATCGTCGACTCGCAGCTCTACCCGCTGCATCTCGCGATTTCCAACAACTGGAAGGTTCACTATTTCAGTGCGGCGATGGCGGAGGTTCCGACCTATCGAGCGCGCGAGGGAGCCTTCCTGCGCGATCCGCGGAAGACCGTCGGCGAACGCGCCTGGGCGGCGCTCGAGCGCGTTGCGAGCGCGACGGAGCTCGACTATGGCGGTATCGATTTCGCACTCGACGCGCAAGGACGGGTCGTGCTCTTCGAGAGTAATGCCACGATGGCGGTTCGCTATCCGCCCGAAGATCCGATGTGGGCCTACCGCCGTCCGGCGGTCGATCGCGTGATTGCCGCGATCAGCGCGATGCTGCGGCGCTATTCGTCGATCTGAACGTTGCCGCCCTGATCGTCGAAGAGAAAGCGCGTATCGAACGCCTTGACTTCGTGCGTGGCCGAATCGCGCACGCGCGAATGAATCGCGAGGCGATGCAGTGCGCGGCCGCTGCGCTTGACGACGCCGCCATACGCGTATTGCACGAGCGGTGTCTTGTCGTCGATCGGAGCCAATCGTCCCTTCTGCACCAGCATCGAGAGCATCGTGTCCTGCAGTTTCTTGGGAATCAAGCGCGCAACGTCGTCGGCCTTCAGGCGGACGAGTTCGAGTTCTTTCTGCGCCTTGTTCTCTACCGTGACCGCATCGTTGTTGGAGAACCGGACGACCGCGTCCCAATCGTCCGCGCTGATGCCGGTAAAGGTGAGCCCGTAGCGCCATGCCGGTTTGCCCTGCGCGGTTCCCGGCTGCTGCCACACGCGCTTGGCGCGAATGACGATGTTGCGGCCCTCGATCTGCACGCGGAAATTACACTCCTCCGGAAGGGCGGTTGGGGAGACGACTCCGAGGCCGCTGCCGGAGATGTCCAGGCACGCGCAATTTGCCCACTGCGTGCCAATAGCGACCCACGCCGGGAAGGGTCCCGCGCGTCGTGCGTATTTTCGCCGGTTCTGTGGTGCCCCGGTGAAAAACGTGATGAGGTCGTTCAGCATCTACCTCTCTATCATCGACGCTCTGGGCCAGAATTTGCATGCTTGCCTGGTAAGTCCCCTCTTCGAGCGTCCCGGGCGGCAGGATTGCGGGCTTACCCCGGCCGGATAGGTGCGCGTGCCGGCTTCGAGCTTTGAGATCGACGGAGCGACGCTGGAGGTCCTGCGGCTGCCCGGCGATTCGCCCGCGCGGCCGACCCTCGTCCTCCTCCACGAGGGGTTGGGATCGGTGGGTTTATGGCGCGACTTGCCGCAGCGCTTGCACGCGCGCACCGGCTGCGGGATTTTCGCATACTCGCGCCGCGGCAACGGATTTTCCAGCGTTCTCGAGGAGGCGCGCGCGCCCGACTATATGCATCGCGAGGCCCTGCAGACCTTGCCTCGTTTGTTGGACGCAGCCGGGATCGAACGTCCGATTCTCGTCGGACACAGCGACGGCGCGTCGATCGCGTTGATTTTTGCGGGTGCGCATCCGCGGGAGCCGCGCGCATTGGTGTTGCTCGCTCCGCACGTCTTCGTCGAGGAGATTTCGCTTCGCAGCATCGCCGCGATCGGCACAACCTATCGCGCCGGCGTGCTGCGCGAGCGGCTCGCCCGCCATCATCGCGACGTCGACCACACGTTCTACGCCTGGCACGATATCTGGCTTGCGCCTTCTTTTCGCGACTGGAACATCGAAGAATACTTGGCTCGCATCGAAGCTCCGGCCGTGCTCGTGCAGGGCCGCCAAGACGAGTACGGAACGCGCGCGCAACTCGATGCGATCGAACGCGCAATGCTCGCGCCCTGCGATCGCGTCGTGCTCGATCGCTGCGGCCACTCGCCCCATCGTGATCGGCCGGCGGCGGTAGAAACGATCGTTGCCGCGACGGCGCAGGCGGGCTGGTAACAGCACCAGAACCAGCGCTCATGGCGGATGCGTCAGCCTTGCGGCCCGATCTGTCACTGGTGCTCGAACGCATCACCGACGGGTTCTTCGCTCTCGATGCGCAGTGGCGCATCGCCTACATCAATGCGCAAGCGCGCCAGCTCTTACACGCCCCGCACGACTGTATCGGCGAGTTCTGGCTCGACGTGTTTCCGAAAGCGCGCGGGCGCCTCTTCGAGCGAGAGTATCAGCGCGCGATGCGCGATCAGCAGCCGGTTCAATTCGTCGAATATTCGGCTACCGCCGACCTTTGGTTCGAAGTGAAGGCGTATCCCTCGCCGGACGGGCTCTCGATCTATTTTCGCGACGTCAGCATGCGCATCCAAGCGCAGCGCGAGGTCGAACGGACGACCCGTCGCCAGCAGGCTCTGATCGAATTCGGCCGAGGCGCGCTCACCGGCGCGAGCTTCGATCAGACGTTGGCCGAGGCAATGGAGCTGGTTCGCGAGTTTCTCGAAGCAACCGTCGTGGATCTCTACGAATACGATCGTTCGCGGGGCGCGCTCGCGGTGACTCGAAGCTTTGGTTGGGACGTGCGCGCCGCCTTCGATCCGCAAAACCCGCCGCTCGATCATCTTACCTACATTCTGCGGACCGGCGAGCCGTTCGTGTGCTCCGACGTCCGGATCGATCCGCGCGCGCGGTCGCTCGCGGCGCTCGAGTCCGGCGGCGTTCTCTCGTGCGTAGCGGTCTTGATCGGCACGGCTCGCGCGCCGATCGGCGGCCTCGTCGCCTACCATCCGCACGCGCGAACGTTTTCGGTTGGCGACGTGCGCTTCGTGCAGGCGATCTCGCAGACAATCGCCGAGATTGCTTCGGCCTGGGAATCGAATCAGCGCATGACCGAAGTGTTGGAAAGCATTCACGACGCGTTCGTCGCCGTCGACCGCGGTTTGCGCATCACGTACGTCAATCGCCGCATGGCCTCGTTTTGGGGCCGTATGCCCGCCGAACTGATCGGCATGCCCCTTTCCGCCTTCACCGACGAGTTCGGGGACGGCGGGCGAGCCTACGAACAGTTCCGTGACGCGCTGCACGAACGGCGCTCGATTACCTTTGAGACGCTCTTTGCCGGACGCTGGTACGAAACGCGCCTCTTTCCGTTCGCGGGCGGCGTTGCGGCGTACGTGCGTGACGTGACCGCGCGCAAGAGCGAGCAGCAGCGCGTGCTCGAGGTGAACGCGGAACTCGAGCGGCGCGTTGCCGAGCGCACGATGCAGCTCGAGCTTGCCAACAAGGAGCTCGAGTCGTTCTCGTACTCGGTCTCGCACGACCTGCGCGCGCCGCTGCGGGCGATCGACGGTTTCTCGCAAGCGCTGCTCGAAGATTACGGCGAGGGGCTCGAGCCGCGCGGCCGGCGATATTTGGATCGCGTGCGGCGGGCAGCGCAGCGTATGGCCGATTTGATCGACGCGCTCCTGAAACTCGCCAAAGTCGCGCGCGCACCGATCGGTTACGCTAAGATCGATTTGAGCGCCATGGCCGCGGCAGCGATCGCGGAATTGCGCGAGGGCGAGCCGAAGCGCGCCGTCGCGGTCGAGATCGAGCCGGGTCTGCGGGCGCTCGGAGAGCCGCACCTGGTTCATATCATGTTAGTCAACCTGCTAGGCAATGCATGGAAATTTACACGGCGCACACAACACGCGCAGGTTTGCGTCGGCAAAAACAGCGAAGGCGAGTTCTATGTTCGCGACAACGGGGCCGGCTTCGAAATGGACTACGCGAACAAGCTATTTGGAGCGTTCGCGCGGCTTCACTCCAGCGACGAATACGAGGGGACCGGAATCGGGTTGGCGACGGTAGCCCGCATCGTTCATCGTCACGGCGGCGTGATCCGCGCCGAGGGCGCGCCCGAAGCGGGCGCAACGTTCTACTTCACCTTGCCGGGAGAGGAAGCGCCGGAGACGCACGATGAGTAGACCGTACATTCTCCTGGTCGAAGACAATCCCGACGACATCGATTTGACCGAGCGGGCATTCTCCAAGAACCACATCGCGAACGAGGTGGTCGTCGTGCGGGACGGAGCGCAAGCCTGCGATTTCCTCTTCGACGAAAAGCTGATGGCGCAGCGCGGAATGCCGGCGCTGATCTTGCTCGACTTGAAATTGCCGAAGGTCAGCGGGCTCGAGGTGCTCGAGCGCATTCGTAACCACGACGGAACCCGTCTCTTGCCGACCGTCATTCTCACCTCGAGCAAACAGGAAGAAGATTTGCTCGAAGGATACCGTCTCGGCGTGAACAGCTACGTGCGCAAACCGGTCGACTTCAACGAATTCGTCGATGCCGTGCGGCAGGTCGGGCTTTACTGGCTGGTGCTCAACGAAGCGCCTCCTCCGGCGGGAGGGGGAGGAATGTAGCGGCGTGACACTGAGGGTGCTCTGCATCGATGATTCGTCCGACGATGCCGAATTGAATGTCCTGGCACTCGAGCGTCATGGCTTCACGGTGGAAAGCGCGCGCGTCGACGAGCGGGACGCCGCGGCAAGCGCCTTGGCGGAACATTCCTGGGATCTGATCCTGTGCGACTATTCGATGCCCCGCTTCAGCGCGCAGGATATGTTGGAGATGTTGCGGCGGATCGGAGCCGACGTTCCTTGTCTGGTCGTTTCGGGTGCAATCGGTGAAGAAGCGGCGGTCGAGACGATCCGTCTGGGCGCCTATGACTACATCTTCAAGAACAACCTCAAACGATTGGGGCCGGCCGCCGAACGCGCGTTACGCGACGCGGAGCTGCGACGCGCCCGCGCGCTGATGGAGATTCAGCTGCGCGAGCGGGAGACGCGGCTGCGGCTGCTCTTCGAACAGCTTCCCGCGCTGGTGATCTCTTGCGACACGACGCTGACGGTGACGTCCGTAGAAGGAGCGCAGCTCGCACAGGTTCCCGACGATCCCGAGTCGCTGATCGGCATGCACGTCGCCGGGTCGGCACTGCTCGCCGACGAATCGCGCTTTCCGATCCGGCACGCACATCTGCAGGCGCTGCAAGGCGGGTCGGCCGAGTATGAGATGATTTGGGGCGGCAAGACCTTCCGGGGTCACGTGGAGCCGTTGCGGGAGGTCGACGGGCGCATCGTCGGAACGATCGCCGTGGCGTTCGACATCACCGAACGCAAGATCGCCGAACAGCGCATCGCCTATTTTGCGCAGTACGATCCGCTCACCGATCTGCCGAACCGTGCACTGCTCGAGGATCGTCTTACGCAAGGCATTGCGATGGCGAAGCGGCATCGCACGCCGGTACTCGTGATAACGACCGACATCGACGACTTCGTGGAGATCAACGAACTCTACGGATCCGCCAACGGCGACGAGGTCTTACGGTTGCTGGCCGCGCGTATGCGCCGGCTGGTCGACGCCGGCGCCACGGTTTCGAGAACCGGCGAGGATCAGTTCGTAACGCTGCTCGTCGACGCGGCGGATGCCCGTGACGGGACCGCGTTTCTCGAACGGCTTCACGCGATCTTCGAGGCGCCGTTCGTCATCGGCGACGTCGACGTCTACGTGAACGCGAGCTCAGGGCTGGCCGTCTTTCCCGACGACGGCGACGACACGCAAACGCTGCTGCGCTCGTCGGAGGCCGCGATGCAGGCGGCGAAAGCGGGCGGCGGGCACGGCTTCCGGCTCTTCCTGCCGAACATGATCGCCTCGTCGTCGGAACGGCTTGCGCTCAAACGCGACCTGCGCGGCGCCGCGGCGCTGGGCCAGTACCGGCTGCATTACCAGCCGATCTTTCGCACGTCGGATCTGTCCTTCACCGGATTCGAGGCGCTGGTGCGTTGGCAACATCCCGATCTCGGACTTCTGCCGCCCGAGCACTTCGTCCATCTCGCTGAAGAGTCGGGTGCGATCGACGACCTCGGCCTGTACGTATTGCGTGAAGTCTGCAACCAGCTGGTGATATGGGACGCGCAAGGCATTACCGTGCCGCGCGTCAGCATCAACATCTCAGCGCGTCAATTCGAGCGCAGCGGATTGACCGAGTCGATCGCGCATACGCTCCACCAGCACGGCATCGCGCCCTCGCGCCTGGAGGTCGAGCTCACGGAAAGTTCGGTGATGCGGGATATTTCCGGCGGTATCGCGGTGCTGCACGAACTCAAGAGTCTGGGGGTACGCATCTCGGTCGACGATTTCGGCACCGGGTATACCTCGCTCAGCTATCTGCGCCGTTTTCCGATCGACGTGCTCAAAATCGACAAGAGTTTCTTACGCGATATGCTTCCCGGCTCGCAAGACGAGGCGATCGTCAAGGCGATCGTCATTCTGGCCGAAAATTTGGGCCTGACCTCGGTTGCCGAAGGCGTCGAATCGCGGGTAACGCTCGAACAGCTTCGCCGGATCGGCGCCTACGAAGTCCAGGGCTTCTTCTTGGGCGAGCCCGTCCCCGCCGAAGATGCGCTGGACGCGCTCAGTGATTTGCAGGCTGGTCCGCGTCGCTCGCGAGCGGAATGAAGTGAATTTCGCTGGACGCGTAGTCGATCGTCACGTCGAAGCGCGAGAGCAGCGCCGCACCGAGATGACCGAGCGCCGTTCCCGCAAGAGTTTGGGTGGCGCCGATCGTCGATGAGCGAATCGAGAGATTGCCGATCTCGACCTGGGGAATCGTGCCGAGGATTTCGACGCTCGTTCCGCCGACGCCCTCGACGGGGCGCTCGCTGGTCGGCGGAAAAAGATCTCGATGTGCTTGGTAAAAATCGTAGGCGAGGTTGATGCTCGACTCGTCGCCGGTATCGAGGGCGAGTTGGGCCGGAAGCGACCCGAGCAGAACGTCGACGACCGGCACGAATTGTTCGAACGCCAACGGCACGGTCACGCTGCGCGGCGGCACCGGAGCGCCGAAAACGACTTGGTGCGAGGCGTTGTTCAACTCCACCGTCGTTGCGGCGAAGACGTCGGCGCCGAGCACGACCTGATAGCCGAACCGGTCGATATCGCGCAGCACGACATAGTTCGCAGGCGGCAGCGTCATGCTCCCCGCGCGCAATTCCCCGGCGTGCACGACCTCGGTCGTGTAGTTGCCCAGCCCGCGCACTTGAAATGAGCCGACCGCCTGCGCCCGGATCTGCTGCGCGAGCGACGGGCTAATTGCCATGCCGGAGTTTCCCGAATCGAGCAGGCATTTGGTGACGACACCAGAGAGCGTGCACGGGAAAATCGGGGTGACGTACTCTTGGTCCGTCGCGACCGTGGCGGGACGCGAGGAGAAGGTGGGAACCAGCCCACGCGGGAGTTCGAGATTGCCTTGCGCCGGTTCTCGCCGGTCGTAGCGTTCGAGCAAGGCGCCGTTTTGGTAAACTTCGAGCGGCAATTGGTAGCGCTCGCCCACGGGTACGTAATCGTCGTAGGCGATCGTGGTGTCAGCGTTGACGTCCCGCATGTACGCGACGGCGAACGTCTTCGGGTCCACGTACACCAGCATCGGCGTGGCGTCGCCGTTGGTTACGAGCAGCGTGCGGTAGGGAACGTTCGAAATCAGCGTGAGGCCGTCGTCGTAGACGTGCCCGCCGGTTTCGGCGAAGTCCGGCGCAAGGAAGGAGAGCGAGGCGATCGTGCGCTCCGCGCGCAGGAACGGGTCGGCGCCGTGGGCCTGTGGGAGCATCGTGCCGTTGATGTTGATCGAGTAGAGCCGTTCGCCGTCGAAGTACGTGCCTTCGCACAGGCTCGCGGTGCAGTCGTAACTCACGAAGCGCAGGCCCTGCGACTCGCTCTTGAGGTCGACGGTCTCTCCGCTTTCGGTGACGTGCGAGACCGATGCCAGATGTGCGCTCCAGACCGGCCCGCTGTGTAGGCGCATCGCGGCCAGAAACTCGGCGAGCGAGTCGTGCGGCGGTGCGGCGCCGACCGTCAGGGCGGCGACCGCGAAGAGCAAACCGAACCGCACGGCGAAGGCCATCGCCATGCACTTCGAGTTGATCGATGAGTATCTTCTCACCGGGACGCCGCGCAAGTCCGAGGTGATCGAAGCTTTGCTTGCAAATCGCAGCGAGTTGGCCGCCGCGGCGCCGTTCTACGAGGGAATCCGGATGCTCGGAGCACGCACGCCGGATTTGACCTTGGTTGCTTTACGGCTCATCTTGGCCGGCAAACGGGCCGATGACGCCGGTGTGGTGGAATTGCGCGAGCTTGCGGAACGTTCTCGAAGCGGAGGGCTCGACGGCCTTTCGGCGCGCGAGGCCTATGTGCGTCTACTTGAGAACGGGGACTGAATCGTGCAGGTCAAGCGAGCGGCAGTGATTTTTGTCTGTATCGGCGCGTGCCTCGCGTCGAGCGCTGCCGCTTTCGCACAGGCGCAGACGGCAACGCCGAACGTGTACCGCTCGCTCGACTCGGGGAGCAGAGCGCGCCCCGCCAACGAGATCCGCGGACGAATCGAATCGGTCGATTATCCGGGCGGTATGCTCGTCGTGCGCGACGGCCCGCACCGCACGCTCGTGGCGGTCGTGCCGTCCACGACGATCTACCGCCGCGGCGGGTATGGCACGCTCTCCGATCTGCGGCGCGGAGAGCACGTCGATATCTCCGTCTACATGGTGGGCGGCCGGCTCGTCGCGCAAACGATCCGCATTTGAGAACGTCCTTGACCCTGCTCGAACTCGCGAGCGGCGTCATCGTCACGGGCTTCTCCGGCACTTCGATGGATGCGGAATTGGAGCATGCGCTGTGTCGCGTGCCGTTTGCCGGGTTCATTTTATTCGCGCGCAATCTCGAAGAGCCGCGGCAGGCGCGCGCGCTCACCGACTCTTTGCGCGCGCGCGTGGAACCGTCCCCGATCGTTGCCATCGATCAGGAGGGGGGACGAATCATGCGTCTGCGCGCGCAGGTCGAAGGGCTCCCGTCGATGATGGCCGTAGGCGCGGTGGCCGATCAAGCGTTCGCGGCGTCAGCGGGCGAGGCGGTGGCGTACGATCTGCGGCGCATCGGCTGCACGCTCGATTTTGCTCCGGTCCTCGATTTGGCGATCGATCCGCGCAATACCGTAATCGGCACGCGCGCGTTCGGGTCTTCCCCGGATTTGGTGACGCGCCTGGGCGGGGCATTTGCGCGCGGCCTGATGCGCGGCGGAATCACCCCGACCTTCAAGCACTTTCCCGGTCATGGCGCGACTTCATTTGATACGCATCTCGGCGGCGCGCGGCTGGATGTCGATGAAGCGATGCTGCGCGGGCGTGACCTGGTTCCGTTTCAAGCGCTCGCGCGCGAGGCCGATGCGATCATGGCGGCGCACGTCGCCGTGCCGTCCGTCGATGACGAGCGGCCCGCCTCGCTCTCACGTCACTTTCTGACCGGTGTGCTGCGCGAAGCGTGGCGGTACGACGGCGTCGTCTTTACCGATTGCATGCAGATGGACGCGATTGCCAAGAGCGTGGGCACGGTCCGCGGCGTGACCGAAGCGATCGCCGCGGGCGCCGATTGCGCCTTGGTCAGCCACGATCCCGAACTCGCATTCGAGGCAGCGCAGCACCTTGCGGCCGCGGTCGAACGCGGGGAGGTGCCGCTCGAGCGGCTGCAGGAGGCGCACGGGCGGGTGCAGCGATTGCGCGCGCGCGCGCAGCCGCCGCTCACCGACGACGTTCCCGCGCCCCATCCGGGTATCGGACGACGCATCGCTCGGGATGCGATCACGCTCGTGCGCGGCGTACCGCGAGCCGATGCCGTTGCCGACATCGCTGTCGTATTCGGTGAAGGATCCCTCGCCGAACACGTGCCGGTGCTGGAAGAACGGCGCGTCGCAATCGATCCCGGCGAACGCGACCGAATGCACCTGCTCGAAGCGCTCGCCGCATCGAACTTGCGGCCGCTCGTGCTCGCTCACCGCGCGCATCTTCATGACGGGCAACGGCACGCGATCGAGGCGATCATCGATCAGGCCCCCGACACGTTGGTTGTCTCGACCGGCGAGCCGTACGACGTACCGCTGCTGCACCGAGCGCGTCACCTGCTCGCCGCATACGGCAACGACGCGACGAGTTTGGCCGGTTTAGCCGACGTGATCTTCCACGGTGTACCGTCGTTCGGGGTGTTGCCGGTTGCGCTCGCTTAGCGCGGCTAGCACCTTCGAGGCGGTCGACGACGTCCTGCGTGCTGCGCTTGGCCGGCGCTTCACCGCTGCGGTGGCACGCATCGAGCGCGGCGGCGAACTCGTCTACGAGCGCGCGTTCGGCACGACCCGCCTCGATGCGTGCGGACGCCCGGTGTACGTCGATACGCGCTTCGACCTCGCGTCGATCACCAAACTGTACGTCGCAACGTTGGCGTTGGGGCTGGTTGCATCGGGGTCGTTGACGCTCGATGCACCGCTCTCCGGCCACATTACGCAGTGGAAGGGCACGCCGCACGAAGCGATCACGCTGCGCATGCTGCTCGCGCACACGTCGGGCATGAACTCGGGCGCCGACTATCGCGCGATCCTCAACGACGACGTGCGCAGCTTCGCGCTCTCGCGGCCGCTGGTCGCGCAGCCGGAAGCACGCGTGATCTACAGCGATCTCGGTTTCATCGCGCTCGGCGTCGTGCTCGAGCGGACGAGGTCGCGCTCGCTCGCCGCGCAAATCGGCCGCATTTGGGGAGGCGGCGTCGGGTTCAATCCCCACGAGCGCGAGCGGCTCGCTATTCCGGCGACCGAAGATGACGGCTGGCGCGGGCGCGTGCAGGGACGGGTGCACGATGAGAAGGCGTATCTGATGAACGGCGCCGCCGGTCACGCCGGGCTCTTCGCCGGCGCGCGCGACGTAGCCGCACTGGTCGAACCGTATCTGGCCTCGGCCTGCGGGCGCGCGCAAAGCGCGTTACCGTCCAGCCTCGCCCGCGAAGCGATCGCATGTGCGGCCGACGATCCGGTGCTGCGCCGCGGTCTCGGCTGGGCGCTCAAGACGACCGACGAAAATTCATGCGGCGCGCGCTTCGGGCCGCGCAGCTTCGGGCACACCGGTTTTACGGGAACGTGCGTGTGGGCCGATCCCGATCGCGACCTCCAGGCAGTGCTGCTCACCAACGCCGTCTATTTCGGGCGCGAAGATTCCCGCCCGCTGCGAGCGGCGTTTTACGACGCGGTCATCGAAACGTTCGGCTAGGGGGTCTGGTGATTGCCATCGGTTTGATGAGCGGTACGTCGCTGGACGGTATCGATGCGGCACTGGTGCGCATTGCGCCGCGCGATGACGGCTATGCGATCGGCCTGATGAACTTCGTTACGCTGCCGTACGATCGGGAGCTGGCGGGCGCGCTGCGGGCCGCGCTTCCGCCCAACGAGGCGAATGCGCCGGCGATCGCGGATTTGCACCGGCGGCTCGGGTCGGCCTACGCGCGGGCTGCGCGCGCCGCGTGCGGATCGCTCACCGTCGACTATATCGCTTCGCACGGACAAACGATCTTTCACGACGGCGCCGCGCACGTGACCATGCAGATCGGCGATCCGTTCGTCTTGCGTGAGGCTCTGCAAGCCACCGTTTGTTACGACTTCCGCAGTGCCGACTGCGTCGTCGGCGGAACCGGCGCGCCGCTCGTGCCCTACGTCGATGCGATGCTGCTCGCGGACGCGAACGAGGATCGCGTTGCGGTGAACATCGGAGGCATCGCGAACCTCACCGCGCTGCCCCGGGGCTGCACGCCGCACGACCTGACGGCATTCGATTGCGGACCGGGCATGATGCTGATCGACGCCTTCGTGCAGCAGCGTACGGAGGGCGCGCTCCGATACGACGAGGACGGCGCGCTTGCCGCGGCAGGGACGGCGAACGAGGCCGCCTTGATCGCGATGCTCGGCGATCCGTACTTTGCGCAGCCGCCGCCGAAGTCGACCGGGCGCGAGCGTTTCGGCGCGCAGTTTCTGCAGGCATACGCGCAGGAGTTGGATCGGCTCTCGATCGAGGACGGCGCCGCAACGTTGACCGAACTGACCGCGATTGCCGTTGCCGGTGCGATCGCGTCGCTCGGCCTGGCGCAAGCGCGCGTCCTGTGCAGCGGCGGCGGTGCGCGGAATCTTGCCTTGATGCGCCGCATCGCGGAGCGGCTTCCGCAGGCTCGCGTCGAACCGAGCGACGTCGTGGGGTTGCCGGGCGACGCCAAAGAGGCGATCGCCTTCGCCGTCCTCGGCTACGAAACGCTGCGCGAGCGCGCTGCAAACGTGCCGCGCGTCACCGGTGCGTCGCGAGCGGTGCCCCTGGGTGCGATCGCGCCGTTCGAATTGCGCCGGCTGATCTCGGAGGTGGAGAAGGAGTGCCAATCCTCGTAGGCATCGATGCCGGAGGAACGTCGATCGAGTGCATCGTCGAGCGTGACGGTGCGCGCACGCAGCATCGGGGCGACGGGGCCAACGTGCGAACCGCCGGTATCGAGTGGTCGGCGCAGCGTATCGCGCAAGCCGCACTCGAGGGATTGGCGGGCTTGGCGCTCGACGTGCTCGCGGTCGGCGCGGCCGGCGCCGGGGATCCGTCGCGGGCGCAGGCGCTCCAGGCGGCGCTGCGCGGTCATTTTCCCGGTGCGACGATCGCGGTGTACGATGATGCCGAGATCGCGCTGCGCGCCGCGATTCCGCACGGTGACGCCGCCGTGCTCATTGCCGGAACCGGATCGATCGCGTATGCACGGATCGCGAACGTCGCCTACCGCGCCGGCGGGTACGGCTATCTGCTCGGTGACGACGGCTCGGGATTTACGATCGGGCGCGCCGCGCTGGCGCAGCTCTTGCGCAACTACGACGGACGGACGGCGCACGAGCCGCTCTTTACCGCGATCGAGGAGCGTCTCGATGCACGCGACGGCCAAGCCATCCTGGATCGCATCTATTCCGGCGGCGACTCGGTCAGCACGATCGCATCGATCGCGCCGCTGGTGATCGAACGTGCGAGCGCGGGGGAGCGGCTCGCGACCAAGATCGTGCAGGCGGCTGCGCTCGAACTGGTCGATCTGATCAAGGCACTGGTGCGCCGTGCGCAGATCGAGGGACGCGAGTTACCGCTCGTCTTTGCGGGGGGACTGCTGCGCGAGAACTCGGTGCTTTCGTTTCTGATCGAAACGCGTCTGGGGAGTGACTTTCCGCTGCTGCATCCGATCAAATCACCGCCTTCGCCCGCGCACGGCGCGCTCGAACTGGCCCGGCGGCTGCACGCACGGTGAGCGAAACGCTGCCGCCGACCGAGGGCCGCAACGCCCGAAGCGAAGGGCTCGATCTCCTACCGACGCGCGAATTGGTCGATTTGCTTGTGCGCGATCACGCCGACGCGGTGGCTGCGGTGCGCGCTCAAAGCGCCACGATTGCGCGCGTCGTCGATGCCATCGCCGCGCGCCTAGAGGCCGGCGGGCGGCTCCACTACGTCGGCGCCGGAACGAGCGGGCGTCTGGCGACCCTGGATGCCGCGGAGATGCCGCCGACGTTCGGCACCCCGCCCGAGTTGGTATGCGCGCACATCGCCGGCGGCGCCGCGGCGCTTCGCACCGCGATCGAGGGTGCAGAAGACGACGCGGAAGCGGGCGATGCGGAGATGCGCGATCACGTGCGAAGCGCCGACGTGGTGATCGGACTCTCCGCGAGCGGCGGCGCGCGCTTCGTCGTCGCGGCGCTCGAGCGCGCTCGAGCGATCGGCGCGCTCACGATCGCGATCACCAGCAGCGCCTCATCGGCGCTCGCGCGAATCGCGGACGAAGCGATCACCGTACCGACCGGCGCCGAAGTGGTGAGCGGTTCGACCCGTTTGAAGGCCGGAACCGCACAGAAGATCGCGCTCAACGCGATCTCGACCGCCGTCATGGTTCGGCTCGGAAGAGTGTATGACAACCTCATGGTCGACATGGTCGCGACCAACGAAAAACTGCGCGCGCGCGCCGTGCGTTTGGTGCGCGCGCTCACCGGTGCCGACGAGATACGGGCGCGTGAGGCGCTGGCTGATGCCGGCGGCCGCGTGAAGGTCGCCGCCGTGATGATCGCACGCGGGGTGCGTGCCGATGAAGCGCGAGCACTCTTGCAGGGGGCGACGCTCCGATCGCTGCTCTAGCTTGCTTCATTCGCCTGCTCGCGATGATCGTCGCGCCGATCGTGTTCGTACCGATGGACGATCGTCCGGTGACGCTGCAGCTTCCGCTCATGCTGGGACCCATTGCGGGCCGTCCCGTCCTGGCACCACCGCGAGCGTTGCTCGGAAACTACTTACAGCCCGGCAAACCCGACGCGATCATCGCCTGGCTCAACGGCACGGCGCCGCGCGGAGGAGCCTACGTGCTCTCGAGCGACATGCTCGCATACGGCGGACTGACGGCCTCGCGGGTTCCGGGTCCAAGCTATCTCGACGCATATCAACGGTTGCGTGAACTCGATGCGTTGCATTCGCGGTATTCCGGCGCATGGATCGGCGTGTTCGGGACGATCATGCGTTTGGCTCCGACCGGAGTACCCGCCTGGACACCGTACTTCGCGCCCTATCCGGCCTGGGCGTACCTGCAGCAATACGCCAATCTTCACGACCCGCTCGAACCGTCGGAAGAGGCCGAAGCGGCGCATCTGCGCGAGCTGATCGGCGCACCGCTACTCGAGGCGTATCTGCAGACGCGCGCCCGTGATTACGGCGTCGATCATCTATTGATCGACAAAGCCAAGGCCGGTGCGATCGATCGCCTCGTGCTTGGCCAAGACGATGCCAAACCGTACGGGCTGCACGTTCCGGAAGTCGATGCGCTGCAGCGGTATTTGGCGAGCGCCGATCTCGGTTCGCGCGCCTCGATCGAACCGGGCGCCGATGAACTTGGGATGTCGCTGGTGGCGCACGCGCTTGCGCGCGCCGCGCACTGGACGCCGCACATCGCCGTGCGGTACTCGACGCCGCTGGGCGCGCAATATCAGGACCCGCTCGAGTTCACGCCGATCGGCGTGACGATCGACGACCTGATCGCACTCTGCGGCGGCGTGCGCGACGATGCTGCCCCGCAGATCGTCCTCTACGTGCATCTGCCGAACACCGGCCCCGCGCTCGATGACGCGTTCATGGCGGCGATGCGCGGCGATCTCGATGATGGACGTTCGGTCGCCGTGGTCGATCTCTCGTTCGAAGGAAGCTATGCGCAGCAGCAGGCCTTTGCTCAAGCGCTCTTGAGCTCGGGTTTGGCGCGCCGTCTCGATGCGTACGCGGCCTGGAATACCGACGCCAATAGCACGGGAACCGCACTGGCCGAAGCGATCGCGGCCGGAGCCGGGCGGCGCTTACACAGCTACGACGCGCTTGCGCACGAAACGTTCACGTTTATGCGCTTCGTCGACGACGTCGACTTTCACGACGCCGTGCGGCCCGACCTCAACGATTGGCTCGCGGCACAGGGCGTGACCGATCACTCGCTGCTCGCTCCCGCGATCGCCGCACCGACCGCGCAGCGCGACCGCGCACTACTCTGGAACGACGCGGAAGCAACGCTCGCGCAACTCTATCCGAACTTGCACATCACCGCGATCGCGATCACCCTTCCTTGGGATCGCACCTTCGAGACCGGTCTCGACGTTCGGCTGGCGCCCAATCTCTGACGTCGACTCGGCTACGTGTGGTCGCGCTGGCAGAGCTCGATCAGCACGCCGCCGGTCGACTTGGGATGAAGGAAGGCGATCAGATTCCCGTGCGCGCCCTTGCGCGGATGCTCGTCGATCAAACGCACGCCCTTGGCCTTATAGTCGGCCAACGCCGTAACGAGATCGTCGACGCGGTAGGCGGTGTGGTGGAGCCTCGTCTCCGCTTCGCCGCGAAAGCGCGCGATCGGCGAATTCGGGTCGAGCGGACGCAGGAGTTCGATCGCTGAGTCGCCGGCTTGCAAACCCACCGCTTCGACACCTTGGTCCGCGATCGTCTCGCGGTAGATCGGTGCGAAGCCAAGTGTTTGCACGTAGAGCTCGAGCGCGGCATCGAGGTCTTTGACGACGATCGCGATGTGATCGATGTTCACGCGACGACCTCTTTGGCGCGATAGACGCCGAAGACGTCGCGCAAGACGTTGCAGATCTCGCCCAGTGTTGCGCCGGCATCGACCGCTTCGATGAAGGGCGGAATCAGATTCTCGCCGCTGCCGGCGGCAGACCGCACCTCGGCCAGCCTTGCTTCGAGCCGCGCCCGATCGCGCGCTGCACGGAAGGCCTGGAGCCGCGCGATCTGTTCGCGTTCGATCGCATCATCGATCCGTTGCAGTGGAATCGACGCGCTGCTCTCGCTCTCCCCGAACGCATTGACGCCGACGACGATGCTCGTTCCGCGCTCGATCGCCTGCTGCGCCTCGTAGGCGGAGTCGGCGATGCGGGATTGCATCCACCCGCTTTCGATCGCGGCGATGCTCCCGCCCAGATCGTCGACTTCTTTGATCAGCGCGCGCGCCCGCTCGATCAGCTCGTTGGTCAGCGTTTCCACGTAGTACGATCCGGCCATCGGGTCGACCACGTCGGCAACGCCGGATTCGTAACCGATGATCTGCTGGGTTCGCAGTGCGACCTTAGCGCTCTCCGCCGTCGGCAGTGCGAGTGCTTCGTCTTTGCCGTTGGTGTGCAGCGACTGTGTTCCGCCGAGCACGGCAGCCAGCGCCTGCAGCGTGACGCGCACGACGTTGTTATCCGGTTCTTGCGCGGTGAGCGTCGACCCGCCGGTCTGGGTGTGGAAACGCAGCATCTGCGAGCGCGGATCGGTGCAACCGAATTCGTCGCGCGTGATGTGCGCCCACAGATAACGAGCAGCGCGGAATTTGGCGATCTCTTCGAAGAAGTCGTTGTGCGCGTTCCAGAAAAAGGAGATGCGCGGCGCGACCAGGTCGAGATCGATCCCGGCCGCGCGCGCGGCTCTCAGATACGCCTTGGCATTGGAGAGGGTGAAGGCGATCTCTTCGACCGCGGTCGATCCGGCCTCGCGAATATGATAGCCCGAGATCGAGATCGTATTCCACTGCGGAACCTCGCGCGCACAGTAGGCCATCACGTCGGTGACCAATCGCATCGAGGGGCCGGGCGGGTAGATGTAGGTTCCGCGCGCGACGTATTCTTTGAGCACGTCGTTTTGAATCGTGCCGCCGAGCTCGTCGAACGAAATGCCCCGCCGGCGCGCAACTGCGAGGAGCATCGCAAGCAGAATCGAAGCCGGCGCGTTGATCGTCATCGAAACGGTGACGCTCTCGAGCGGAATGCCGTCGAAGAGCGTTTCCATGTCGGCGATCGAGTCGATCGCGACGCCGACCTTTCCCACCTCGCCGCGGGCGAGCGGCGCGTCGGAATCGTGGCCGAGCTGAGTGGGCAGGTCGAATGCGACCGAGAGTCCGGTCGTCCCATGCGCAAGCAGATAGCGGTAGCGCGCGTTCGATTCGGCGGCGGTTGCAAAGCCGGCGTATTGCCGCATCGTCCAGAGCCGACCGCGGTACATGTCGGCGCGGATACCGCGCGCAAACGGAAAGTCGCCGGGCTCCCCCAGCTCGTGAGCTTTGCCTTCGATACGATCGTAGCGAGGTTCCAGGGGAATGCCGCTGGCGTTGAACTTGCGTGCCATACAGACAGCTTTCGTCGCCCGCCGCGGTGCCTCATCCGCTCGGCGCTCGGTCAGAACCTAGCTGAGATAACCGACGGGACCTGATCGTCTCTACTCGACCGTCACGAGCGGTGCGCGCGACTCGATCGTCGCGCCCGCCGCCGCGTGAACGGCGCTGACCGTGCCGCTCTTGTGCGCGCGGATCTCGTTCATCATCTTCATCGCCTCGACGATCGCCACGACCTGACCTTCGGCAATCGAGTCCCCGGCACAGACCTTCATCTCGACGACGACGCCGTGCATCGGCGAAACGACGTCGTTTCCGCTCGCTGCGCCGCGCTGTTTCTTCCCGGTCGATCGCGGCGCCAGCCGCTGCGCGCCATTTTTTGTGGGCAATGAACCACGCTGCGGCAAATCGAAAACGCGAACTCGATACAGTTTGTCGTTGACCTGCACCCGTAGGTCTTGCGGCGGCGAAGGTTCAGCGCCCCCTCCGTAGCCGAGCGCGAGTTCGATGGTCCCTCCTCCGGCTCGCTGAGTCTTGTTACGCTCGCCTGCGGAGGAACCATCGAACAATTTCGCGGCGAAAGATTCGAGTGTCGCGGTACCGTACGAAGCGTCGCGAACGCTCGGCTCATCGCACAATGCGCGCAGCAGCGGCAGCGTCGTCGGCACGCCTTCGATCGCATACTCGTCGATTGCGCGGGCGAGACGTGCAATCGCCTGCGCGCGCGTCGGCGCCCAGACCACGAGTTTGGCGATCATCGAGTCGTAGTCGGGTGAGATCGTGTAGCCCGGATAGGCAGCGGAGTCGACGCGCACGCCGAGCCCGCCCGGTTCGTGATAGGCGGTGACCGTGCCGGGGGCCGGGCGAAAGTTGTCGGCGGGATCCTCGGCGTTGACTCGGCCTTCGATCGCGGCGCCGTGGAAGGTGACCTCGTCTTCAGTGAAGCCGAGTTCGTCGCCGGCGGCGACGCGAATCTGCTCGCGAATCAAGTCGAGGCCGGAGATCATCTCGGTGACGGTGTGCTCGACTTGTATGCGCGTGTTCATCTCCAGGAAGAAGAAGTCGTCGCCTTTGACCAGACACTCGATCGTGCCGACCGAGTCGTAGCCGATCGCTTGCGCGGCGCGCACGCCGGCTTCGCGCATCGCGCGGCGCACTTTGAGCGGAATCTGCGCGGGTGCCTCTTCCCAGAGCTTTTGGTGACGCCGCTGTAGCGAGCAGTCGCGCTCGCCGACGTGCAGCACGTTGCCGTGCTTGTCGGCGAGAATCTGCAGCTCGACGTGTTTGGGATTCTCGAGATAGCGCTCGGCGTAGATCGTGCCGTTCTTGAAGTACGATTCGGCCTCGCGCCTCGCGGTGGTGAAGGCGGATTCGATCTCGTCGAGCGTGCGCGCGACCTTGAGCCCCTTGCCGCCGCCGCCGCCCGAGGCTTTGAGCGCGAGGGGTAACCCGTAGGCGAGCGCGGCTTCACGCGCGCCGGCCACGTCCGCGATCGCTTCGGTTCCGCCGGGAACGAACGGCACGCCGGCCTTGGCCATCGCTTGCCGCGCGCGCAGCTTGTCGCCCATCGCGTCGATCGCATCGGGATGCGGGCCGATCCAGGTCAATCCGGCGGCGATGATGCGCCGCGCGAACGCCGCGTTTTCGGCGAGGAAGCCATATCCCGGATGAATCGCTTGCGCACCCGCGCGTCTGGCCGTCTCGAGAATCGCGTCGATGTTGAGATAGCTCGCGGACGGCGCAGCGGGGCCGATAAGGTAGGCTTCGTCGGCCATCCGCACGTGTATCGCGTCGCGATCGGCCTCGGAGTAGACGGCGACGGTCGCGATCGACATCTCGCGCGCCGTGCGGATGATGCGCACCGCGATCTCGCCGCGGTTGGCGATGAGGATTTTAGCGAAGGGCGCGGACATCTTCGATCTCGAGTTCGGGATTGCGATCGGCGAGCTTCCAGCGCGATCCTTCGCGTCCTTCGAGGCTCGCTTGCGCTCGCGCCTCAGGATGACGTCGATCCGCGATCAACATAGCCAGCGCAGCAGCGATGGCCGCGAGCTCGTCGTCGCTGATCACGAGCCGAAGTCGGGTGGGTACATGCCGACCGCGTGGTATCCGGCGTCGACGAAGTGCACGTCGGCGGTGACAGCCGCGGCGAGGTCGGACGCGAGGTACACAGCGGTGTTGCCGACGTCTTCGGCGGTCACGTTGCGGCGCAGCGGCGCGACCTGCGGTACGACGTCGAGCATTTTCGTTGCGCCCGCGACTTGCCGCATGCTCGCGGTCTTGATCGGACCGGCCGAGATCGCGTTCACGCGAATGCCGCGCCCGCCGAGATCGTAGGCCAAATAACGTACCGATGATTCGAGCGCCGCTTTCGCGATGCCCATGAGATTGTAGTTCGGCACGATCTGCGTAGCGCCGAGATAGGTCATCGCGACGATCGACGCGTTGTCATTGAAGTCCTCACGCAATGCGGAAACGAGCGCGATCAACGAGTAGGCCGAGACGTCGAGTGAGAGCGCGAAGCCCTTGCGCGAGGTGTCATAGACCGTGCCGCGCAGATCGTCCTTGTCGGCAAAGGCGATTGAATGGACCAGCGCATCGAGTGCACCGAAATGCTGCCCCACCCGGTCGCGCATTGCTTCCAGCGACGCGTCGCTGGAGACGTCGCATTCGATGACCGGACCACCACCCAGTTCCGCGGCGAGCTTCGCAACCTCGTCGCGCACCCGCTCGCCCTGATAGGTGAACGCGAGCTGTGCGCCGTGTTCGTGCATCTTGCGCGCGATGCCGGTCGCGATCGACCAGCGGTTGGCAACGCCGGTTACCAGGGCGCGCTTTCCTTCGAGCAGTTTCACGTGGGGTTAGATACCAGCGCAAGGGCCCTCGTCCTCTCGCGCGAATCGGAAAGCCTCATGTTCGTACTGATTTCGCGCTACCTCAAACCCCTCGACGAGGTGGATCGCTGGGTGCCCGAGCATCGGGCCTTTCTCGAACGCCATTTCGAGGCGCATCACCTGTTGACGTCAGGTCCGCAGAATCCCCGGACCGGCGGCATCATCGTGACGCACGATATGACGCGCGAGCAGGTCGACGCGATGCTGGCTGAAGATCCCTTCGTGCGGGAAGGCATCTCCGAGTATCAGATCATCGAATTCAACCGGACACGTCCGATCAATCCGTAGCGCATGAGCAGGGGTGCGCGCTGGGCCGCCGGCATCGTTGCGGCGGTGGTGGCGATCGTTCATTTGGCGACGGCCGGAGCGTACCACCTCTTCGCCAACGAACTCTACTTCATCGTCTGCGGCCGCCATCCGGCCTTCGGCTACGTCGACCAGCCGCCGCTCGTGCCGCTCCTCGCGGCGCTCATGCAGATCGGCGGCGTGAACGTCTGGCTCGAGCGTCTTCCCGGCGTCCTCGCTACGATCGCGCTGGTCCCCTTGACCGTCGCCTTCGCGCAATTGCTCGGTGCCAGTACGCGCGGGGCATGGCTTGCCGCGGTTGCCGTCGCGAGCGCGACGCTCGTCACCGCCATGTCGGGGACGCTCGGTACCTCGACCTTCGAGCCTCTCGGGTTCACCGCGGTTGCCTACTTGATCGCGCGCGCGCTGCGTCGCGATGAGCCGCATCTATATTGGTGGGCCGGCCTCGTCGGAGGCCTTACCTTCGAAACACGGTACGGGATCCTCATGTGGGGTGCCGGCATCGCGATCGGCCTGTTGCTCTGCGGTCCACGTTCGGTGTTCCGGTCGCGCGATCTCTGGATCGGCGCTGCAATTGCCGCGGCGATCGCACTGCCCAATGTGATCTGGCAAGCCGCGCACGGCTTTCCGTTTCTGGAGTTGGTGCGCAACGACAACTCGGGCAACTTCACCGGCGGCCCGATCGGCTTTACGCTCGGGCAGATCTTTCTGTTGAACGTCGTGCTCGCGCCGCTCTGGATCACCGGCATCATCGCGCCGTTCGTTCAAGGTCGCCTTGCACCGTTTCGTTTTCTCGCCGTCACCTTCGTCGTGACGGGCGCGCTGATCGTGATCACGCACGGCAAGGCGTATTATTATGCGGGCGCCTATCCGACGATCTTTGCGCTCGGTGCGGCTGCCTGCACGATGGTGCCGCGCGCGCTGGTCGCGCTCTGGGCCGTTCTCGCGGCTGCGAATGCTACGCTCGCGCTCCCGTACGTGCTCCCCGTCATGCCCGTCGCGCGCTTCAAGGCGATGCTCGATCGCAGCACGTTCAAGCCGCCGCCGATGGAGCGCGCCGGCATTGGCGCGCCGCTGATGCAGGTCTACTCCGGCGAGTTCGGCTGGCGCGAACTGGCCCGGATCGTCAGCGACGTGTATGCCTCGCTGCCGGAGGGCGATCGCGTCAGGGCGGCGATCTACGCACCGACCTACGCCGACGCGAGCGCGATCGACATCTACGGCACGAACCTGCCGCCCGCGATCAGTGGCAACAACCAATATTACCTGTGGGGTCCGCGCGGGTACGACGGTTCGGTCGTCATCGCGGTCAATGCCGATCCGGCCTATTGGGCCGGGATCTGCGCCTCGGCGCGCGTCATCGCGCACACGGAAGAGTCTCCCTACGCAATGCCCTATGAAGTGAACCAGCCGATCGTGCTCTGCCGCGGCATGCACCCGCCGCTGCCGCAGCAATGGGCGAATTTCAAACACTACGGTATCGAGAATCCGGGCGTCGGTGCTCCATCATGGGAGCATCGGCGAGCTTAAGCATTCGGCGCCAACGACGTCTGCAGCAGCGTGAAGCGCTGCTCTTGGATGGCGTGAATCGCCCATACGCCTGCCGGTACGAGCATCGCGTTCGGCACCAGGTGGCGGGTGAGATCGTCGTACACGGTGTCCTCCGGTTTATCGACCGTTCGCGCGAACATCGCGGCGAAGCCGTGCGCGGCATTGTTGCAGATAAAGAAGTACGCGCCGGCGTCGGCGATGAGCGCGCTGATCGAGGCGTCGTTTTTTCCGCCCTGGCGACGTAGGCACGGGTTGCCGGTCCCGCCGTCGCTGCGCACGGAGGCAATCTGCTTCCCTAGCCTGTTTGCCAGGTTCTTTTGCTCGAACGGAATGACGTAGCGATTCCAGATCCAATCGTCGAAACCCAACAGAATCGCAGGGCCGTGATAGAGCACCGCGACCGGAAAGACGTCGCCGGACGCAACGCCGACGTCGTGATATGCGCTCAGCGTGTTGCGCATTGCGCCGAAAACCTCGCCGCCGTCAATCTCGACCGAGGCGAAGAGATGTTTGTGCGACTGCGCTCCATCGAGCAGTTCGGTAAACGCCGTTAGATCGAAATCGAGCTTCGCGCCTTTGGCCCCGGCCGCGACCGGTATCGCCGCGGCGGCTAACGTGCCGGCGATGAGAAAATCCTTACGCGAGGTCATGCGTGCTCCTTGACGGGTTTACAGTGGGATGTTGCCGTGTTTGCGTTTGGGGCGCTCGACCCGTTTGTTTTCGAGCATTTCGAGCGCGGTCGCGATCACTCCGCGCGTGCGATGCGCTTCGATCACGTCATCAACGTAGCCGCGCTGTGCCGCGATGTATGGATTCGCGAAGCGCTCGGTATATTCGTCGATCAGCTCTTTGGTCTTTGCGCTCTTGTCCTTGGCGGCGGCGATCTCGCGCCGGTTGATCACCTTGACCGCCCCCTCTGCGCCCATCACCGCGATCTCGGCGGTCGGCCACGCGAGATTGACGTCCGCTCGAATGTGTTTGGAGGCCATGACGTCGTACGCACCGCCGTAGGCTTTGCGGGTGATGACCGTGATCTTCGGGACGGTTGCCTCGGCGAAGGCGTAGAGCAGTTTGGCGCCGTGGAGGATGATGCCGCCGTATTCTTGGTCGGCGCCGGGTAAGAAGCCGGGAACGTCGACGAAGGTCAGCAACGGAATGTTGAACGCGTCGCAAAAGCGCACGAACCGCGCGGCCTTGATCGACGACTTGATGTCGAGCACGCCGGCGAGCACGCTCGGTTGATTGGCGACCACGCCGACGCTGCGGCCGGCGATCCGGCCGAAACCGCACAGGATGTTCTGCGCGTAGAGCGGCTGGATCTCGAAGAAGTCGCCGTAATCGAGAATCCCTGCGATCACCGCATGCATGTCGTACGGTTTGTTCGGCGCGTCGGGCACGATGTCGTCGAGCTGCATATTTTCGCGTTGTGGATCGTCGTCGGAGGCGAAGTGCGGCGGATCTTCGAGATTGTTCTGCGGAATATACGAGAGCAGCGTCTTGGTCTGCAGCGCGAGGTCGTCCTCGTCGGAGGCAACCACGTGGGCCACGCCGCTGCGCGTCGCGTGCGTCATCGCGCCGCCGAGCTCTTCGAAGGTGACGTCCTCGCCGGTCACGGTCTTGATGATCTCCGGTCCGGTAATGAACATCTGCGAAATCTTCTCGGTCATGATGATGAAGTCGGTGATCGCCGGCGAGTAGACGGCGCCGCCCGCACACGGGCCGGCGATCAAGCTGAGTTGCGGCACCACGCCGCTGGCTTGCACGTTCCGCCAGAAAATCTCGGCATAGCCGCCGAGCGAGACGACGCCCTCCTGAATGCGCGCACCGCCGGAGTCGTTGATGCCGATCATCGGCGAGCCGGTGCGCACCGCCAGATCCATCACTTTGCAGATCTTCTCGGCGAAGGCTTCGCCGAGCGATCCGCCCAGGACCGTGAAGTCTTGCGAGAAGAGAAAGACTTGCCGCCCGTCGATCGTTGCGCGACCGGTCACGACGCCGTCGCCGAGAAATTCCTTTTCGTCCATGCCGAACGCGCTCGTGCGATGGACGACGAATTGATCGAGTTCGGTAAACGAACCCGGATCGACGAGCGCGGCGATGCGTTCGTGCGCGGTGCGCTTTCCGCGCTGGTGCTGTTTCTCGATTGCCTCCGTTCCCGCCGGAGCCTGGGCCAGCTCGCGCTTCGCGGCGAGCTCACGATAGCGTTCCTCGTGCGTCCTCACCGAATCGGACTTGCACGAGAAATGAGGTTGCCCCTGGCGGTGGCTCGGATCATTCCGCGCCGATGGCCACCGGCGCGGGAGCGCCGTGAGCGACCCGCGCGGGACGCAGCAAGAGCACGAGCGGGGTGAGAATGAACGTCACGACGCCGAGGAAGTAGAATGCATCCGCGAATGCCATCGTATTCGCTTGCTGCGCCACCAGCGCGGCCACGCTGGTGAGCGGCGCATGCGCCTGGAGAGCGTGCTGAACGGCGGGACTTGAAAGCGTGATCTGCGCCGCCAGGTGATCCTGATGAAACGCACCGCGCCGGTCGAGCAGCGTCACCAACACTGCGGTCGAAACCGAACCGCCGAGTTGCTGGCACAGATTCAGCAGCGCCGTGGCCTTTTGCGTCTCGATCCCGTGGACCGAGGTCAGGACGGTAACCGCAAGCGGAACGAAGATCAAACCGAAGCCGATGCCGCCGAGAACCAGCGGAAAGATGAACGTCTCGAAGACGCTGTTCGTGGTCAGGACTTTCGCCGTGTCGATGTTGGCGATGCCGACGATGATGAAGCCGACCGCGAGGAGCACTTGCGCGGGGATCTTCAACCGGTTCAGAAGGCCGAGCGTGATGAAGGTCATGACCATGATCCCGAGCGCGCGGCACAAGATCGAGAGGCCCGAGAGCGTTGCGGTGAAGTTCAGGAGCAACTGCTGGAATTGCGGTGCGAGAATGATCCCGCCGAAGAGCGAGAATGCCAGCGCCATCCCGAGCAGACAGCCGGCGGCAACCGTTCGATTGCGGATCAGGATGCCGATGTCGACGATCGGGTTTTTCACGACCCGCAGCTCCCAGTAGATAAAGGCCGCGAGCGAGGAGACGGAAAGCGCGGCGGTCAGGAGGATGTTCGTGTCGCTGAACCAGTCGTACCGTTCGCCCTCGTCGAGCACGTATTGCAGACAACCCAACCCCGTCGCCATGAGGGCGAGCCCGACCCCGTCGACCGACGGGCGTCCGTGGCGCGGCGGATCGCGCAGCAGCATCGCGCAGAGAACACCGGAGATGACTCCCGGGACGATGTTGACGTAGAAGATCCAATTCCAGGAAAGCGAGTCGGTCAGCACGCCGCCGAGCGTCGGTCCGATCGACGGACCGACCACCGCACCGATCGAGGTGAGCGCTTGACTCAAGCCGAGTTGCCGGGCGGGAAACGTGTCACGCATGATCGCTTGGCCGGTGGCGATCAATCCGCCGCCGCACAGACCTTGCAGGACGCGAAAGAAGATGAGCGAGCTCAGCGTCGTCGCGGTCCCGCACAGTCCCGAGGTGATCGTGAAGCCGACGATCGCGCCGACGTAGTAATTGCGCCGGCCGAAGACCTGCTGCAGCCAGGGCGTGAGCGGGATGACGATCACCGCCGCGATGATGTACCCGGTGACGATCCAGGCGCCGTCGTCGAAGTTTGCGCCGAGGTTGCCCTGAATCGTCGGGAGTGCGACGTTGACGATGGTGGCGTCCAGCACTTGCAGGAGTGTCGCCGACATCACGCCGACGACGATGAGCCACCGCCGCGCGCCGAACTCGACCAGCTCCTCGTGTGACTGCATGCCGTTCGTGCAACGCCCTCAAGGATGTCAAAGGTTACAGACCGAACGGTCTGTTTTTATGAGGGGTTCGAAACGGCGGGCCGCGATCCTCGCGTCGGCCGCCCCGATCTTCAACCGGCGCGGGTTCGCGGGCACGTCGATCGCCGACATTCTCGAAGCGACCGAGTTGGAGAAGGGCGGCCTCTACAACCATTTCGCGAGCAAGGAAGAACTTGCGGTGGAAGCGTTCGACTATGCTTACGCGCAAGTCGACGCGTACTTCACCAAAGCGTTGCTCGCCGTCGCGCCGGGACTGGCACGGATCCGCGCGTACATCGACGCGTTCGAGCGGTATTGCGAGCGGCCGGTTATCGACGGCGGCTGTCCGGTGATGAACGTGTGCATCGAAGCCGACGACGCGCTGCCGTTCCTGCGCGAACGCGTTGCTGACGCCTTTCAGGTGATGCGCGCGCTCGTGCATCGGAACTTGCGGCGCGCCGTTTCCACCGGCGAGTTGCGCGCGACGATGGATCTCGAGCAAGCGACGGATTTCGTCGTCGCCTCACTCGAGGGGGCCGTCTTACTCGTCCGAGGGTTGCGTTCGCGCGCGCATTCGCGCAACGTGTGCGGCGCGTTGCGCGCTTGGCTCGACGAGCAATGTGCGACCTAACCATTCCCGCGCTCGACGGCGCCGCACTGCGCGCCACGCTGTTCGAGCCGCAGGAGGCGCGCGCCGCGGTGATAATCAGCGGCGCGACGGCTGTGCCGCGCGGTTACTACGGCGGCTTGGCAGCCTATCTCGCGACGCTGGGCGCGGCGGTTGTTACCTATGACTACCGCGGATCGGGCGAGCCGCCGTC
Organism: Candidatus Baltobacteraceae bacterium; assembly: GCA_035502855.1. Lineage (NCBI taxonomy): Bacteria > Bacillati > Vulcanimicrobiota > Vulcanimicrobiia > Vulcanimicrobiales > Vulcanimicrobiaceae > Vulcanimicrobiaceae bacterium. Next base: position 314,211 of record DATJTX010000021.1, read on the forward strand.
CGTGTTGCGCCGCTCGAGAGCGCGCATGCGCGATTGGGGGGAACTCGACGCGCCCGGCGTCATCGCGTGGATGCGCGAACGCTACCCGCTTGCGCGGCTGCATCTGGTCGGACATTCGTACGGCGGTCACGCACTCTTGCTCGCGCCGAACAATCACGAGATCGCGCGTGCCGTCACGATTGCTTCCGGTTTGGGCTATTGGGGATACGTGACGCCGCGCGAGCGCTATCGCGTCTACCTGCTGATGCGATTCGTTACGCCGCTGGCGGTCGCGATTTGCGGCTATTCACCCGGATCGCGGATGGGTTTCGGCGAGGACCTGGCGCCCGGCGTGGCGCGCGAATGGAGCCGCTGGGTCATGAATCCAAGGTATTTCCTCGACGATCCGACGCTGACGTCGTTACGCAACGGCGCGAACTATCACGGCTCGCTGCTCATGTTGGCGCCGAGCGATGACGCGTGGATCACGCGTGCGGCGATCGAGGGATTGGCGGCGGTGTTTACCGGTACGCAGCCGGAGATCCGCGAGATCGATCCGCCCGCCTACGGCGTGAAAGCGATCGGACACATGGGATTTTTCCGCTCCGCCAATGCGGCGGCGTGGCGGATCGTCAGCGACGCACTCTCTTTGGAGGAAGATCATGCAAGTGGCGCACGAGCGCACGTTTAACTGGACCGATTTTCGCGAAGTAGCGCGCGGCATGGCAGGGCGCCCGCATTTGGAATGGATGCAGGCGATGATCGCCGGCGAAATTCCGCCGCCGCCGCTTGGCAGCGCCTTCGAGTTCGCCTTCGAAACGGCGGAACCGGGGCGCGTCACTTTTTCGGTTGCAGCCCATGAGTGGGCCGCCAACCCCGCCGGGGTGGTGCACGGCGGATTTATCTCGACGCTGCTCGATACGGTGCTGACGCTTTGCGTGCAGACGAAGCTCCCGCAAGATCGGTTGGCAACGACGACCGATTTGCACGTGCGCTTCGTACGGCCGGCCACGCCGAACGGCCAGCGCCTGCGCGCGGAAGCGACCGCGGTCCATATCGGCTCGACGATGGCCACCGCCGAAGGCCGCGTTTACGATGCGGCCGGGAAGATGGTCGCGCATGGGACGACAGCCCTCGCGATCATTGCTTTTCCCGGTGCGAGCGACGCGGGCAGGCGCTAGTGCCCTACCAAATCCCCAGCATCGCTTTGACGTCGTCCGACGCCATGGTCGCCGGATCCCAGGGCGGCGAGAAGGTAATATCGATGGTCGCTCCCTTGACCCCCTCGACCGCAAGGACGTGGTCCTCGACCGACTTCTTGAACATCGGACCGACCGGGCACATCGGCGAGGTTAGCGTCATGACGACGCTCACGTACTCCCCGGCGTCCCCTTCCACGCTTACGTCGTAAACCAAGCCAAGCTCCAGGATCCCCAAGTTCAGCTCGGGGTCCTTCACGTCGGCCAGGGCGGTACGGATTTGATCGGTCGTCGGCATACTTCTCATCTTAATACAGGACGGTCCGCTCGGCCTACGGCCGACCGCGCATCCGGCGCTGCGGACCTCCAGCCGCATCCTGCGGCTCGGCCGAGGCCCGGAGCGATGCGGGGGCGTACCGCCCGATACAAAAGAGTAAAGGGCGTCACGAAACCCGTCGTCGATGGGTAGCGTTAGAGTAAAATACTTGCGCGGGGCGCAAGGCCCGATTTCCCGGAGGAAAAGCCAAGCAATGTCAATGTGGGAACCGTTCACCGAGCGCGCGAGACGCAGCATCGTGCTGGCTCAAGAAGAAGCGCAGCGCTTGGGGAACAACTACATCGGTACCGAGCACATCCTGCTCGGTATCATCTCGGAAGGCGAAAGCCTGGCCGCAAAAGTTCTCGAGTCGCTTGGCGTCAATCTGGCCAAGGTGCGGCAAGAGGTGGAAGCCATCGTCGGGCGCGGCGGTCAAACCGTGCAGCAAGAGATGGTCTTCACGCCGCGCGCGAAGCGCGTGATCGAACTTGCCTTCGAAGAGGCGCGCCAGCTCAACCACAACTACATCGGCACGGAGCATCTGTTGCTCGGCCTGATCCGCGAGGGCGAGGGCGTGGCCGCGCGGGTGCTGACCAACCTTGGCGTCGACCCGGCCAAAGTGCGCGTGCAAACCACATCGCTGCTCGGCGCCGAAGGCCAGCCGCCCGCGCCCAAGGGCAAGAGCAAGACGCCGACGCTCGATGCGTACGGCCGCGATCTCACGCAGCTCGCGCGCGAGAACAAACTCGATCCCGTGATCGGACGAAACAACGAGATCGAGCGCGTGATTCAAATTCTCTCGCGGCGCACCAAGAACAATCCGGCGTTGATCGGCGAACCGGGCGTCGGTAAGACCGCGATCGCCGAAGGTCTGGCACAGCGCGTCATCAAGGGCGATATTCCCGAGCCGCTGCGCGAGCGGCGCGTGATCACGCTCGATCTGGCGGGACTCGTTGCCGGAACGAAGTACCGCGGTGAATTCGAAGAGCGGATGAAGCGCGTCATGGACGAAATCCGCGGCGCGGCGGGCGAGATCATCCTGTTCATCGACGAGTTGCACACGCTGGTGGGCGCCGGCGCAGCCGAGGGCGCGATCGATGCAAGCAACATCATCAAACCTGCGCTCGCGCGCGGCGAACTGCAGTGCATCGGCGCGACCACGCTCAACGAATTTCGCAAGCACATCGAGAAGGACTCGGCGCTCGAGCGGCGCTTCCAGCCGGTCATGGTCGGCGAGCCGTCGGTCGAAGAGACGGTCGAGATCCTGATGGGCCTGCGCGATCGTTACGAAGCCCATCACAAGGTGCAAATCACCGACCAGGCGTTGGCAGCGGCGGCAAAGCTTTCGGACCGCTACATCACCGATCGCTTCCTGCCCGACAAGGCCGTCGACCTGATCGACGAAGCCAGCTCGCGCGTGCGCCTGCAGGCCACGTTGCCGCCGGCGGAGATTCGCGAGGTCGACGCGCAACTGCGCCGCGTGATCGCCGAGAAAGAATCGGTCGTCAAGAACCAGGAGTTCGAGAAGGCTGCTTCGATTCGCGATCGCGAGGAGAAGCTGCGGCTGGAGAAGTCGCGCCTCGAGGGCGAGTGGCAAGAGAAGAAAGCGCAGAACGCCGATAAGCCCTTGCGCGTCACCGAGGAAAACGTCGCCGAGATCGTCTCGTCGTGGACCAAGATTCCGGTCAGCCGTCTCGCCCAAGCCGAGACCGAAAAACTGCTCAACATGGGCGCGAAGCTGCACGAGCGCATCGTCGGTCAGGACGAAGGAATCAACGTGATCACGCGAGCGATCCGGCGCTCCCGCGCGGGGTTGAAAAACCCGAATCGTCCGATCGGCTCGTTTCTCTTTCTCGGCCCGACCGGCGTCGGCAAAACCGAGGTCGCGCGAAGCCTGGCCGAGTTCATGTTCGACGACGAAGAGTCGATGATCCGCATCGACATGTCGGAGTACATGGAGAAGTATTCGGTCTCGCGCCTGGTCGGCGCACCTCCGGGATACGTCGGCTATGAGGAAGGCGGCCAGCTCACCGAAGCGGTGCGCCGCCGTCCGTACTCGGTCGTGCTGCTCGATGAAATCGAAAAGGCGCACCCCGACGTCTTCAACCTGCTGCTGCAAGTGCTCGACGACGGCCGCCTGACCGATTCTCAAGGGCGCCAGGTCGATTTCAAAAACACCGTGATCATCATGACCTCGAACGTCGGTGCGGCAGGAATGCAAACGACGACCGACATCGGGTTCCGGCCGCAAAAAGGCAGCGAGGACGACGAGACCAAGGGCTACGAACGGATGAAGAACAAGGTGCTCGAGGAGGTCAAGCACACCTTCCGGCCCGAGTTCCTCAATCGCGTCGACGAGGTCGTCGTCTTCCATCAGCTCAGCAAAGCGCAGATCGAAGAGATCGTCGGACTCGAACTGGAGAAAGTGCTGCGCGAGGTTCGCGCGCAAGACATGCATCTCAAGGTTACCGACGCGGCGAAGACGTTGCTCGCGAAGAAGGGCTGGGACCCGCAGTTCGGCGCGCGTCCGCTGCGTCGCGCGATTCAACGCAACGTCGAGGATGAGCTGGCCGAGGAGATGCTCAAGGGAACCTTCGTCGCCGGCGATCACGTGCTGGCCGATGTCGATTCCGACGATCCCGAGAAGTTGAAGTTCTCGAAGATTCCGTCGATCGAACTCCCGGCGGAACCGAGCGAACCCGCCCACGCATGACGACCGGCCTCGCGGCCGGCAAGTTCGACCCGCCGCACCGCGGGCACGCCCTGTTGATCGACACGGCGCGCGCGCGGTGCGATCGTTTGATCGTGCTGGTCGTGGACTACGCACGGCAGACGGTGCCGGCGGCGCTGCGCGCCCACTGGCTGCGCGAGATCCATCCCGGCGCCGACGTGCGAGTTATTCCCGACGATCCCGCGATCTCGGCCGAACAGACCGATGAAGAGGCGCAGTGGATTCGTGCGTTCCTCGGTAACGAGGCGATCGACGTCTTCTTCAGCTCGGAGCATTACGGCGAGGCGCTCGCACGTGCGCTGGGAGCAAGCCACTACATGGTCGACCGCGAGCGCGCGATGGTGCCCGTCACCGGGACGATGGTCCGCCGCGATCCGGTTGCGATGCTCGACTGGCTCGAACCGTGCGTGCGCGCGTACTATGTGCCGCGGGTGGGGGTCGTCGGTTCGGAGTCGACCGGGAAGAGCTGGCTCTGCGAGCGGCTTGCCGCGCACTACGGCACGGTTTGGGTTGCCGAATACGGACGTGAATACACGCTGGAGAAGGCGCGCTCGGGAAAGCTCGGCCGATGGGTCGACGACGAATTCGTCCATATCGCGTTCGAGCAGCAGCGGCGCGAGGACGAAGCCGCCCGGCGTGCCAATCGCGTACTGTTGTGCGATACCGACGCGCTAGCGTCGAAGATATGGTTCGAACGCTACATGGAGCGCGAACCCACGCGCTGGCCGCTCGATCCTACGCGCATCGCGCTCTATCTGCTCACGTATCCGGACGTGCCCTTCGTCGCCGACGAGATCCGTGATGGCGAGCACAAACGCTACTGGATGTACGAACGATTCATCGAGATGCTCACGCAACTAGGTCATCGTTTCACCGTGTTGCGGGGAACGTATGACGAGCGCGATCGCCAAGCCGTCGAAGCGATCGACGCACTGCTCGAACACGAGGTGAAGCCGTGATGATCCAACGACGCTTGGGAGCGACCGGACCGCTGGTCGGCGCGATTGGTCTGGGATGCATGGGCATGTCGGACGTCTACGGTCCGAGCGACCGCGCGGAGAGTTTGGCCACGATCGCGCGCGCGCTCGAGCACGGCGTCAATCTGCTCGACACCGGCGACTTCTACGGCATGGGACACAACGAGATGCTGATCGCGCAAGCGCTGCGCGGACGCCGACGCGAGGACGTCGTGATCAGCGTCAAATTCGGTGCGCAGCGTGGACCCGACGGAGCCTGGCTCGGTTACGACGCTCGGCCGCAAGCGGTCAAGACCGCGCTCGCGTACTCGCTGCGTCGCCTCGAGACTGATTACATCGATATCTATCGTCCCGCGCGCGTCGATCCGAACGTGCCGATCGAGGAGACCGTCGGCGCGATCGCCGAGATGGTCGAACGCGGCTACGTTCGTCACGTTGGGCTCTCCGAAGCCGGCGCCGATACGCTGCGCCGCGCGAGCGCGGTGCACGTGATCTGCGATCTGCAGATCGAATACGCCGTGGTGACGCGCGGCATCGAGGCACGTATCTTGCCCGCCGCTCGCGAGCTTGGAATCGGCATCACCGCGTACGGGGTGCTCTCACGCGGATTGATCAGCGGTCATTGGAACGCGGATCGCGCGCTCCCGGCGAACGATTTTCGCGCCTACAGCCCGCGCTTCGCCGGCGAGAATCTCGGCCGCAACCTGCAGCTGGTGCAGCGGCTGGCGGTGCTTGCGGCAGAGCGCGGCATCACGCCGGCGCAGCTTGCGATCGCATGGGTGCTGGCGCGCGGAGAGGACATCGTGCCGCTGGTCGGCGCGCGCCGGGTCGAACGGCTGGAAGAATCGCTCGCCGCGCTCGAGGTGGAGCTCACGGCTGACGACCTGCGCGCGATCGCGGAGGCAATTCCGGCTGACGCGGTTGCCGGCGAGCGTTACGCCGGCGCGCAAATGGCGATGCTCGACTCGGAGAAGTAGGCAAGCAAGATTCATAATCGTGCTCTCGAAAGGATCAGCGAGTTGCAAACTCGTCTGACGATCGAGCGCGGGCTTCATGCTCTGGTCGCTGTTGCTCTCGCGCTCGCGTACGCGCTGTCTTTCGCGGCGCTGATCTTCTCCGGTGACCTGCGCGCCGGGCTTGGATACGGTGTCTTTTCCGCGTTGGCTGCAGTCGCTGTCGGCGGCCTCGTCATTGCGTTCTTCAGCGAATTTCCGATTGCCATGGCGGGGCCGGATAACAATCCGACCGCGGTGTTGATCCTCGTCGCGTCGGCGCTCGCCGTCGTCGCTCCGGCGAAACGCGTGCCGACGATGCTCACGATCATCGCGCTTGCGACGCTGGTGACCGGGCTGGTCTTGATCGTGCTCGGCTCGACGCGAACCTCCCGGGTCATCCGCTTCATCCCCGAGCCGATGGTCGGCGGATTCAATGCGGCATCGGGCGTGCTGGTATTGCTCGGTTCCCTCCGCGTGCTCACCGGACATCCTTTAGGGCTTGCTGCCGCGCGAGGGCTATTTGAAGAGCCGGTGCCGGCGCAGTTTGGGTTTGCCGTCGCGCTCGCAATCCTGCTCGTGCTCCTGTCACGACGCTTCGGCGCGGTCGCAATCCCTATGACGTTTCTCGCCGCGATCGTTGCGGCGCTAGCCGCTATCCCGATACTGCACCTTTCGCTGGTGCAGTTGCGCGGTGCCGGGTGGTTCTTCAGCATGCCCGCGACGGCGGCGCCGTTTTACGGTTGGTCGGTGCATGCGCCGATCGACCTTCACGCCACGCTGACGAGCGTTCCGGCGATGTTCGTGATCGCGATCGTCTCGGCGGCAACGCTGTTATTCAATGAAACGGGACTCGAACTGCTCACCGGAAAAGATGTCGATCTCGATCGCGAGCTGCGTGTTACGGGATGGGCGAACGTGGCAGCATCGCTGCTCGGCGGGATGGTCGCGTACGTTTCATTTGCGCGCACGTCGATGAATCACGCGCTCGGTGTGCGCGATCGCTCGATCGGCGTGGTCGTAGCCGTGGTCGCGATCGCGGCCATGATCGTGGGCCCGTGGCGATTGATTGAGTTCCTGCCGGTTTTCGCACCGGCAGCGCTATTGATGGCGCTGGGCGGCGGTGTTGCGTACCGGTGGCTCATACAGAAGCGCGGCGCCCGATCGACCGGGGATCACCTGACGTTGTGGGCGATCGTGATCGTCATCGTCTGGCTCGGCTTCATTCCGGGCATCATCGTCGGGCTCGCCATCGGCTGCATCACCTTCGCGGTACGATATGGGCGCGTCGATGCCGTGCAGCACCGCTGGTCGGGAGCGGTTATCCGCTCGAGCCTGCAGCGATCGCAGCGCGAATCCGAAGTGCTCGCGCTGCACGGCGATCGCATCCGGATTTTTCGTCTGCGCGGCTTCGTGTTCTTCGGCACCGCCGATCGTCTCTATCGAGAGTTGCTCGAGTGCGCGCGTGCGTCCGACGGCGCCGTCTGGATCGTTGCCGATTTCGGCGGCGTAACCGGCATCGATTCGTCCGCAGTGGCGGCGTTCATCAAGCTCGCTCGCAATGTCGATGCGGATCGCGTGCGGTTCATGGTTTGCTCGATGGGGCCGCAAGTCGCTCTCCGTTGGAACGCGTCATTTGAAAGCCATGTCGGCCCGCCCGACTTCGCCGACCTCGATCTCGCACTAGAATTCTGCGAGGCGCAATTGCTGCACATCTTCGGTGCGCACCTGGAGGAGGCGGCCGGCTTGGAATCGTGGCTTACCACCCGGTACGGCTCGTCGCTCGCGAAACTGATCGGCGATCGGGTCGAGCGCATTGAATTGTCGACCGGTGACGTGCTCTGCGCGCAGGGCGAGAGCTCCGACCGCATGTTCTTCGTCCATTCAGGACGGCTTGCCGTGCTCATCGACGATTGCCGCATCCGCATACGCAGCCTCGGGACGCAAACGACGCTCGGAGAGATGGGCCTCTATCGGAACATGCCGCGCGACGCCACCGTCGTGGCCGAGACTGCCACGGTCGTCTATGCGCTCGGGCGCGAGGGTCTGCATGGAATCGAAACCGCCGATCCGACGGCGGCAATGGCTTTCCATGCGGCAATCGTGCGCCTGCTCGCCGACCGTATCGATCACCAAAACGAGGTGATCGCCTCGATGACGGCGTGAGCGCCGCTAGTCGCGCATCGGGGCGACCGCGTTTGCGATGTAGGTCATTACCACGACGTCGTCTTGATTGATCGTTTCATTCCGAAATCGGATGATGCCGCGGCGTTTTCCGCCGGGCCAGGGTGCTTTTTCGATCACCTCGCTGCGGACGTGCAGTTCGTCGCCCGGAGCGACCGGAAAGGTCCAGCGCAGCTCGTCGATACCGGTTCCGATAATCGGGCTCTCCTGGCCCTTGCGCGCGTCGACCAGCAGGCGCATCGAGATTGCCGCGGTTTGCCAGCCGCTGATCACGAGCTTCTTGAAAAAGCTCGATTCGGCCGCTTTGGCGTCGAGATGAAAGGACTGCGGATCGTAGGCGCGCGCGAATGCGAGCCCCTCCTCCTCGCTGATGCGATAGCGCCCGGTCTCGCGAACGTCGCCGACCTCAAAATCTTCGTAGTAGCGTTTGGCGTCGCTCATGTCGTCAACTCGACGCGTTCGAATGAAGCGGTGCTCGGATGAGCGGTCGTGGGAACCGTTTCGTCTTCGGGCCGGGCGAGCTGCACGGTTTGTACGCCGGCCGCGCGGGCGGCGTCGAGTTCGGCGACGTTGTCGGAGAAGAAGATCACCTCGCTCGGCGCAACACCGATCTCGTTCACGATGCGTTCGTACGACCGCGCTTCGCGCTTGCCGCCGATCGTCGTGTCGTAAAATCCGGAAAAGAGCGCAAGCAAGTCGCCGGCGACGCTGTGCCCGAAGAGCAGTTTCTGCGCCGCGACGGATCCCGAGGAGTAGATGTAGAGTGATGCGCCGGCATCGTGGAAGCGGCGCAGGGCATCGATCGCGTCGGGATAGAGGTGGCCGCGCAATCCGCTCGATTCAAAGCCTTCCACCCAGATCAACCCTTGCAGCTGCTTGAGCGGCGTAACTTTGACGTCGCGGTCCGACCAATCGTGGAGTGCCCGCAGCAGCGCGGGAAGATCGCCGCGCTCCACGCCGGTCTCGCGCGCGGTTTGGTCGAGGATCTCGCGCACCGCCGGATCGGATTCGTGCTCGCGGACGTACGCGTCGATGCGTGCCGACGCATACGGAAAGAGTACGTCGCGCACGAACGCGATCGAGCCGACCGTTCCTTCGATATCGATCAGCGCGACTCGAGCGCGGAAGCGCATTCCGAGGTTAATCGAGCTTGGGGAAATTTTCCGCAATCGGATCGCCGGTGAAGTTGGCGACCCAGCCTTCTTGATTGTCGAAGAGGCGAATCGCGGTGAACTCGGGATCCGATCCCATGTCGAACCAATGCTTCGTACCGGCGGGGACGCCGATCAGATCGCCCTTGACGCAAATCGTCTGATAGACGCGGCCGTTCAGATGAAGATAGAACGCGCCGCGCCCTTCTACGAAGAAGCGCACTTCGTCTTCGGAGTGCTGGTGCTCGTTCAGAAACTTGTTGCGAATCGGTTCGGTGTTCGGTGTACCGCGTTCCAGGCGCAGCACGTCCATCGACTGATAGCCGCACTGCGCGACCAGTTTGTCGATCGAGCTGCGATAGGCGTCGAGCACGGTCTGCTGATCCGCACCCTTGGGCAACTCGGCGTCGGCGGCCCAGCGCTCGAAGCGGACGCCGACCGCGCGCAGCTCCTGTGCGATCCGCTCTCCGTCGGTCGTATCGAGCACGAGTTCGCCGGGATTGGCTTGCTCGAAAATGCGAAGCGTCGTCGTCGCAGTCATCGTCATCGGCGTAACCTCCGTTCCTCTAAGGAACACGCAAGCAAAAACTCTAGGCCTTCCAGGTGGCGCTGCGCATCGACCATTGTCGCACCCCAAGCATACAACCCGTGTCCGCCCAGCAGGTATCCGGGCACGACGGGCTCGGCATCGAGAACCGACTCGATGCGTTCGGCCAGCGCCGCTGTGTCTTGGTCGTTAGCGAAAATCGGCAGGCGCAGCGTGCTCTCGTGCGTGCGCAAGCCGACCGTTTTGTGCATCTCGAAGCCGTCGAGCTCGACGAAGCCCTGCGGCGCGTCGGCGCGCGAGAGCACGGTTGCCGCGACCGTGTGCACGTGCAGAATCGCGCCGGTGGCCGGCCCGCGCCGATAGCGCGCGACGTGCAGCGGCGTTTCGGCCGAAACACCCGGCGGCAGGGAGCCGGCGAGCGGCACGGCGATCACGTCCTGCGCGGTGATGCTGCCCTTGTCGATACCCGAGCGAGTGATCGCTACATAGTCGGCATCGATCCGAGAAGAGAAATTACCGGCGGTTGCCGGCACCCAGCCGCGGGCGGCAGCGAATCGTCCGAATGCCGCCAAGTCGGCGGCGACTCGGGAGGGAACGGCTACGTCGAGCATGGCACTTGATTCTAACACATGCTCCCAGCGGCTCTCGCGCTCGCGCTCCATCCCTTCCAGCAACGGTTCGTGCCGGTCGACGGTGTTGATGGCACGCTCTCCGTTGCCTCCGACACGCTCGTGCGCGTTCAGGTCGATCCGGTGACCGACGTGATCGCGGTGCGCGCCGGCGCCCAGACGGGCACGACGACGCTGCATCTGAGCGATAGCGGCGGCGACCGGTTCGACCTACCGGTTCGCGTGGCGCTCGATGCCGGGGTCGCGCCGGCGCGGCTCGCGCTGACGGTGACCGGCCAGCCCGTCCAATGGCCGTGGCTCTGGTCGCAGGTGCAGAACGCGATCGCGCAGCGCTCGAGCCTGCAGCCCGGCGCGAGCGAGACCGTGGCGCAGCCCGCGACCACGCCCGTGCCCCCGCTTCCGAACGCGCAGCTCACCTTCGACGTCCCCGTCGCCATCGGCGGCAATGCCGCCGATTACGACGTCAGCACGACGGCGCGCGTGCGCGTCGACAACGAGGCAGTCGAGCCGTTTGCGCCGCCGACGCTCTTCTACGACGACGACCCCGAACGCGTCGACGCCGACGGCGTGATCTATCGCACCAGCGTGAGCGCGGCAAATCCGGCGCGGCTCTACTACTACCATGACGACGGCGGCCCGCCGCGCCGATTAGTGGTGGCTTTGCAATCCACCGGGGTTCCGGCGCTGGTGCAGGTCATCGACTCGTCGGCCGGCCCGAATATCGACGTGCTCAGCGTCGGACACGCGGTGAGCAAAGGTATGCTCGAGATGAAGCCGCGCAATGAAGGCGAGGTCGTTTCGGTCGGCATCACCCAGCCGCTCGTACTGCACGACGTGCTCATGACGGCAAAGCAGTGCGTGGCCGGCAGCGTCGATATCCAGGTGCTCGCCGGCGGTCCTCTCGAGGTGACCGTACTCTCGCTCGCGCAGAGAGAAGACGTTGCGGGCGCACTTGACGGCCCGCTGCTTCCGCGCGACGGCCACCATCGCACCGGCGCTTTTTCGATCGATGATTTCGGAACGACCTCGCTCGCGTACAGCGTCGGCGGTCCCGACGCGATTACGCAGTACGGCGGCCGTAACCAGGCTCCGCCCAACCGCGTGCCGGGCGGACGCGGCACGGATTACGGCGACTATGGTGTCCTCCAGACGCTGCTCTTTTCGCTTGCGAATCCAACCGCACAGAACGCGACGGTCTATCTCTACGAACGCCCGCTCGGCGGAGTGGTGCGCTCGAGCTTCCTCGTCGACGGTGTGCTGCACCAGGTCGGCTGCGTTCGTGACAGCAGCGAGCGGTACGGGATCGCCGCCTTCGAACTTGCGCCCGGGTCTCGCTACCAGCTCCAGGTCGACACGATGACCGACGGCAGCTCGAGTTATCCGCTCGAGGTCGGCTTGACCGCTACGCCGCCGCTGCCCGGCGCCCCACCGATCTCGGCCCCTGACGGCTGCTTTCCCAAGCGATCTCCGAATTGATAGAATTTTGAGCACTAGGCCGGGCAGTTGGCACACCACGGGGTCACGATCTGCGCTAGAGTATGGAATCAGTGGAACGCACAACGGAACCCAAAATCGTGCTGCTGGTCCGCCTCCTCAGCGCGATCGACGAGGGGCGTCACTCGTTCGAGAGCCTCAAAGAGCGGATCGCGGAAGGCGCACGGCGTCCCAGCACGCGCAGCCTGCGCCGCTATCTCGCCGTCTTGGCCGACGCCGGTTTCCCCTGGTATTTCGACCGTGCCGCCAACGCCTATCGCTTCGCCGAAGGGTACAGCCTCAAACGTCTCGACCTCTCGAACGGCGAACTGTTCGGCTTGGTCGCGCTCCGTTCGTTCGGCGCGTCGATCGGCGGCGCGATCGGAGCTTCGATCGACGAGATCACCGATAAGCTCCTGGGCTCGGCTCGCACCGCCGTGCGGGCACGGGTCGACGCGCCTTCACCGGTTTCGTTCCGGCTCTCCGAAACGCGGCTCGACGAAGACGGTGAACGCGCCTTTGGGCTGTTTGCGGCGGCCGAGCGTTCCTCGCGCAGCGTGCAATTCATCTATCAAGACAAAGAGGGAAACCGCAGTGCGCGCGAAGCCGATCCGTACGGTTTCATCGTCAGTTTGGGGCGCATCTATTGCGTCGCCTACGATCACGCGCGACGCGACAAGCGTGTCTTCGCGATCGACAATATCTCCGACGTGCACGTGACCGCGCATACGTTCACCAAACCGAACGATTTCGACGTCGAGGTGTTCGCCGCCGGCTCGATCAGCGGCGTGATGCACGGCGGGGAAACGACCCTCGTGCGCGTGCGCTTCGCATCGCGCGTCGCCAAAGCAGCGCTGGCCGCGCGCGTGGTGGCCGAGCGTCAAACCGAGCGCTTCGACGACGGCAGCGTCGAGATCGAATATCGCGTGAGCGACGTCGACGAACTCGTGCGCTGGGTGCTCGGTTGGGGCTCGCAAGCCGAAATACTCACGCCGCCGGACGCACGCGTTCGCATCGCGTCGCTTGCCCGGGAAATCGCCGAGAAATATTCCGCCGGCGCGGAGGTTTTGGACTACCACGCGGGGATCCGAAAGGTCGCGGGACACGTGTCCTGATCGGTCGGCGTATCCATCAGCGAGACGGGTCGTGGGAACGCGTCGATTTCGTTTGCACGGATCGTGATCCAGAATTGGGTCAGGACGATTTCGCCGGACGAGGTCTTCCCGCACTCGAGCTGGAGCGCGCTTCCACGGCCGGTTGCAAAGCCGGCCTCGAATCGATCGACGACGCTCGCGTGGCTGACGTCGTGTCCGGCCTGCTGCATCAGATACCGTCCGAACGAGCTCGAGACCACCGCTTCGCGCATGGCGAGTTCGGTGCGAAAGAACCGGGTGGGATCGAATCCGAAACATTGAACGTGCTTGTCGTATTCGTGCGTCAAGAGGTCGTGGGTGAACTGCGGCATCACCGCCTCGAGCTGCGCGTGCAGCGCGGCGTCGATCGGCGGCGCCTCCCGGTCGCGATCGTAGAAATCGCAGCCCTTCGACCACCACGCTCGATCGACGATGCCCTCGTCGATGAGATCCCGCGGGCGCGAAGCCCACAATCCATGGAGGCCGATCAGTGGGGTCTTCGGTTGATCGCGCCGGCAGCCGCCGTCGGTCGCGCAAATACCCGGTTGCCAGGTGAGCGCGAACGTGTAGTGTTCGAACGTGCCGTGCTGCGCCGGCGCGAGCACGAGCGCGAGAAGGCAGGTGGCGAGAAATCCGTTCAGCATCAGTTCCCTCTTCGGCGGCATTCCCTCAATACAAAACTCGCCGGCGTATAGCCGGCGAGTCTCGACGTATTCGCGCACCGCGATCGCCTATCGGGCTCCCGGGTGGGAGAGCCCGACTGACGCCGCGGCGGTTCGATCGTCGCGGCGGATGGCTACCAGCGCAGCCATCACGCGCATTGCTTCCGATCGCGACCGATACGTGCGTCGCACTCCGATGAATTCGAAGTGAGGTGATGGTAGCACCGTCGCTAGAGCGCATCAAGCGGGCGAACCGCGCAATGAACACGCTATCCACAAGTTTTTTGCGGTTATGCACGGCAGGCGTCCGGTTATCCACTTTGAACTATGGCGTGTACCGCTATGTCCCAAACAGTCTCGCAGCGGCGCGTCGAGCTCGACGGCCGTCATCTCGATCTCGAATCGATCGAGGCGGTGGCCGGCGGCGCCTCCGTTACGATTGCCCCCGCTGCGCGCGAACGCGTCGCGCGTGCGCGCGCGTTCGTGGAGGAGCGCTTTGCGCTCGGCGATGCCATCTACGGCGTCACCACCGGCTTCGGTCGTTTGGCGAACGTCCAGATCGACCCGGCCGACGCCGCGGCGCTGCAATTGAATTTGGTGCGTTCTCATGCATCGGGAACCGGTGCGCCGCTCGATGCGCGGCTGGTTCGCGCTGCCGGCGTGCTGCGGGTGAATTCGCTGGCGGCCGGTCATTCCGGCATAAAACTCGACACGCTCGATCTCTTGGTCGAGTTGCTCAATCGGGGCGTGACCCCGGTCGTGCCGTGCCAAGGATCGGTCGGCGCCAGCGGCGATCTCGCGCCGCTCGCGCACATGAGTTTGACGCTTATCGGCGAGGGTGAAGCGAGTTTCGCAGGCGAGCGGTTGCCGAGCGCGGCGGCGCTCGAACGCGCGGGCTTGCGGCCGGTAACGCTCGGGCCGAAGGAAGGTCTCGCGCTCATCAACGGCACGCAGGTGATGACCGGCATCGCCGCGCTTGCCGTCTTGCGTTCGCTGCGGCTCGCTGCCGCCGCCGACGTCATCGGCGCGCTCTCGCTGGAGGCGTTCTTGGGTACGGATCGTGTTTTCGACCGGCGCTTGAACGATTTGCGTCCGCATCCCGGTCAAGAACGCGTCGCCTCCAATTTGCGCGCGTTGCTCGCGGGCTCGGAGATCATGCTGTCGCATCGCGAGTGCGGACGCGTCCAAGATCCGTATTCGTTCCGTTGCATTCCGGTCGTTCACGGCGCGGTGCGCGACGCGATCGATTACGCGCGCACGGTCACGCAAATCGAAGCGAATTCGGTGACCGACAATCCGCTGGTCTTTCCGGACGACGGTGAGTTTCTTTCCGGCGGAAACTTCCACGGTGAGCCGATTGCGCTGGCGATCGATTTTCTCAAGCTCGCGGTCTGCGAATTTGCCTCGATCGCCGAACGCCGGCTCTATCTTCTGCTCAACGCGGAGGATCGCGGCTTGCCGCTCTTTCTGACCGGCCGCTCGGGATTGCAATCGGGTTTGATGATCGTGCAGTACACCGCGGCCGCTCTGGTCAACGACAACAAGGGACTGGCTTGGCCCTCGAGCGTCGACTCGATTCCGACCTCAGCCGGTCAGGAGGATCATGTCAGCATGGGCATGACCTCAGCCAATAATTTGATGCGCGCACTCGACAACGTGGAAGGCGCGCTCGCCTGCGAACTCCTCGGCGCGCTCGCGGCAACCGATTTTCGCCGGCCGCTGCGATCCGGAACCGGAACGCAGGCGGCGTTCGATCGCGCGCGCAGCCGTATCGCGCCGTGGAGCGCCGATCGTTCGCCCGCACCGGACATCGCGATCGCACGCGAGCTGATCGGAAGCGGTGCGCTGGTCGAGGCGGCGCAAGACGCGATCGGCGCGCGCTTGTAACGATGCTCACGGTGGTCGTGCTCGCGGCGGGACGTTCGCGGCGGTTCGGCTCGGACAAACTTCTTCACGGTTTGCCGGGCGGCGAAACCCTGCTCGAGCGGGCCGTGCGCGCCGGCGGCGCGTTCGACTCGGTGTTGGTGTGCAGTCCGGCGATCGCGGCGCGCGCGCGAGCGCTGCATCCGCACACGATCGTGAATCGCCATCCCGAGCGCGGCATGTCGTACTCGCTGCGCTTGGCGAATGCGGCGATCGCCCCGGAAAGCGCGATCGCCGTGTTGCCGGCGGATCTGTTGCTGATCGGCCCGCACGACGTCGCGTGCGTTGCCGCGTCCATCGACGGCGCCGACGTGGCTTTCCCCGTGCGCTCGGACGGGACGCCGGGCCATCCGGTGGTCTTCGCCGCCGGCGCGCGGCCGCTGATCGAACAGCTTTGCGACGGCGAGCCGATCGCATGCGTACGCGACCGGGCCGGTCTCACCCGCCGCCTGGTGGCGATCGAGGAGCCGTGGCCCTATCGTGACGTGGATACCCCGGCGGACATCTAGGGAAGCTCTGAAGAAGTCGCTGTACCGATCGCAAGGAGCATTTTCCGGTGCGAATCGAGGCGCATCCGAGGGAGCATAGCAACGCGCTCTGTGACCGAGGATGCAACGAA
This sequence comes from Candidatus Baltobacteraceae bacterium, assembly GCA_035502855.1. NCBI lineage: Bacteria > Bacillati > Vulcanimicrobiota > Vulcanimicrobiia > Vulcanimicrobiales > Vulcanimicrobiaceae > Vulcanimicrobiaceae bacterium. Next base: position 330,726 of record DATJTX010000021.1, read on the forward strand.
GACCCGCACCGGAAAATGCCCTTGCCC